>NZ_JBEXNN010000003.1:0-354575 GCF_040611115.1 Streptomyces sp. NPDC003038
GGAGCGTCCTTGTACTGGACGTACTGGGGCGCTTCCGACAACGCAGCGAGGTGCGGTGCCGGGCAGCGCGGGCCCGGCAAGATCCGAAAGAGACGGCCTAGGCCCGGCCCCGTCACCGCAGCGCGGAGCCGGTGCCCAGCTGCGCCTCGGCCGCTGCCACCGCCACGGCGTGGGGGCTGCGTTCCTGGTCGGTTCCCGGCACCGGGGCGGACGGATCCGCACCCAGTTCGACGATCCGATTGTCGCCGTCGACGTGCACGACGCGGGGCTTGAACACCCGGGCCTCGGCATCCTCGACCTGCGCGTAGCTGATGAGGATCACCAGGTCGCCGGGGTGCACGAGATGCGCGGCGGCCCCGTTGATCCCGATGACCCCGGACCCGCGCTCCCCCTCGATGACGTACGTCTCCAGGCGCGCACCGTTGGTGATGTCCACGATGTGGACGAGCTCCCCGGGCAGCAGATCCGCGGCGTCCAGCAGATCGGCGTCGACGGTCACGGAGCCGACGTAGTGCAGATCGGCCTGGGTCACCGTGGCCCGATGGATCTTGGACTTGAACATGGTGCGCAGCATGAGGAAACTCCCGATTTGTCTGCTCCCTGCCTGCTTCCCGCAGGTCAAGGGCGGTCTCCGCAGACTACAACGATTCGCAAGTTCGGTCAGCTCTCCCCAGGTCTTTCAGGACTCATGCTGACCTGCTGCTGACTTTTCCGACGCACCATCAGGGCAGTGCAGCACCCCTCCCGCGCCCCGGCTCCCTGCCCCGGCGACGACCAGTCGAGACGTACCCGAGGGCGGAAGTCGGCGCCGGGACCTCGACCGCACCGGCAGGAACAAGGAGCCGACGACAAGACGGATCACTACCCCCGACAGCAGGTTCCGAGACTTCGGTACCTGCTGCCGGGGCGATCTCAGCTTCCGCCGCACATCTCGCGGAGGGTCTCGGCGATCAGTACGCTGCCCCGCGCCAGCACCGACAGGTCGGGGCTGAGACTGACGCGGAAGCACTGGGTGCGGTGGGCTCCCGATCCCTGGGAAGGCGCCGCCGGTTCGTCCACGAAGAAGTGCCGGCCGGGGACGATGAACACCCTCTTGCGCTTGAGTCGCTCGTACAACTCCCTGTCGTCGAAGCGGCTGTCGTTGATCCAGAACCAGCAGAACATGCCGCCGTCCCCGGAGTGCATCCGCCAGTCCACGCCGTCCGGCATGAGCTCGAGGAACATCTTCTCCGCCATCAGCCGCCGCTCACGGTAGAAGGGGCTGATGACCTCGGAGACGAGCGCGTCCAGCCGGCCCGTCGACAGTGAGCGCGCGATAACCGTCTGTGCGAGCTGGGGCGCGTGCAGGGCGGAGTTCGCGAGGAACGACACCATGGGGCTGATGTAGTGCTCCGCGCCGATGGCGAAGGCCACCCGCTCGCCGGGCAGTCCCGCCTTGGACATGGTGAAGCAGTTGATGACGTGCTCATGCCAGGTCGGTGATACTTGGGTGAGGCCGATCCGGGGGAAGGGCTCGCCGTACGCGTGGTCGAGCAGGAGCGGCACATCCCTCCGGGCGGCGAGGCCCGTCAGGAAGTCCAGCTCTGCGGCGTCGACGGTGCGGCCGGTGGGATTGCCGGGGCTGGACAGCAGCAGCATGCCGATGTCGTCCTGACGCTCCAGGGCCGGGAAGTCGAAGGAGTAACGGAAGAAGTTGCCCTCCTCCGCCACCGGTTGCGCCGGCACCCCGGTGATGCCTCCGGGGTGCATGGCCAGCCCCTGGTATCCCGTGTAGTCGGGTGCCATCGGCAGTACGACCTTGCTCAGGCGGCTTCCCGGCGGCTCCCCCGGCCCCGAGAACAGCGCTGCCGCGATGAAGCAGAGCATCTGGCTCCCGGGGCCGACCACGACGTTCGACGGTGATATCCCCCACCCGTAGCGGTCGTTGAAGTAATCGGTGATCGCCTGCACGAGCACCGGCGCCCCGCGGGATGGCCCGTACAGGCAGCTGGCGGAGGCGAAGTCCTCGGCGAGCGCCTGCTCGGTCAGGCTCCGCCATTCCGCGATGGCCTGCGGGATCGGGGCCGGGTTGCCGATCCCCAGGTTCAGCCAGTCCGCCGGACCCGAAGCCGTGCTGACCGCGATGTCTTCCATGATGTTGCGCAGGCCCGAGAGCGTGGCCATCTTGCTGCCGATGAGGGACAGCGCCATCTCGTGGTTCCCTTCTGCCGTGGGGGGGGTGACCGACTGCGGCGATCAGATCGTGGTGGCGGCCTGGGCGGGCGTCGCACGGCTTTGGCGCCTGGGGACGACCGTGCGTCCGAACCAGACGCCGGCCAGCGCCTGGACCACAGCGACCAGGAAGGTCAGTCCGAACGCCACCGCGGCCAGCGGCGGCAGGCCCGCGAGGGCGGCGGTCGTACGGGCCACCTCCCCCACCGGCGCTCCGCCCAGGGCCTGCACACCCAGCGGCAGCGCCCAGCCGAGTGCCGCCGCGCACGACGCGACGAGGTAGCCGCGCGGGCGCCCACCGGCCGTGAACGTGGACACGACGCCGGTCACGGCGCCCACCAGGAACGGCAGGAACCACATCGCGGCCAGGGTGCCCAGCCAGACGAGGGCGGCGCCGCCGAGGATCGTCACGGCTCCCCTCAGGGCCCGCCGACGTGTGACCGGGGCGGGAGAAGCGGTGAATTCCGCTTGCTCCGACACGGTCCGCGCGCCTGGGTCGTGCGGGGTCTCGGTCGTGGTCATGTCGGTCACCTTTCCGCCCGGAGCGTCCACTGGATGTCCCCGCTGCCCTGCTCGTCGGCGGTGCGCAGCGGCCGGAGCTCGCCCTTCCACCAGTACGGGGCGAGGTTCTTGTACCAGGGCGACGCGGGATGGTCGCTCTGGCCGCCCGGGTAGACCGCGCGGGCGTCGGCCGTACCGGAGGCGCTCCAGCCGACCACCATCCGCAGGCTCGGGCCGTAGTCGGACGTCAGGCCGTTCTCGGCGACGTTCACCGTCCACGGACTACCGCCGGCGGGGTAGGGCCCGTCTCCCAGCGCGGGTGCTCCCGTCAGGGACGGAATGACCCGCTCGTGGATCCGGCCCCAAGTCCAGCCGGCGGGGTCCTTGCCGAGACGTCCGTCGAGGAAGGCGACGGCACCGGTGAAGGCGGCCCGCATGGCATCGGTGGAGGTCCGGGCCGGCTTGCCCGGCGGCGTGAAGGCCGCGTTGCCGGGGTCGGTCAGGGTCCACTTCTCCAGGTTCTGCATGAGCGCGACGGGGGTGCGCAGCAGGTCCAGGCCGGCCGGGTCCGTCTCGACCGGGACCTTGGCGGAGTCCCACCAGGGTTGGAAGACCTCGGAGACGTACCCGCCGTAGAAGGCGAACCAGACGGCCGCCGCCGGGGATTGGGCGTCCATGGAGGCGTTCCACTCGGTGAGCAGCTTGCGGGCGGCCTCCTGCTGGGGGGTGAGCTCGGCGCCCTTGAGGGCTTCGAGCAGCTTGGGCAGCATGCGCTGGGCCAGCTCGTCGGTGACGTCGTTCTGAAGCTTCGAGAAGGCGTCCACCGTGTGCGTCTCGGCCTTGGTGAGCTCGCCGAGGATGCGGTTGGTGCGGTAGCCGGTGTCGAAGCTCGAGGCGGGGCCGATGTAGTACGGGTAGTCCGCGCCGACGGGCCGCTGGTTGGCGGTGACCAGGAGGTGCGACGGGGGGTTGTAGACCTGGGGGACCGCGTCGAAGGGGATGGTGCCGACGACGTCCGACTCGCCGGTGCCGGGGAGCGGGCCCCGGGCGTCGCCCTGGGCGATCTGCGGGTAGGCACCCGGCGCGATCACGCCGATGTTGCCCTTGCGGTCGGCGTACGCGAAGTTCTGGGCGGGGGCCTGCCAGTCACGCAGGGCGTTGCGGAAGCCGTTCCAGTCGCTCGCGGTGTTCAGGTTCAGCAGGGCGGTGAGGTTCTGGGAGGGCCGGTTGCCCATCCACTCGACGGCGGTGGTCTCGCCCTTCTTCGTGAGCAGGGGGCCGTGGACCGTCAGGTCCACCTCGATGGGGACGGGGGCGCCGCCACGGACCGGAACGGTGTACTTGATCTTCTGAACCGGGTGCCAGGCCCCCTTCCAGAAGTACGCGTCCTCGTGCTCCGGGTCGGTCTTCTCGCGGTAGAAGAAGGTGGACTGGTTCTGAACGGCCGTCAGCGACCAGGAGATGTCGGCGTTCCGGCCGATGAGGATGGCCGGCATGCCGGGCAGGCTCGATCCGCTGACGTCGTAGCCGGGGGACTTCAGCGACATCTGGTACCAGTACGAGGGCAGCGACAGCTTCAGGTGCGGGTCGCCCGCGAGGAGCGCGCCGTCGCCGGCCTTGGGGCCGTTGGCCACCCATGCGTTGCTGTTCGGGTACAGGTGCCGTGTGGTGTCGGGGAGTCCGGCCATGCTCGTGAGGATGGCGGTCGCGGCCTCGGCGGACGCCTTGCCGGTCTCTGCCACCGCGGGGGTCGCCGAGGTCGCGGGGGCGGTGGGAGCGGCCGGGGCCGCGGGCGAGCCGTCGGCGCGCGTTCCGGTGTGGCCCCCGGCTTCGGCGGCGTTGGCGTTCGGGCTGGGCAGCGGCGCGATACCGAGGTTCTGGTACGGGCCCGGCGCGTACGGGTGCTGCTCGTTGGCCGGCAGCACCGGGAACCACTCCGAGGCCCGTTCGGCGCCGAGGGAGCTGCTGAGCAGTGCGTAGGTCAGCGGCCGGGAGTCGAAGCTGAGCGTCTGGGTGAGCACGCCTTGGACGGTCAGGCTGTCCACCGGTGACCAGCGTTCGGGCCGCACTCCGGTCAGGCCGTAGACGGTGGGCCACTGTCCGTTGGCCTCGAGCTCGTCCAGCCGGGCGTTGACGCCTGCCGCGTAGGCGGTGAGCGCCTTCGCCGCCTTGCCGTCGCGTGGAGTGGCCGCCCACGTGGCCTCGGCGGTACGCCGGATGCCGAGGGACAGCTCGAAGACGTCCGAATCGATTCCGGAGGGGCCGTTGAGTTCGGCGAGCCGGCCTGCGCCGAGCCGGCGCTGCACGTCCATCTGGACGAGGCGGAAGCGCGCGGCGAGGTAGCCCTGCGCCACGAACAGGTCGTCGTCCGAGGAGGCCCGTACCGAAGCGACGCCGTCCGAAGTGAACGAGACGTCCACGGGCTTCGACAGCCCGGGGATGTGAAGCCGCTCGTTGCCGGGGGTGCGGGCGTCCTCGGCGGACTGCCAGACGCCGCCGCCGGGCGACAGCGCCTTGCCGAGGGCCGGCACCGGCCCGAAACCGGCCCCGAAGACGAACAGCGTGACGCCTGCGGTGCACACGGCACCCAGAATCCCGGCCGTGCGGCGGATCCCCGCTCTCATCGCTCCCCCTGTGAGGCACTGTTGCGGACCTTGATCCGGGTGTACTCCAGGAATCCCCAGTAGCCGTACTCGACGCCCAGGCCCGAGCAACGGGCACCGCCGAAGGGCACGTTGGGCCGCAGATCCCCGTGGGTGTTGATCCAGACCGTGCCGCTGTCCAGGAGCGGCGCCAGCTCCTGGGCAGCCTCTTCGGAGCCCCACAGGGAGGCGCCGAGGCCGTAAGGGGTGGCGTTGGCGCGGCGCACGGCCTCGGCCGGCTCGTCGTACGCGATGACCGGGATGACCGGGCCGAACTGTTCCTCCAGTTCGAGCTCCGTACCCTCGGGGAGCCCGGTGACCACGGTCGGGGGGTAGAAGTGGCCCGGACCGTCGAGCGGTGCACCGCCCGTGACCACGTGCGCCCCGCCCTTGACCGCGTCGTCGACGAGCCGGGCGACCCGCTCGAGCTGGGCGCGGCTGATGAGGGGGCCGAACACCGAGGCCGGGTCGCTCGCGGGGCCGACGACAGCGGCGTCCGCCAGGGCGGCGAGCGCCTCGGCGAGTGCACCGGCCTTCGCTCGCGGTACGTAGATCCGCTTGATCGCGGCGCAGAACTGGCCGCTGTTCACCATGGCGCCGTGGAAGAGCGCGGGCGCGATGGCCGCGACGTCCGCGTCGGGCAGGACGATCGCGGCGTCGTTGCCCCCGAGTTCGAGGACCACCGGGCGCAGGTGTCCGGCGGCCTGACGCGCGATGGCGCGGCCGGTCGCGACGGACCCGGTGAAGGAGATCATGTCGATGCCGGGGTGCGAGGTGAGGGCCTCGCCGAGCGCGTGGTCGCCGGCGACCACGTTGAGCACGCCGGGCGGCAGGCAGTCCCGGAGCACCTCCGCCATGCGCAGGGTGGAGAGCGGGGTCTCCGGAGAGGGCTTGAGCACCACCGTGTTGCCGGCGAGCAGCGCGGGCGCGAACTTACAGACGGACAGGATGATGGGGAAGTTGGACGGCGCGATCGCCGCCACGACCCCGTGCGGCACTCGCTCGAGGGTGATCGTGGCGCTGTCGTCGCCCAGTTCCTCCACGCCGAGGCGCAGGTCGGCGGTGTGGGAGAACCAGTCCGCCGACAGCTGGACTTCGGCGCGGGCGGCGGGCGCCGGCTTGCCCTGCTCGCTGCTCAACAGGGCGGCCACCTCGTCCAGGTGGGCGCCGAGGGCCGTACCGCAGGAGCGCAGGAGCTTCGCGCGCTCGTCGGCCGGCCGGCCGGCCCAGTCCGGGCCGGCCGCCGCGGCCGCCGCGACGGCCGCGTCGAGCTGCTCGGCGGAGCAGGCGGGCGCGTCGGCGAAGTGGCGGCCGGTTGCCGGATCCTCGACCGGCGTCAGGGCGGCGCCCGGCACGGCCTCGCCGGCGATCGTCAGGGAGAGGTTCATGATCCGGCCCCCGTGTCCGGGGCACCCGCAGACAGCTGCTCGCGCAGGCTGAGGGGGCGCATGTCCGTCCACACTTCTTCGATGTGGGCGAGGCACTCGTCCTTGGCGCCCTGCTTCCCCGCGTCGCGCCAGCCGGCCGGTATCTCCCGGTCCACCGGCCACACCGAATACTGTTCCTCGTCGTTTACCACGACTCGGAACTGTCCGTCGGTCGCCGCAATATCACTCACTGGATTTCCCATCTGAACGCGTCTTCCTTTTTCTTCGCGCATTGCTAGAGTATCGTCGGAAAGCCGCATGAACGGCCTTCCATTTCACCTGGAAAGGGTTTATCAGTGATAGAAGAGATCGAGGTTCCGACCGTCGACTGGCCGGAGCGGGCGCCGGTGGGCGACTGGTTGCAGGGGGCCTCCGCGGTCGTGGTCCTGAGCGTCGACGTCGACGCCGAGTCCCCCGTCCTCGCCCGGGGCGAGCACTACCTCAACCACCTGACGACCATGTCCCACCAGGCCTACGGACCCCGCGTGGGGGTGCCTCGGATCCTCGACCTGCTCGATCGCTACAGCCTTCCCGCCACTTTCTTCGTGCCCGGTGTGAGCGCCGAGCGGTGGCCCTCGGTCATGGAGACGGTGGCCGAGCGCGGACACGAGATAGCCATGCACGGATTCACCCACCGACACCCGGTCCACCTTTCCGAAAGCGAACAGCGCGAGGAGATCGAGCGCAGCCTCAAGACCTTTTCGAAGTTCGGGGTGGAGCCGGTCGGATATCGCGCCCCGAATTGGGAGATGACCCGCTTCACCCTCGATCTGCTCGGCGAATTCGGGGTGCGCTACGACTCCTCACTGATGGACGACGACCGCCCCTACGCGATGCGCACCGGCGGTTCGACCCTCGCGGAGCTGCCGGTGCAGTGGCTGCTGGACGACTGGGAGCAGTACGCCTTCCTGCCCGAGCCGAACATCGGGCAGCTGATCGAGGCGCCCTCCAAGGTGGTCGAGCTGTGGACCGCCGAGCTGGAGGCCATGCGCAGTTTCGGATCGCTGTGCATGCTGACCGTCCACCCCTTCCTCACCGGCCGGCCCTCGCGGCTGCACGCCTTGGAGCAGTTCATCCAGTTCGCGCTCTCCCGGGGTGACGTGCGGTTCGCCCGCGCCGACGAGCTGGCGGAACTGGTGCTGGCGGGCGGGTCGGCCGAACGGCCGTAGCCCGCTCCGCGGCGCACCGCTCAACTCCTCGCCCCGCCGGCCACCGTGGCCTGCGGGGTGTAGAGCATGTCCACGCACGCGGCGGCCAGGGCGGCGAGGCTGGAGACGGACCGCTCTTCAGGCAGCCCGGCGGCGGCGTAGGCGAGGGGAAGTTCGGTACAGGCACCCAGGACGGGAAGGTCGTGCCGCTCCCACAACCGGCGTATGGCAGCGGCCAGTACGGCCCCGGCCCGGTCCGGCCGCTTCGCCTTGACGAGTACGCCCGCCTCGTGGATGTCGCCCTGCTCGGGCTCTTCGGGGATCAGCAGCCGGTAGCCGAGGTCGGCCGCCCGCTTCTGGTAGATGCCGCTGAACACCGTGCCCGTGGTCGCCGCGAGCCAGCCGCCTTCCGGGTTGGCCCGCATGGCGGCGCGCAGGGTCGCATCGACGATGTGTACGACCGGCACCGCGATCTCGGGCACGATCCGGTCGATGAAGGCGTGCGCCGTATTGCACGGGACGGCGATGAAATCAGCGCCCCACGAAGCCAGTTGGGACATTCCGCTTCGCAGCGGGGGAACCGGCTCGTCGGTGCCGGCCAGAATGGCGCCGGTCCGCTCCGGGATACCGGGATCGGAGAGCATCACAATCCGCGGATGCTGCTGATCCGATTCAGCGGGGGCAGCGAGGGCGAGCAGGCGGAGGAACTCGGCGGTGGCCGCGGGGCCCATGCCGCCGAGCACTCCCAGTGTCCGCGGTGGCGCCGGCGCGCCCCTGCGGGCTGTCGGTTGATGGTCGACTCGTATCAAGGCACTGCCCCCTGCAGATCCCGGCCAAGGCGCGCGGAATCACGATGTCCAGCCCTATTGGGAATGCCCGGAGAAGACCACTCGTGGTCCCCGGCGCAGAATGTTTGAAGAGCGCTCCTGATTGATCGCCAGGTCGCGTGGGACCGGCAGGGAGCGCGTCGATTACCGAGCTTGCAAAAGAATTGAAAACTGCTTGAGCCCCCGACGCTGCCGTGACAGTACCACAGCGTCCGACCCTCGCAACCGAGGCGCGCCCAGCACCACCCGCCCTCGTCTTCGCAGGCCAGGGGCGAGACGCAACCGGGGACCTCGGAACCTTGCAAACCGGCTCGACAGCATGTTTGGATACGGGGGTTGCTCCAACTGTAAGGCGCCAACCGGTCGACGGGCGTGTCGAAATGACCATCCACGCACGTCCCGGCTCTTCCGTTGACACTCATTCACATTACGGGGGGATCCGTATGGGCATGGACAGCAGCACTACACCGCACGACACGACCGCGTACGCGGCGGAGTTGCCGGCGGTAACCGCCGTCGTGGCGGACATCTGGGCCGACGTACTCGAAATCGAGCCCGGCCTCATCGACGCCGAGACCAGCGACTTCTTCGAACTCGGCGGCTACTCCCTGCTCGCGCTCCAGAGCATCGGGCGACTCCTCGCCGCGCACGGCATCGACCAGGACTCCGCCCTCGAGCTCGAGGGCCTGCTGCTCAACCAGCTGTTCGAGCAGCCGACGGCCTCCGCCCAGGCGGCGTGCCTCGTCGCCAACCTTCCGCGGTAGCGGGCCCGCTCTCCGACGCATTCCGCTTCCGCCGACCCCTCTTCTCCCCAACTCCCGGGTAACAAACGGCTGTTGACCCATCACAGGCTCATCACGCGAGTCGGTCCGCAGACGTCTGCCGGCGGTCGCAGCCGACCGCGGGTCCCGGGACATCCAGTGCGGTCCCTCGACGCTTCCGCACGCCCTCGACGCGTTCGACGCCTCTTCATCCACGCGCACGCCCTCCCCCACCCTCGGGGCCGACGGGCGCCACTTCCAAACTTCGTGCCTCATCCACACTGAGGTCGCTGACGCCTGCCCCGGCTGCTGCAGCGACCTCGCAGGAGGCTGCCACAGGGGAAGGTGCCACATGACTTCCGACGCAAGCACAGCGTCGCCGCAGGACCTGTTCCGGCGGGCTAAGGTCACCGCCGCCGACGAGCGGACCTTTATCTTCAAACTCCTTGTCGCATACGCCATTTGGGTGCTCGGCGCGGCGCTCGCGCTGCTGGCCGGACCGTGGCCGCTGCGCGTGCTCGGCGTCGTACTGATCGGCGCGATGTACGCACACTGGCTGGAGCTTCAGCACCAGTGCCTGCACCACTCGGCATTCCGGCGCGCCCGCTGGCACCGGATCGCCGGCGTCCCCCTGGGCGTTCCCATGCTGGTTTCGTACAGCCACTACCGCGTCCGGCACCTGCAACACCACCGCTACCTGGGCACCGATCAGGACTCGGAGTTCTTCGGCTTCGACTCGCGTCAGCCCGTCACCTGGGGGGCCCTGGTCCGCGAGGCCCTGGCCTTCGGCCGGCTGGGCGGTGCGGCCGCGGACATCGTGCGCGCCTGGACCGGCTCCTGGACGTACGACACCGGGCAGATCGCCGAGGCCCGCAAGCGCGAAGTGGTCGCCGAATACAAGCTGTTCGCGCTGCCGATCCTGGCGGCCGTCGCGCTCATCGCGCTCGGCCAGGGCGAACTGGTGGTGTGGGTATGGCTGCTTCCCCTGCTGGTCGCGGTACCCCTGCACTTCCTGGTCGAACTGCCCGAGCACATCATGTGCGACAACACGAGCACCGACGTGCTGCGCAACACCCGTTCGATCACCGGCAGTTGGTTCAGCACCTGGTACACCAACGGCAACAACCTGCACATCGAGCACCACGCGGCCATGGTCGTCCCGATCAACCAGCTCCGCGAGCGCCACGATCTGACGCTGTCGTACGCGAAGCACACCTCCCCCAGCTATCCGCAGTTCTTCCGCGCCATTGCCCGGGAGGCCGCCGCCAACGGCCGAACGGCCCGGGCCCAGGGCGGCGCGCGTGCCGAATAGCACCACCCTCAACGGTGTCCGGCACCCACTGACCCCCGGGCAGCTGGGCATGTGGTTCCTCGAGCGGATGTCGGGATCCCCCGTCTACGTCGACCCGATGACCTTCCGGCTCACCGGCACGCTCGACGTCGGGGCCATGACGCGTGCGCTCGCGCAGCTGCGCGGGCGCCACGAAGCGCTCCGCAGCACCTTCCCGGTCGTCGACGGCGCTCCGGTGCAGGAGATCGGCGCCGACACCCTCCTCGACGTACCGGTGGTCTCTCTCGCCCACCTGCCGCAGGCGGAGCGCGAGAGCGAGCTGGCGGCGCTGCTCGAGAGCGACGTACGGCGGCGCTTCGACCTCGCCCAGGGGCCGACCATGCGCGCCCTCGTGGTCACCCTGTCCCCCACCGAGCACGTCCTGCGGATCACCCTGCACCACATCGTCTCGGACGCCTGGTCGTGGTGGAACGTCCTGCTCCCGGAACTGGCCTCGCTGTACGCGGCCGAGCTGGACGGCGGACCGGCCGGGCTGGAGCCGCCGACGGCGCAGTTCTCCGACTTCGTGCACTGGCAGCGCTCCTGGGCCGAAAGCGCGGGCGCAAAGCGGCAGTTGGACTACTGGAAGCAGCAGCTGGCCGGTCTGGAACCGCTCCCCGCCCTCGCCCCCGCAGCCACCCCGGACACCCGGCCTGCCGGCACCGGTCGGGCCGTCGCGACCCAGTGGACGACCTTCCCCCGCCCCGTCCACCGTGCACTGCAAGAGGTGGGGCGGCGCGAGCGGGTGACCCCGTTCATGCTGCTCCTCGCCGCCTTCACCGTCGTGCTGCACCGTGCCAGCGGAGCCAGCGACATCGCCGTCGGCACCAGGGCGGCCCTGCGCAGCAGGCCGGAGTTCGAGTCCGCGGCGGGCTTCTTCGTCAACCTGCTCGTGGTCCGCACCGACGTGTCCCGCGCGGCCACCTTCCGTGATCTGCTGGGACTGGTGCGCCGTAGCTCGCTCGGTGCGTACGCCCACCGCGAGCTGCCCTTCGAGCGCATCGTGGAGGAGCTGCGGCCGCGGCGCCGGGCAGGCTTCCAGTCCCTGGTGAACGTGCTGTTCTCACACCAGAGCACCCCCGAAGTGCCCCCCGCCTTCCCCGGCCTCACCGCCGGCCTGCTCAACCACGACCCGCACACGCTCTACGACCTCGACCTCGTCTTCTACGAGGATGACGGAGACCTGCGCGCGCTGCTCAGCCACGATCTGACGCGCTGCACCGAGCAGACGGCGACCGCCCTGCTCGCGGAGATCACCGACGTGCTCGTTGCCGTCGCGGAAGATCCCGGCACCGCCTTGGACACTCTTCTGGCAACGGCAAGGAAGCACCATGACGGATAGTTCCGAGTGGGGCCACGACCCGCGCGGCGGCGCCCCCCTGTCGGTCACCCAGGAGCAGCTGTGGCTGCTGGACCGCGTGGACCCGGGGAACGCCTCGTACAACTCCCCCATGATGTGGCGCCTCGACGGCCGGCTCGACGCCGCGCTGCTGACCCGGGCCCTGGAGACGGTCGTCCGTCGGCAGGAGATGCTGCGGGCGTACGTGGTGAGCGCCGACGGGGTGCCCCACCAGGTGGTGGCCGACGAGGTGCCGCTGCCGCTGGAGGTCACCGATCTGACGCACCTGCCGGAGGCGGAGCGCGAGGCAGAGGCGGAGCGGGTCCTCGCCGAGGCCGTGCACCGCCCCTTCGACCTCGGGCGGCCTCCGCTCTTCCGGGTGGCGCTGATCAGCACCGGCCCCGAGCGGCACATCATGGCCCTGGTCATCCACCACATCGTCTCCGACGGCTGGTCGCTCCAGGTGCTGCTGCAGGAGGTGGCTGACCTGTACGCCGGGTTCGTGACCGGCACCGAGGTCACCCTGCCGCCGCTCACGGCGCAGTTCACCGACTACGCCCGGATGCAGCGGGAGCGCCTCGCCGGACCGCGCGGCGAGGCACTGGCGGCGTACTGGACCCGGCAGCTCGCGGGCGCGCCCGTCGACCTGGGCCTGCCCACCGACCGGCCGCGTCCGGCGGTGGCCGGCTTCGCCGGCGACCGGTACGTCTTCCAGGTGCCCGAGGCCCTGCGCGCGGAGCTGGTCACGCTCGCCCGCGCCAACAAGGCCAGCCTGTTCATGGTCACCCTCGCCGGCTTCGTGTCCCTCCTCTCCCGGCTCACCGGCCGCCAGGACCTGCTGGTGGGCACGCCCGTCGGCAACCGGGACAAGCCCGAATGGGGCCCGCTGGTCGGCTACTTCGCCGACACCCTCGTCATCCGCGGCGACGTCGGCGGCGATCCGTCCTTCCGCGAGCTGCTCAGCCGCACCCGTGCCACGACCCTGGCGGGTTTCGTGCACCGGGACCTGCCGTTCCGGGCGCTGGTGGAGAAGCTCCAGCCGGAGCGGGCGGCCAACCGCAACCCGCTGTTCCAGGTGATGTTCATCCTCCAGAACATCCCTGCGCGGCGCCGCCGGGCCGAGATGCCGGGCGTGACCATGACACGGCTGGACGACGTGCGGTCGACCTCGATCTTCGACATCCGCTTCGACCTCTTCGAGTTCGAGGACGAGCTGCGCGGCCAGCTGGAGTACAGCACGCAGCTCTTCGACCGCGCCACGATCGAGCGGATCGCCGCGCAGTACCTGGCCCTGCTCACGGACGCCTGCGCCGACCCGGACCGCCCGGTCTCTGCGCTCTCCCTGGGCGAGGCGTACGCCGGTGCCGCCGGTTTCAACGACGATCTCGAGGAGGTCTGACCATGTGCGGCATCACCGGATACGTGAACCTGCCGGGCGCGGCCGTCGAGGACGACGGCGTGCTCGACCGGATGACCGCGACCCTGCTTCACCGCGGCCCCGACTCCGGCGGCCGGTACGTGCGCGACGGCGTGGCCATGGGCTTCCGCCGGCTCAGCATCGTGGGCCTCGAAGGCGGCGAGCAGCCGATCCTCAACGAGGACGGCTCGATCGCCATGGTCTGCAACGGCGAGATCTTCAACCACCGCGAGCTGCGGTCCGAACTGGAGTCCAAGGGCCACCGGTTCACCACAAGTACGGACGTCGAAGTCCTGGTCCACCTCTACGAGGAGCACGGAACCGGTCTCCTGGAGCGGCTGAACGGCCAGTTCGCCTTCGCGATCCACGACAGCCGGCGGCGGCGGCTCTTCCTCGCCCGGGACCAGATGGGCATCCTGCCCCTGTACTACGCGCAGCCGGCGGGGCAGTTCGTCTTCGGCTCCGAGATCAAGGCGGTCATCGAGCACCCCGCGGTCGCCCGGCGGCCCGACCTGACCGGCCTCGACCAGGTCCTCACCTTTCCGGGCACGGTCGGCGCGCGCACCCTGTTCCAGGGGGTCAGCAGCCTGGAGAACGGCCACTACCTCCTGGTGGAGGACGGCAAGGTCCGCACGGCCAAGTACTGGGACCTGGACTACCCGCTCGACGGCGAGGAGACGGGCGGCCACCCGGACGCGTACTACATCGACACGCTGCGGGATCTCTTGGAGCAGTCGGTCCGCAGGCGGCTCCAGGCGGACGTGCCGGTCGGCTACTACCTGAGCGGCGGCCTGGACTCCTCCCTGATCGGCGCGCTCGTGCACCGCGTCGGCACCGGCACGACCCCTCGGTCGTTCTCCATCTCCTTCGCCGACCGGGGCATCGACGAGTCCCGTTTCCAGCGGCTGATGGCGCGCCACCTCGGGTCCGACCACCACGAGACGGCCTTCCGCCCCGCGGACATCGCAGGCGACCTGCGACGGATGGTGTGGCACGCCGAGTGCCCGGTCAAGGAGACGTACAACACGTGCTCCATGGCCCTGTCGGCCTCGGTCCGGGAGTCCGGGACCCGGGTGATCCTGACCGGCGAGGGCGCCGACGAACTGTTCGCCGGCTACCTCGGCTACCGTTTCGACCTCGGCGGGCGGCGGGCCGCGGGCGACCCGTTCGAGGACGACCTGCGCCGTCTGATGTGGGGCGATCCCCACCTCTTCTACGAGCGCGACTACCACGCCTGGCGCGAATCGAAGCTCGACCTCTACGCGCCGGACGTCCGCGACTCCTTCGCCGGCATCGACTGCCTGGCGGAGCCGGTCGTCGACCCGGAGATGCTGCGCGGACGCCATCCGGTGCACCAGCGCTCGTACCTCGACTTCAAGCTGCGGCTCACCGACCACCTGCTCTCCGACCACGGGGACCGGATGGCGCTGGCCCACTCGGTCGAGGCGCGCTACCCCTTCCTGGACCCCGACCTGGTGCGCTTCGCGACCACGGTCCCGCCCCGCCTCAAGGTGACCGAGCGCACCGAGAAGTACGCGCTCAAGGAGGTCGCGCGGGGGCTCGTACCGGACGAGATCATCCACCGCGAGAAGTTCGGCTTTCGCGCCCAGGGCAGCCCGGCGCTGCTGCGCGAGGGGGTCGACTGGGTGGAGGACCTGCTGTCCTACGACCTGATCAAGCGGCAGGGGTACTTCGACCCGGACGTGGTCGAGCTCCTCAAGAAGCAGTATCGGCAACCCGGTTACGAGGTCCACCCGCACCTCGGGGACGACCTCCTGCTGACCGTGCTGACCTTCGGCGTACTGCTCGACACCTTTTCACTTCCCGACAACGCATGAACCCCGGGGCGCCGTACCCGCCCCAATCGATGGAGGAAGCTCGATGGCCTTCCAGGCAGTCCACGGTCTCGTACAGCAGACCGCCCAGCGCTTTCCCGAGCAGGTCGCGATCGAGTGCCCGCAGGGACAGCTGACGTACGCGGAGCTCGACGCCCGTGCCGACGAACTCGCGGTCGCCCTGCGGGCGTCCGGCGCGGGGGTCGGCTGCGTGGTGCCGGTCCTGGCGGACGACCGGCGCGAGCTGGTCGTCGCGGTCCTCGCCGTGCTGAAGGCCGGCGGCGTCTTCGTGCCCGTCGACCTGTCGGCGCCCCGGCTGCGGCTGCGCACCATGCTGACCGCGACCGCGCCCGAGTGGGTGATCGTCGGTACGTCCGCCGCCGACCGGGCCGGGGAGATCCTCGACGAGGCGCTGCCGCTGGCCCGGCGGGTCGGGCTGGACCTGTCGGCCGAGCCGGCCGGCGAGGCCCCGGAGCGCATCCACCAGCCCGACCCGGACGACGCCGCGTACATCTTCTTCACCTCCGGCTCGACCGGGCAGCCCAAGGCCATCGTCGGCCGGATGCAGGGCATCGACCACTTCGTCCGCTGGGAGAGCGGACTGCTGGGTGTGGAGCCGGGGTGGCGGGTGGCCCAGCTCGCCTCGCCCGCCTTCGACGCGATCCTGCGCGACCTGTTCGTACCGCTGACCACCGGCGGTACCGTGTGCGTCCCGCCGGCGGGCCTGACCCTCGACGGACCGGCCCTGGCCCGCTGGATCGACACCGAGCGGATCGACCTCGTCCACACCGTGCCGACCGTCTTCCGCGGCCTGCTGCCCACGATCGCCGCGCCCGGCGGCCCGGAGCTCGCGTCGCTGCGCTGCATGGCGCTGGCCGGCGAGCCGCTGGCGCCGAGCGACGCGGCCCAGTGGTTCGAGCGGTACGGCGAGCGCATCGCCCTCCTGAACCTGTACGGCCCGAGCGAGACCACCATGACGAAGACCTTCCACTTCGTCACCCCCGCGGACACCGAGCGGGCGAGCATCCCGATCGGCAAGGCCATGCCCGGCGCCCGCGTCGTCCTCCTCGACGGCCGCAACCAGCCCTGCGCGCCCGGCGCCGTCGGTGAGATCCACATCCGCACGCCGTACATGTCGCTCGGCTATTTCCACCAGCCCGACGCCACCCGCGCCGCGTTCATCCCCAACCCGCTCGGCGACGACCCCGAGGACTTCGTCTACCGCACGGGCGACTTCGCCCGGACGCTCGCGGACGGCAGCCTGGAGTACGTCGGCCGACGGGACCAGCAGGTCAAGCTCGGCGGCGTACGCGTCGAGCTCGGCGAGGTCGAGCACCTTCTGCGCGGCCACCACGCGGTCCGCGACACGGCCGTGGTCGTGGTACCGGACGAGGCGGGACATCCGCTCTACCTGTGCGCGTTCGTCGAAACGGCGCAGCCCGTGGCACCGGAGGAGCTGCGCGCCCACCTCGCGCCCCGGCTGCCCGACGGCCACGTCCCGCAGGTGTTCGTCCCCGTGGACCAGCTGCCCCGCACCATCAGCGGCAAGGTGGACCGGCGTGCGCTGCCCGCTCCGCTGCCCGCGCAGCAGGAGGCGGCCCAGGACCACGTCGCCCCCCGCACCGCCACCGAGGAATCCCTCGCGGCGATCTGGGCGGGACTGCTCCCGGTCGCCCATCCCGGCGTCCGGCACGACTTCTTCGCCATCGGCGGCCACTCACTGCTGGTGATGAGGCTCCTCGCGGCGGTCACCGCCGAGTTCGGGGTGGAGGTCCACCTCCAGACGTTCCTGGCCGCGCCCACCATCGAAGCGCTCGCCCTCGAGATCGAGGACGCGCTGCTGGCCGGCGGCTCGGACCTCGACGACCTGCTCGCCGACCTCGACGACGTGACCGAGGACGACGCCGAGCGACTGCTGACCCAGAACGGCGGCAACTGAGATGACCACGACCCCTGCGGAGACCCGGGGTTCCCTGGACCCCGAGCAGATCCGCCTGCTGGAGCGCCAGATCGAGGACGCTCTGATCGACTACGAGCCGATCGCCGACTGCGCGGTCGTCTTCCACGGCACGGCCGTCGAGTCGGTTCCGGCCGAGCGCTGTGTGCGCTGCGGCATGGACGCGGGCTACCCCGGCACCGTCCTGGACCAGGACGGGGTGTGCGATCTGTGCGTCATGTACGCCGCCCACGAGAAGGGCATCCTGTCCTACTTCGGTGAAGTGGACGAGTTCGTCCGCCTCGTGCGGGAGCGGGCCGAGGCGGCCGGATCGGAGTACGACGCGCTGCTGCTGTTCAGCGGCGGCAAGGACTCCACGTACGTGCTCCACCAGCTCGTGCGGCTGGGGCTGAAGGTGATGACCTTCACCTTCGACAACGGCTTCATCTCCAAGACCGCCCTGGACAACGTCGAGAGCATCACCAAGGCCCTCGGCATCGAGCACGTGACGATGACCCGGGCGGACCAGAACCGGATCTTCCTCCAGAGCCTCCAGCAGAACAAGAGCGTGTGCAACGGCTGCTTCCGCTCGCTGCTGGACCTGAGCAACCAACTGGCCCACGAGCGGGGCATCCCCAGCATCGTCACCGGTCTTTCCCGCGGCCAGATCATCGACGAGCGGCTGCTGTGGTTCTACCGCAACGGCGAGTTCGAGCGGGAGCGCATCGAGCACCAGCTGGAGGTCGGCCGCAAGGTCTACCACCAGGTGGGGTCCTCGCTGACCGACGGAGTGCTCGACCGGGTGGAGGTCATCGACTACTACCGCTTCTCCGAGGTCACGAAGGACGACATCCGGGCCTTTCTGACCAGCGGGGAATCGCTGTGGTCCGCGCCGAAGGACACCGGTTTCTGCAGCTCCAACTGCATGATCAACGACGTCGGCGTGTACGTGCACAAGCTGGAGCGCGGGTTCCACAACTACGAGTCCCCGACGCGCTGGGAGGTCCGCCTCGGGCACCTGTCGCAGGACGAGGCCGACGCCGAGCTGCGCACCCCCGTCAACATCGGGCGGGTCCGCTCGATGCTCGGGAAGATCGGGTACACCGACCCGGGCGACCGCAGCCAGCTCGGCCGGCGCATGACCGCGTACTACGTGCCGCGCGACGCGGTGAGCCCCGCCGAGGTGCGCGACGCGGTGGCCGCGCGGCTGCCGGAGATCCTGCTCCCCGAGTACTGGGTACAGGTGGCCGAGGTGCCGCGCGCCGCCGGCTCCGTGGACCGGCGGGCGCTGCCCGATCCGGCGCCCACGTCGGGCAAGCGGCTGTCGGGACCGGAAGGCTCCGGGACGGCCGACGCGGCGGTGGCCGGGACGGCGCTGACCGCGGCCCAGCGGCTGCTGCTGGCCGGGGACGGCGACGCGCTCGCGGGCCGGGCCCGCGCCCTGCTGCTGGAGCTCCCTTCGGGCATCGCTCCGGACACCGTGAAGAAGGCGGTCCTGGAACTGCTGATGCGCCACGAGACGCTGCGCGCCCCGTTCGAGCGGCACGACGGCGGCTGGCGCCGCGCGGCGGCCGGTCCGATCGGCCAGGTGCCGGTCGCCCGCCTCGACGTGTCGAAGCACGACGGCGCACAGGAGTCCAAGGTGCTGAGGGTGGCCGCCGAGCGGCTGCGCGGCCGCCTGGACATCACCCGGGGGCCGCTGGTGCAGGCCGCCCTCGTCGAGCGGGGTGAGGAGGCTCCCCGGCTGCTGCTGGTCGTGCACGAGCTGGCCGCCGACCTGCCCGGCTGGCAGCGGCTACTGACGGACCTGGGCAGCGCCCTGCGCCAGCTCGCCGAGGGGGGCCGGGTCGCCCTGACCGGTGAGCCCGCCCGCCCGGCCCCGGCCCCGGAGGAGGCCGCCCCCGCCGTGTACGAGGGGGCGCTGTGGGCTCCCCCGGCCGGTACGCAGGCCACTGCCCCGGCCACCACGCACCGCACGGTCCTGGACGCGGAGCGAACCGCCGCCCTGGTCCGCGGCGACGCCCCGGTCGCCGCGGCCGTGGCCGCCGCCGTCACCCACGCCCTCACCGGCGGGTTCCCGGCGCCGGCGGTGCTGCTGGGCGTCACCGACCACACCGGTGAGCTCGCCGCGGGTGTCTTCGCGCTCGCCGCGGACCCGCAGGCGGCGCCCGGCGCCGCGGTGCGCCAGGTCCGGGCCCTGCTCACCGTCCCCGTGGCGGCGCCCTCCGGTGCCGCCGTGGTCCGGCTCGGCCATCTCGGCGACCTGGACAACCTGTTCCCCGAGGACGGCCCGCTCCGGTCCGCCAACTCCGCGGACCACGACCTCGTGGCGCCGTTCGGACCGCAGCCGTACCCGCTGGCCGTCGTCAGCCACCTGCGCGGCGGACGGCTCCACCTCGACTGGACGGGTCCGGCCGAGCTGCTGGAGGCTGCCGGCGCGGCGGCCACCGCGCTCGCCTCCTTCGCCGGCACGAACGGGGAGGGCGCGGCATGAGCGACACCTCGGAGCGGCTGCGGCGGCTGCGCGAGCAGTCCCCCGCCAAGTACGCCCTGCTCATGCGGCAGCTCAAGGAGCGCGCCGCGGCGACGCCGGCCGGGATCGCCAGGCGCCCGGCGGGCGCGGGCGCCCCCCTGTCCTTCGCACAGCAGCGCCTGTGGTTCCTGGACCAGCTCGGTCCCGGAGACACGGCGTACAACATGCCGTACGCGCTGCGCCTGTCGGGTCCGGTGGACCTCGGCGTGGCCGCCCGGGCCTTCCAGGCCCTGGTAAGGCGGCACGAGACCCTGCGGACCACCTTCACCTCGGTCGACGGGGAGCCGGTACAGACGATCGCCCCGGCGGACACCTACGCGTGGGAGCCCCTGATCGTCGACCTGCGCGGCGTGGACGACGCCGAGGAGCAGGTGCGCCGGCTCGCGGCGGAGCACGCCCGGGCACCGTTCGACCTCACCCGGGGTCCACTGCTGCGGGTGACGCTGGTGGCGCTCACCGAGCGGGAAACCGTCGCGTTGATCAACCTGCACCACATCATCACCGACGACTGGTCGATGGCGGTGCTGACGGGCGAGTTCGGCCGCCTGTACGAGGCCTTCCTCGGCGGCGGCGCCGATCCGCTGCCGCCGCTCGCGGTCCAGTACGCCGACTACGCCCACTGGCAGCGCGAGCAGCTCGAGGGCGGGGCGGCGGGCCGGGTGGCCCAGGGGCTGGCGCACTGGCGCGAGCGGTTCCGCGGCGAGCTGCCCAGCCTGCGGGTGCCGACCGACCGCTCCCGCCCGCCGGTCCAGACGTACGCGGGCCGGACCCGCTCCTTCACCCTGTCCGCCGAGGTGACCGCAGGGCTGCGGGAGCTGGGCAGCGCTGCGGGCGCCACCCTGTTCATGACGCTGCTCGCCGGATACGCGGCCCTGCTGCACCGCTACTCGGGCCAGGACGACATCGTGGTGGGCACGTCGGTGGCCGGCCGCCACCGGCCGGAGACCGAGCCGCTCATCGGCTTCCTGGTGAACACCCTGGCCCTGCGTACGGACCTGGCCGGCGACCCGACGTTCCGCGAGCTGCTCTCGCGTACCCGTCAGGCGTGCCTGGCGGACTTCGCCCATCAAGACGTTCCCTTCGAGCGCGTGGTCGAGGAGGTGCAGCCGGACCGGGATCTCAGCCGCGCCCCGCTGTTCCAGACGATGCTGTCGCTGCACAACGTCCCCCGGGCCACGCTGGACCTGGCGGGGCTGCGCATCAGCCCGTTCAGCGGCGAGGGCCGGGCCACGGCGATGTACGACCTGAGTCTCGACGTGGTCGACGAGGGCGAGCGGCTGCGCTGTGACTGGGAGTTCAACGTCGACCTGTTCGTCGACGCCACCATCGAGCGGATGGCCGACCACTTCGAACGGCTGCTGGCCGGTGCCGTGGCGGATCCCGGTCTGCCGCTCTCCCGGCTGCCGCTGCTCTCGGAGCCGGAGCGGGCCGAGGTACTGACCCGGGACAACCGGATCTCCGTCGAGGTCGCCCCCGACGCCTGTGTGCACCGCCTGTTCGAGGAGCACGCCCGCACCACCCCCGACGCCGTGGCGGTGGTGGACGGGGAGGACCGGGTCACCTACCGCGAACTCGACCGGCGGGCCGGGATCATCGCCACCCGGCTGCGCGCGCTCGGCGTCGGCCCGGAGTCCCGGGTGGGGTTGTGCGCGCCGCGCTGCCCCGACTCGGTGGCAGCGGTGCTCGGCGTCCTCAAGGCGGGCGGCGCGTACGTGCCGCTCGACCCGGCGCACCCGGTGGACCGCCTGCGGTACGTGCTCTCGGACGCCTCGGTCCGGCTGCTCCTGACCCGCCACGACGTGGTGGCCTCGATACCGGGGCTCACCGACGGGGTGAGCGTCGGCCACTTCGACGACTGGCTCGCCGAGGGCGCCGGTGCGGCTGAGGGCGAGCCGTCCGCCGGTACGCCGGTGCGGTACGCCGAACCGAACGCGGACAACCTGGCGTTCCTCGTGTACACCTCGGGATCCACGGGGCGCGCCAAGGGCGCGATGCTCACCCACGGTGCCCTGATGAGCGCCTTCCGCTCCTGGGAGCGGGTCTACGGCCTGGGCACGGTGGTGCACCGGCACCTCCAGGCAGCGAACATCGCCTTCGACGTGTTCACCGGCGACATGGTCCGCGCACTGTGCTCCGGCGGCACGCTCGTGCTGTGCCACCGCGAGACGCTGCTCGACCCGGCGCGGCTGTACGCGCTGCTCCAGCGGGAGCGGATCGACTTCGCCGACCTCGTACCGGTCGTCATCCGCCTGCTCAGCGCTCATGTGGCCGAGCAGGGGCGGCTGCTGGACAACTTCAAGGTGCTGGCCGTCGGCGCGGACATCTGGTTCATGCGGGACTACTGGAACTTGGCGAAGCTGTGCCCCCCGGGCACCCGTCTGGTCAACTCGTACGGCATCACCGAATCGACCGTGGACAGCGGCCTGTTCGAGACACCGATGCCCGAGCGGGGCGACGAGGAGCCGGTGCCGATCGGACGCCCCCTGCCCAACACCGAGTTCTACGTGCTCGACAGCCGGCTCCAGCCCGTGCCCGTCGGCGTGAACGGCACCCTCTACATCGGCGGCCTGGCCCTGGCCCGCGGCTACGTGGGGCGCCCGGCGCTCACCGCCGAACGCTTCCTGCCCCACCCCTTCTCGGACCGGCCGGGCGCCCGCCTGTACAACACCGGCGACTTGGCGCGGATGCTGCCCACGGGGGACGTGGAGGTGCTGGGACGGGTGGACCGGCAGGTCAAGCTGCGCGGGTTCCGGATCGAGCTGGAGGAGGTCGAGTCGGTACTCGGCCAGCACCCGGACGTGCAGGCCGCCGCCGTGATCGTCCGGGAGGACGCCCAAGGTGAGCGGCGCCTGGCCGGCTACGTCGAGCCGCGGGCCGGACGCAGCCCCGGCCCGGAGGCCCTTCAGGAGCATCTGCGCACCCAACTGCCCTACTACATGGTGCCGTCCACCATCACGCTGCTCGAGCGGATGCCGCTGAACGCGAACGGCAAGCACGACCGCAAGGCCCTGCCCGCTCCGGCACCCGTGGCAGAGGCGGCCGAGCGGCCCGCCGCCGTGTTCGCCACCGCCACGCAGGAGCGCGTGGCGCAGATCTGGACCGAGGTGCTGGGGGCCGACGAGGTCACCGCCGAGCACGACTTCTTCCAGCTCGGCGGACACAGCCTGCTGGTGCCGCGGGTCCTCTTCGCGCTGCGCCGCGCCTTCGGCGTGGACCTGCCGCTGATCACCCTGTTCGAGGCGACGACGGTGGAGGAGCTGGCCCGCCGCGTCGACCTCGCCGTGTCGGCGCCCGCTCCGTCCGGGCCCCCCTCCGGGACCCCGTCGGCCGCGTCCGGGCAGGGCCCGCTGGAGGTGCCCGTACTGGATCCGGCGATCCGGGTCGAGCCGCACGGGGCGCGGCCCCGGACGGGAGCGCCGAAGGCGGTCCTACTGACAGGAGCGACCGGCTTCCTCGGTGCCCATCTCCTGGACGGGCTGCTGCACCGCACCTCGGCCACGGTCCACTGCCTCGTACGGTGCCAGGACCCGCAAGAGGGTCTGGAGAGGCTGCTGAAGGCCTTCGCCTCGTACGGGCTGCCGCAGCCCGACAGCAGCCGGATCGTGGTGGAGGCGGGCGATCTGGGAGAGCCCCTGCTCGGCCTCGCTCCGCAGCGCTTCGCCGAGCTCGCCGAGCGGCTAGACGCCGTCCACCACAGCGGCGCGTGGGTCAGCTTCACGCTGCCGTACGGGATGCTGCGCGCCGCCAACGTCGACGGGACGGCCGAAGTGCTGCGGCTGGCGGCGCTCGGCGGCGGCATCCCCGTCCACCACGTGTCCACCGCTTCGGTGCCCGAGCCCGGCGTCGACTCCGCGGCGCCCGTCTCGGGCGGCTACAACCAGAGCAAGTGGGCGGCCGAACACCTCGCGGTGGCCGCGCGCGAGCGGGGCGTCCCTGTCTCGGTCTACCGGCCGGACTACGTCGGCGGCCACAGCGCGACGGGGATCGGCAACGCGAAGGACTTGATCTGGGCGATGATCAAGGGCAGTGTGCAGGTGGGGTGCTGCCCCGACCTGCCCCTTCCGGTCCAACTGGTGCCGGTCGACCGGGTGGTCGACGCCTTGCTGACGCTCTCGCTGTGCCCTGCCGAGGAGCCCGGCTCCTTCGATCTGGCCCATCCCGAACCGGTCTGCCTGACCACGGTCTTCGAATGGGTCGAGGCCCACGGGTACGACCTGCGGGTCGTCCCCTACGCCGACTGGCTGGACGCCCTGCGGGAGTCGGCCCGGTCCTCGTGGGACAACGCGCTGTTCCCCTTCCTCACCCTGTTCGAAGGCCCCGCCGGGGCCCCGGGCGCCACCGCGGTTCCGGCAGCCGGCGCGGCGCGGTCGGCGTACGCGGCGGCGGGCGTCGACTGCCCGCCGCTCGACGAGCCGCTGCTGCACTCGTACCTGAACGAACTGGTCCGCAGTGGATACCTGCAGGCCACCGGTCCGGTTTCGGACCTCCCCCCTCTGGAGAACCCATGACCACGGCCACGAAGCGGCGCCCCGCTCCTCCCGCGAGCGCCGACGAACGGGTCGGCCGCTGGCTGCGGTCGCACCTGGCCCGTTCGAAGGGGTGGATCGCGGCCCACCTGGGCGGCACGGTGCTGTGGCACCTGCTGGCGGCCTCGACCCCGCTGGTGATCGGCGCGGCATTCGACGCGCTGCTGGGTGACACGCCCGACCGGGGCCGGTTCGACACGATGGTGGTGGTGCTGCTCGCCCTGGTCGCGGTGCGCGGTGTGGCCGGGTTCATCGCGACGTACTCGCTGGAGGCGTACGCCTGCGGCCTCGAACGCGATGTGCGCGCCACGCTCTTCTCGTCGCTGCTCCACAAGGGCCAGCAGTTCTTCAACCGGCGCCCGGTCGGGGACCTTTCGGCCCGTGTGACGGGGGACGCGCAGACGGTCAACCTGATGCTGTCCCCCGGCCTGGACCTCACCATCGACATGCTGCTCGGCCTGCTGGTGCCGATCGTCTTCATCGGACTGATCGACGCCCGGCTCCTGCTGGTGCCGCTGCTGTTCCTGCTGCTGTTCGCGCTGTCCCTCGTCGAGTACGGGCGCCGGCTCGACCCGGCGGCCGGCGCGACCCGGGCCCGCTTCGGCGAGCTCAGCGCGCACGTCTCGGAGACCATCTCCGCGATGGAGACGGTGGAGGCCACCGGACGCCGGCGTGCGGAGCAGCAGCGCTTCGTCGAGCGGGCGACGGCCTACCGGGACGCCTCGGTGCGCCAGGCCCGCGCCCAGGCCCTCTACCTGCCCACCCTGCTGCTGGCGCTCGCCCTCGCGGCGGCGCTCCTGCACGGGGCGTACCTGGTGGAGCAGAACCAGCTGACGGTCGGTCAGCTCATCGCCTACCTGGGGCTGATGAGCGCGCTGCGCAGCCCGACGCAGCTGGCCTCGTTCAGCATCGGCCTGGTCTTCCTCGGCATCGCCGGCGCCCGGCGCATCCTGGAGATCATCAACGACCGGGCCGGGTCCGAGGAGCAGGCCGCGGGGCACGAGGCGGAAGTCGAGGGCGCCGTCGTCTTCGACCGGGTCTCCTTCGGCCACGGCGCCGATCCCGTGCTGCGCGACATCTCCTTCCGGGTGGAGCCGGGGATGACGGTGGCGCTCGTGGGTCCGACCGGCAGCGGCAAGTCGACCCTGCTGCAACTGGTCAACCGTACGTACGTGCCGGACTCGGGCGAGGTGCTCGTGGACGGGGTCTCCACGGCGGACTGGAATCCGCAGACGCTGCGCTCGCAGATCTCCGTGATCGAGCAGGACGTCGTGCTGTTCTCCCGGTCGATCGCGGACAACCTCGCGTTCGGCGTGGGGAAGGACGTGAGCCGGGAACGGCTGGAGGAAGCTGCGCGGGCCGCGCACGCCCACACCTTCATCACCGAGACCGAGAACGGCTACGACACGATGGTCGGCGAGCGGGGCACGACCCTCTCCGGCGGCCAGCGCCAGCGGATCGCGATCGCCCGTGCACTGCTCGCGAACCCGCGCATCCTGCTGCTGGACGACTCCACGAGCGCCGTGGACAGCGCCACGGAGCAGCAGATCCAGCAGGCCATCCGGAAGGCCTCCGCGGGCAGGACCACCTTCATGATCACTCCGCGGCTCTCGCGGATCCGCAGCGCCGACCTCGTCCTGGTGGTCGACCAGGGCCGGATCGTCGGCCAGGGCCGGCACGAGGAGCTGCTGGACAGCTGCGAGCTCTACCACCGGATCTTCGCGCCGCACCTGCAGGAGCAGACCGGCGCATCCGGAAAGGAAGTCCACTGATGGCGCACCTTCTCGACGGCATCACGCCCGACAGTTACGACCGTTCCTACGGCGACCGGGAACTGCTGCGGCGCATCGCTCCGCTGTTCACCGTCAAGGCCGGCCTGGTGGCGCTGATCGCGGCGGCCGTGGTCGGCGCGGCGGCGGCCGGCGCCGCGTTCCCCCTGCTGATGGCGAACGTGGTGGACACCGCCCAGCGCGACAGCGTCGCCGACAGCGTGATGCCCCTGGTGGCGGCGGCGCTCGGCACCGGTCTGGTGGCCTGGGTGCTGACGTTCTTCCAGCAGCGGGCCATCGGCACCCTGGTCGGCGACGTGGTCCTGGAGATCCGACGCCGCGCGTTCGAGGCGGTCCTGCGGCAGGACATGTCGTTCTACGACGGCCAGGCGTCCGGAGCGGTGGCCAGCCGGATCACTGCCGACACCCAGGCGTTCGCGACGCTGGCGACGCTGACGCTGGGACTCGTCGGCCAGGTACTGCTGATCGTGATCATGCTGGTCGCGATGTTCGTCATCAACGTGGGGCTGGCCCTGGTCACGCTCGCGACCGCCATCGCCATCGTCCTGGTCAGCCTCGGCTTCCGCTGGATGTCGCGGCGGGCCTCGCGCCAGCAGCAGCGCTCGCTCGCGCAGATCAACGCGTACGTGCAGGAGACGCTGCGGGGCATCGCGGTGGCCCGCAACTTCCAGCGCGAGGAGTCCACCAACGCCGGTCTGATCGACGTCAACCAGCGCTGGTTCCGGGCGACCGTACGGCTCAACCGGCTGTTCAGCGGCATCTTCCCGCTGCTGCTCACCCTCACCGGCCTGGGCACGGTCGCGGTCGTCCTGCTCGGCGGCTCCCAGCTGACGTCCGGCCGGCTCACGGCGGGCGAGTGGTCGCTGTTCCTGGAAGCGCTCATGCTGTTCTGGTTCCCGCTGACGAGCATCGCCTCGTTCTGGAACCAGTTCCAGCAGGGCCTGGCCGCCTCCGAGAGGATCTTCGCCCTCGTCGACCTGGAGCCGGGGGTGCGCCAGACCGGCCAGGCACACGTGCCCTCCCTCTCCGGCCGGATCGAGTTCCGCAAGGTCGACTTCTCCTACCGGACCGACCAGCCGGTGCTCAAGGGTCTCGACCTGGAGATCGGCAGTGGGGAGACGGTCGCACTGGTCGGCCACACCGGGGCCGGGAAGTCGAGCATCATCCGTCTGATCGCACGGTCCTACGAGTTCGACGGCGGCGAGCTGCTCGTGGACGGGCAGGACATCCGCAGCCTCGACCTGGACAGCTACAAGGGCCACCTCGGCATCGTCCCCCAGGCGCCCTTCCTGTTCTCCGGGACGGTCGCGGAGAACATCGGCTTCGGCCGTCCGGGCTCCTCCGAGGAGGAGATCCTCGCGGCGGCCCGCTCGGTCGCGGGCGGCGACTGGATCGACGTACTGCCCCAGGGGCTCGAGACCCCGACGAACGAGGGCGGCCGCAACCTGTCGGCCGGACAGCGCCAACTGATCGTGCTGGCCCGGGTGATGCTGAAGAACCCGTCGCTGCTGATCCTCGACGAGGCCACCGCGAACGTGGACCCCCTGACCGAGGCCCAGGTGCAGGAGGGGCTGGACGCGGTGTCGGCGGGCCGTACCACGGTGATCGTCGCCCACCGCCTGCCCACCGTCCGCAAGGCGGACCGGATCCTCGTCGTGGACGGCGGCCGGGTGGTCGAACAGGGCGATCACACGACCCTGCTGGCGGCCGGCGGCCGGTACGCGGAGCTGTACGACCACTACTTCCGCCACCAGCAGCTCGACTTCGAGATCGGAAAGGAGGCCGTCGATGCCCTCCCCCGCTGACCAGCCCCGCACGCTGGGCACCCTCGTCGCCGACGCGGCGGCGCGCTGGCCCGAGCACACCGCCCTCGAGCACGACGGCCGCCGCCTCGGCTTCGCCGAACTCCACCTGCGGGTGGAGCGCGCCGCGGCCCGGCTGGCCGCGGCCGGCCTGACGCGGACGAGCACCGCCGCGCTGCTGTTCGACAACACCGTCGACTGTGTGATCGCCTTCCTGGCCGTCGCCCGGACCGGCGCCCGGCTGGTTACCGCCGAGCCCCACTCGACTCCCGCACAGCTCAGGGCCCTTGCCGACGAGCTGGGCCGGCTGACGCTGATCGGCCGGGCGGAGCGGCTCGCCGCCCTGCGCGCGAGCGGGCCGTGGCCGGGACCGGTGGTCGAGGCCGGGGAGTTCGGAGCCGGGAAGTTCGGAGCCGGGGAGTTCGGAGCCGACACACCCCGAGCCGGCGCACCCGGCCCGGAGGCCCCGGCCGGCCCGGCCGGCGACGCACCGTTCCTCTACCAGTTCAGCTCCGGCTCCACCGGCGCCCCCAAGGCGGCGGTCCACACGCAGGACAACCTGGTGCAGGGCGCCGAGATCTACCGCGAGTCGTTCGGCTACGGCCCTCAGGACACCGTGGTGACCGCGGTGCCGCTGCTGCACTCCTTCGGACTCGTGGCCGGACTGGTGGCCTCGCTGCTGACCGGGGCCCGGCTGGTGGTGCTCGGCCGGTTCGCGCCCGGACGGCTGCTCAGCGAACTGGCGCGCACCGGAGCCACCGTGCTCGTCGCCACACCGCAGGCCTACGACCTGCTGACGCGCTCCGTCGCCGCCGCGCCCGAGGCCGCCCTGTCCCTGCGGCTGTGCCTCTCCTCCGGGGCGGCGCTCCACCCGGACACGGGGCGGCGTTTCACCGAGCGGCTCGGCATCGCGATCAGCGAGGTCTACGGCTGCACCGAGGCGGGCATCATCGCCTCCCAGCGGGCCGTGTCCGGCTCCGCTCCGGCCGCAGGGGGCGGCGGGGTCGGCCGGCCGGCACCCGGTGTCGAAGTCCGGCTCGTCGACGACGCGGGCGAGCCCGTCGCGCCGGGCTCGGCCGGACTGCTCCTGGTGCGTACGCCCGCCATGTTCCTGGGCTACCTCGACCGGCCCGAGGTCACCGCGACGGTCCTGCGCGAGGGCTGGTACGTCACCGGCGACCTCGCCCGGCTCGACGAAGACGGCCGGCTGCACCTGATCGGCCGCAAGGACTCCTTCATCAACGTCGGCGGCAAGAAGGTCAATCCGGTGGAGGTCGAGCGGGTTCTGCTCGGCCACCCCCTGCTGACCGAGGCCGTCGTATGGGGCGAGGCCCTCCCCGACGGCGGGCAGCGGGTCCGCGCGACCGTGGTGGCCGCGGGGCCGCTGAGCGCCGCCGAGCTCAGCCGCCACTGCCGGGAGCGCCTTCAGCCGCACCAGGTGCCCGGCAGGGTCGAGTTCGCCGACTCCCTGCCGAAGTCCTCATCCGGCAAGACACGGCGCGCCGAGGTGGCGGCGGCAGCTCCCGGCGGCACCGCCGGCACCATCGATCAAGGGGGAGCCCGTTCATGACCTCGACACTCGTCGAGCTGCTGCGCCGCCGCGCCGAGGCGACGCCGCAGCGCACAGCCTTCCGCTTCCTCGGTGACGAGGACAGCGCCGAGAGCACCGACTACGCGGCACTGGACCGGGACGCCCGGAAGGTCGCCGGCCTGCTGCGGGAACAGGGCGCCGCCACCGGGGACCGTGCACTGCTGCTCTACCCCCCCGGCCTCGACTACATCAGGTCGTTCTTCGGCGCGCTGTACGCGGGGGTCGTGCCGGTCCCTGTGTATCCGCCGCGCACCCTGCGCAACGTCAGCCGGCTGGGCGCCATCGCCGCCGACTCCCGGGCGCGCTTCGCCCTCACCGTCGGCCCGGTCCTGGACCTGCTCGGTGACGACGGCAGCGCGCTCGGCCTGGACGGCCTGCGCGCCGCGGCCACCGACGCACTGCCGGAGGGCTTGGCCGACGCCTGGAGCGGGCGGATGCCCGACGCGGACGGCCACGCATTCCTCCAGTACACCTCGGGCTCCACCGCGAACCCCAAGGGCGTAGTGCTCACCCACGGCAACCTGCTGCACAACCTCGGCATGATCAGCAACGCCTTCGAGTGCCACGAGGACACGAGCGCTGTCGTCTGGCTGCCGCCGTACCACGACATGGGCCTGATCGGCGGCATCCTCACGCCCCTGTACGCCGGCTTCCCCGTGACCCTCATGTCGCCCATGAGCTTCCTGCGGCGCCCCCTGCACTGGCTGCGCACGATCTCGCGGGAGGGAGCCGAGCTCAGCGGCGGCCCCAACTTCGCGTACGAGATGTGTGCGCGACTGGCGACCGACGAGGACAAGCAGGACCTCGACCTCAGCAGCTGGCGGGTCGCCTTCAACGGCGCCGAGCCCATCCGCGCCGCCACCCTGGACGCCTTCGAGGAAGCGTTCGGCGGGTGCGGGTTCCGCCGCAGCAGTTTCCTGCCCTGCTACGGGATGGCCGAGGCGACCCTGTTCGTCACCGGTGCGCCGGCGTCCGCCGAGCCGACGGTGCTCGACGTCGATGCGGCCGCACTGGAAACGGACCGCGTGGAGGCCCCGGCCCCGGACGGCAAGGTCCGCCGCCTGGTCGGCAGCGGCCGGGCCGCCGCCGACCAGGAGGTCCTGGTCGTGGAGCCCGAGTCCCGGATCCCGCTGCCGGACCGCCGGGTCGGGGAGATCTGGGTGCGGGGCGCGAGCGTCGCCCTCGGCTACTGGGACAACGCACGGGCCACGGAGCAGGCGTTCGGCGCCCGTACGGGCAGCACCGACGGCGGTGGGGACGCGGGGTACCTGCGCACCGGCGACCTGGGCTTCCTCGCCGACGGCGAGCTGTTCGTGACGGGCCGCCGCAAGGACCTCCTCATCGTGCGCGGCCGCAACTTCTATCCCACCGACATCGAACTCGCCGTCGAGGGCGCGCACCCGGCGTTCCGCTCCGGCTGCGGCGCGGCCGTCACCGCCGAGCACGACGGTGAACAGGTCCTCGTGGTCCTCCAGGAGGTCGAGGGCCGCGCGCTGCGCACCGTGTCGGTGCCGGAAGCGACGGCGGCCGTCCGCGCCGCGGTCATGGAGGCCTGCGACCTCGCCGTGCACGCGGTGGTCCTCCTCAAGCCCGGCGCCATCCCCAAGACCACCAGCGGCAAGGTGCAGCGCTCGCTGGCCCGGGAGCGCTACGCGGCGGGTGCCTTCGAAGCGCTCGGCGGCGACGCGGCTTCCGAGCCGGCCGTCGCAGTGCCCGGCCCCGCCGAGGTGGCGGAGCTGGCGCCGGCCGAACGGGCCGCGCTGGTGGCCCGTGTGCTGCGACTGCGGATCGCGGAGGCGCTCGGCACGACCCCCGGCGAGGTCGGCACCACGCTTCCGCTGCCGAGCCTCGGCATCGACTCGCTGGCCGCCGTCCTGCTGGCCAACCGCATCCGCGGGGACCTCGGGGTCGAGCTGTCCCTCGGACGGATGCTGGGCGGCGCCGACATCGACACGCTGGCGGCCGAGGCCACCGTGGTCACCGGCTCGGACTCCGATGACGGGGAGGAGCAGACCGAGCCGTCCCCGGACGCGATGTCGGTGGGCCAGCGGGCCATCTGGCACCTGCAGCAGCAGGACCCGCAGGCTTCCGCCTACAACATTCCCGTCGCGCTGCGTCTGTCGGGCGACGTCGACGCGGGGGCGCTCGAACGGGCCGTCGCGCAGGTGGTCACCCGCCACGAGATGCTGCGGACCCGCTACCGCCTGGTGGGGGGCGAGACGGTGCCCTTCCGCGGCGAAGAGCCGGTGACGCTGGAGGTGCTCGACGCCCGCGCCGACGGGGAGGATCAGCTCGCGGAGCGGCTCTACGCGCTGGCACACCGGCCGTTCGACCTCGAGCACGACGGCGTACTGAGGGCGCACCTGCTGACCCTCGGGGAGCGGGAGCACGTCTTCCTGCTGACGGTGCACCACATCGCTGCGGACCTGTGGTCGTTGGTCACCCTCTCCGCGGAACTCGGCCGCTGCTACGCCGCCCAGGCCGCCGGCACCCCGCTGGAACTGCCCGCCCCGGCCGGGCGGTACGCCGACCACGTGCGGCGGGAGCAGCGGATGGTGGCCGGACCCGAGGGCGCGGCGCACCGGGCGTACTGGCGGACGGCGCTGGCCGCTCCCCTCCCGCTGCTTGACGTGCCACTGGACGCCCCCCACCCGCCCGCGCCCAGCTACCGGGGCGCACGGATCCCCTTCCACGTCGATCCGGCACGGAGCGCGCGGTTGCGGGAGTTCGCCCGGGAGTGCGGAACCACCCTCCACACGGTGCTGCTGTCTGCCTTCCACATCGCCCTGCACCACGCGAGCGGCCAGGACGACGTCGTCGTCGGCACGGCGGCGGCGAACCGGGGTGCCCGGGACGCCGAAGAGGTGGTCGGGTACTTCACCAACGTGCTCGCCGTCCGCGCCTCGTTGGCGGAAGGCGTCACCGGAAGGGAGGTCACCGGCCGGCTGCACGACACCGTGCTCTCCGCCCTCGACCACCAGGCCCTTCCGCTCCCCTTGGTGCTGGAGAGCGTCCAGCCTCCGCGCGCACCGGGCCGCAACCCCCTCTTCCAGGCGGTCTTCGTCCTCCAGCGGCCCCATGCTCACGCCGAGACGGCCGCGTTCGTCCTCGGCACCCCGACCGGGGCCGGCACCTCCTGGGGCGGGCTGCGCGTCACGCCCCACGCGCTGGCGCACCGGACCGCGCAGTACGAGCTGATGCTGACGTTGGTGGACACGGGTCCCGACCTGCACGCCGCCCTGGAGTACAGCACCGACGTCTTCACCGAGGAGAGCGCGCAGCGGCTGGCCGCGCACTACCGGGCCGTCCTGGACGACCTCCTGGAGCGGCCCGACCGACCGATCGCCGAGCTCTGCCCGGCGGACATGCTGACCCGGCGCGCCGAACGCGACGCCGCGACCGAGGAGGACGTCCTGACCGGATATGTGGCCCCCCGTACCGACAGCGAGCGGGTGCTGGCGAAGATCTGGTCCGAGGTGCTGGGGGTCGAACCCATCGGTGTCGAGGACGACTTCTACGATCTCGGCGGACACTCGCTGCTCGCGGTCCAGCTGATCTCGGGGGTCCGGGACGCCCTCGGCGTGGACGTTCCGGTCCGCAGCGTGATGCAGACCCGGACCGTCGCCCAGGGCGCCGCCGTCATCGACGCACTGCTGTGGGCCCGCGAGAGCGCACCCGCCGGCAGTGCCCGCGAGGACGGCGAACTGTGACCGTCTCCGAGGACTCCCAGGACCGCCCCGACCACCTCGTGCCGCTGCCGTCCGGCGACTGGCACATGTGGCGCACGATGGGTCTGCGCGGCACCGGCTTCCCGGCCGACCGGGTGCTGGCCCTGGCGGCGCCGGACTCGGCGGCCGCCGCCGAACACCTGCTGGGGCTGCGGGAGGCCGCCGCGGCCGCACGCGGCGACGCGCTCGCCGCGCTGCGCTCCGCGCTGGACGCGCTGCGGGCGGAGGGCCACTGGGACGACCTGGAGCGCCGCCGCCCGCTCCTTCGGGCCATCACCCGGCTCAACAAGGGCAAGCTGCCGGGCGGGGAGTTCGCGCACTGGCCGCAGGCCGAGCGGCTCGCGGAGGCCGAGGACGCGGCGGCCACGGCCGGCCGTGAGCTGGACAAGACCTTCGGCGACGACATGGCGATGCTGTCCGCCACGCTGCGCGCGACGGCGGCCGACCCGCGCTTCCGGGAAGCCGTGATCTGGCAGAACCGCAAGGCGTACGCGGACGGCGTGAGCAAGCTGGGCGTCGAGGACGACGGCCGGCGCAACTCCCGGCGCCGCGAGCACGAATCGCTCGTCGCCGGCTACCTCCAGCGCTACACCGTGAAGAACGACTCGATCGGATTCTTCGGACCGGTCGGCTGGGCAGAGGCCACCGAGAGCGGAGAACCGCTGACGGTGCGTCCCGGAGACGGCCTGATCGCCTCGCGAGGGGTGTACTTCGAGCAGTGGTGCCTGGACGCGCTCGTGCGCTCCCTCGGCCAGGACCTCTCGGTGCGCCGCTGGTTCGCTCCCCGGCGGCTGCCCACGGCCGCCCTGGAGGGGGCCACCCTGCGGCTGCCGGGCCGGACGGCCGAACTGCCGGCCGCCAAGGCCGCGGCGCTGCGCGCCGTTCTGGCTCTGTGCGACGGCAGCCGGACCGCGGCGGAGCTGGTGGACGCGCTCGGCCTCGGCTCGCCGGAGGAGGGCTTCGGACTGCTGGAGTCCCTGTGCGCCGCCGGGCTCATCGCCTGGGACCTGGAACTGCCCGTGCAGCCGGAGCCCGAGAAGGCCGTGCGCCGCCAACTGGAGCGGATCGGGGACGAGGCGCTGCGCGCCGATGCGCTGGGCCGGCTCGACCGGCTCACCGCGGCCCGGGACCGGGTGGCGGCGGCTGCCGGCCTGCCGGAGGAGCTGGACCGGGCCCTCGCGGGCCTCGAGGCGACCTTCACGGAGCTCACCGGTACGGCGCCGACGCGGGCGCACGGTGAGACGTACGGTGCGCGCACCCTGGTCTACGAGGACTGCCGGCGCGACGGCCGGGTCGAGGTGGGCCCGGATCTGCTGGCGGAACTGGGCGGCCCGCTGTCGCTGATGCTGGATTCGGCGCGCTGGCTGACCGTGCGGGTCGCCGAGGAGTACCGCAGCGAGTTCCGCGCCGTCTACGACCGGATCAGCGCCGAGAAGCCGGGGCAGCAGCTGTGGCTGACGGACTTCTGGCAGCGCGTCCAGTCGGCCGTGCTCGGCCCGGACCAGGCGATCATCGACCGGGTCGTGTCGGAGCTCCAGTCGCGGTGGGGCGGGATCTTCGGACCGCTGGAGGGACGCCGGGCCGAGTTCACGACCGACTCCCTGCGCCCGCTGGTGGCCGAGGCCTTCGCCGCGGAGGCACCGGGCTGGCCCGGCGCCCGGTACCAGGCTCCGGACGTGATGATCGCGGCCGAGAGCCCGGAGGCGGTCGCGGCCGGGGACTACCGGCTCGTCATGGGCGAGTTGCACGTCGGCGTCAACACCCTGCGCAACCTGCTGTTCGTGAACCAGCACCCCGATCCCGACGCGATGGTGCGGGCGACCGAGCTGGACGTGCCGGTGCCCCGGGTGCACCCCGTCCTGCCCAAGCAATGGCTCTACTCCACGCGCACCACGACGCGGCTCGCCACCGCGCACGACCACCTGCTGCTGCTCGGCGAGGAGGGCTCCTGGCTGACCGGCGACCCACGGGCGGTGGAAGGTTCGCAGGTGAGCATCGGGCTCCGCGACGGCCGCGTCGTGGCGCGGGCCGGCGCCGAGGGGCCGGAGTTCGACCTCGTCGAGCTGCTGGCGGAGGCGATCAGCTTCAAGGTCGTCAGCCGCTTCCAGCCGCTGGCCTCCCGCAGGCACACCCCGCGGGTGTCCATCGACCGGCTGGTCGTGCACCGCGAGTCCTGGCGCTTCCACCCCGGCGAACTCCCCTTCGCCCGGGAGACGGAGGAGGCGTCCCGGTTCGTCGCGGCCCGCGCCTGGGCCCGCGAGCACGGCATTCCGCGCTTCGTCTTCGTCAAGGCCGCACACGAGACCAAACCGTTCTACGTCGACCTGGACAGCCCGCTGTTCGTCAACGCCTTCGCGCACGCCGTCCGGGGTGCGCCCGAGCAGCCGGACGGGCGGTTGACCATCGCCGTCAGCGAGATGCTCCCGACCAGCGAGCAGACCTGGCTGAAGGACCTTCAGGGTCAGCGCTACACATGCGAGTTCCGCGTCATCGCGGTGGACAAGTAAGGAGTGCGACGCACCATGTCGCTGATCGACCTGATGGGCCGCCTGCGCGAGCAGGACATCCACCTCCGCCTCGAGGACGGCCGGCTGCGCTACAGCGCACCGGCGCAGGGCCTCCCCGAGGAGCTGCGCGCCGAGATCACCGCGCACAAGGACGAGCTGATCGCCTTCCTGACGGCCGGCGGGGCCGCGGCGGGGCCGCGGCCCGTGCCCCGGTCCCACGACGGCACATTGCCGCTCGCCCCCGTACAGGAACGGCTGTGGCTGCTGGACCGGATGGAGCCCGGCAACCCCTCCTACCACATGCCGGCGGCGATCCGGCTGAGCGGAGCGCTGGACACCGACCTGCTGGAGCGGGCCGTGGGTCTGATCGTCGCCCGGCACGAAGTGCTGCGCACGAACTTCGAGGCCCCCGAGGGGCGTCCGGTGCAGCGGGTCACGCCCGAGCGGCGGATCCCGCTGTCCCTGCGCGACCTGCGGGAGCTGCCCGAGGCCGAGCGGGAGGCCGAGGCCCGGCGCCTGTCCCAGGCGGAGGCCGTCGCCCCCTTCGACCTGGCGCGGGACGCCCTGCTGCGCACGACGTTGCTGCGGACGGGCGAGAACGAGCACATCCTGCTGCTCACGCTGCACCACATCGTGGCCGACGGGTGGTCCGTCTCGGTCCTCGCCAACGAACTGGCCGTGTGCTACCGGGCGTTGGCGGAGGACCGGCCCGCCGACCTGCCGGAGCTGAAGCTCCAGTACGGCGACTTCGCCGCCTGGCAGGCCGAGTGGCTGGAGAGCGAGGCGTGCGCGGAGCAGCTCGCCCGCTGGCGGGAGCGGCTGGGCGGCGAGCTGCCCGACCTGAACCTGCCGCTCGACGTGCCGCGGCCCGCGGTGCAGACCTTCCGCGCCGCGCGCATCGAGCGCGCCCTGCCGCCGGAGACGGTGGACGGCCTCAAGCGGCTGAGCCAGGAGTCGGGCGCGACGCTCTTCATGACCATGCTGGCCGCGTTCAAGGTGCTGCTGCACCGCCACAGCGGCCAGGACGACCTGATCGTCGGCATTCCCGAGGCGGGCCGCAACCACTCGGACATCGAGCCGCTCATCGGCTTCTTCATCAACACGCTGGCGGTGCGCACCGACCTCTCGGGCGACCCGGCCTTCCGGGACCTGCTCGCGCAGGTGCGGGACACCGCGTACGACGCGTACGCCGACCGCGACGTGCCGTTCGAGCGGATCCTCATCGATCTGCAGCCGACCCGGCGCCTGGACCGCACGCCCGTCTTCCAGGTGTTCTTCAACATGGTCCCGTTCGCCGAGCAGCGGCTCGAACTACCGGGTCTGGCGGCCGAGTTCCTGCACGTTCCGGACACGGGCTCCAAGTTCGACCTCACGCTGTACGTCGGGACCGAGGGCAGCGACCTGACGCTGGTCTACAACGCCGACCTGTTCGGCGCCGAGCGCGCCGGCCACCTGATGGACCAGTACGTACACCTCGCCGGGCAGCTCGCGCAGGCTCCCGACCGGGAGATCTCGCGGTTCGGCCTGGTGACCGGCGCGGCCCTCACGGTGCTGCCCGATCCGGCCGCCGCACTGTACGCCGCGTGGACCGGCAGCGTGGCCGGGGCGTTCGCCGAGCGGGCCCGGCAGGAGCCGGACCGGATCGCCGTCCGGGAGCCCGCGCAGAGCTGGACGTACGGCCTGCTCGCGGAGCGCTCGCACCGGCTCGCGCACCGGCTGCTCGCCGACGGGGTGGCGCCGGGCGACGTGGTGGCGCTGTACGGGCCGCGCGGAGCGGAGCTGGTCTGCGCGATGCTCGCCACGCTGAGCGCCGGAGCGGCCTTCCTCGTGCTGGACACCGCCGAGCCCGCCGCGCGGCTGGCGGAGCAGATACGGCTCGCCGCCCCCCGCGGCTGGATCACCACCAACGGTGCACAGGCCCCGGACGAGGTGGTCCGGGCGGCCCGCGCCACCGCCGTGTCCGAGACGACGCTGCCCTGCTGGGAGGCGCTGTCGGAGCTCCCCGACACGCCTCCGGCGGTCACCGTCGGCGCCGGCTCGCCCGCCTACCTCGCCTTCACCTCGGGCTCCACCGGCCGCCCCAAGGCCGTACGCGGACCGCACGGACCGCTGGCGCACTTCGCCGCCTGGTACCGGGACACGTACGGGCTCACGGACCGCGACCGGTTCGCGCTGCTGTCGGCGCCCGGCCACGACCCGATGCTGCGCGACACGCTGGTACCGCTGACGCTCGGCGCCACGGTCTGGGTACCGGACCACGCGGCCCTGCCCGGCAAGCTGGCGTCCTGGCTGGCCGAAGCGCAGATCACCGTGGCCAACCTGACGCCCGCGACGCTGGAGTTCCTCACGGGTGGCGCGCCGTCCGCGGCCGCCGCGGTCCCGCTGCGGTACGTGTTCTTCGGCGGCGACCGGCTGCAGGGGCGCCACGTCGCGCTGGCCCGCTCCCTCGCGCCCGGCGTGCGGTGCGTCAACTTCTACGGAGCGACCGAAACGCCCCAGGCGGTGAGCGCCTACGAGGTGCCGGACGGCGAACCGGCAGCCGAGATCCCCCTGGGTCCGGGGATCGACGGCGTCCAGCTGGTGCTGCTCAACCCGGCCGGCGCACCGGCCGGCGTGGGCGAGCTGGCGGAGATCCACGTCCGCTCCCCCCATCTGGCCGACGGGTACCTCGGGGATCCCGGGCTCACCGCCGAGCGGTTCCTCGCGAACCCACTCACCGGGGACGCCGCGGACCGCTGGTTCCGCACCGGTGACCTCGGGCGCCACCGTCCTGACGGGACCGTGCAGTTCGTCGGCCGCGCGGACCGGCAGGTGCAGATCCGCGGCTTCCGGGTGGAGCCCGGTGAGGCGGAGGCCCGGCTGCGCGAGCATCCCGGCGTGGCCGAGTGCGTGGTGGGCGCCGACGGCACCGATGACCGCGACCGCCGCCTGGTGGCGTACTACACGCCGGCGGACGGCGCCGCGCCCACGGCGCGGGAGCTGCGGGACCACATGCGGGCCGCCCTGCCGGAGTACCTCCTGCCGGCCGTCTTCGTACGGCTCGCCGGCTTCCCCCGCCTGGGCAGCGGAAAGATCGACGTGCAGGGCCTGCCCGTCGCCCCGGCCGCCGAGCGCGACGCGGAGGAGCGCTACGTCGCGCCCGTCACCGGGACGGAGAAGACGCTGGCCGCCATCTGGGCCGAGGTGCTCGCGGTGCCCCGGGTCGGCCTGCACGACGACTTCTTCGCCCTGGGCGGTCACTCCCTGCTGGCCACGGTCGTGACGCACCGGGTGCGCGAGGCCCTCGGCGTGGAGATTCCGGTCCGCTCGCTCTTCGAGGCGCAGACCGTCGCCGCGCTCGCCGCCCTCATCGAGCAGCAGAGCGGCGGGGCCGCGCCGGGCGCCCCCGGCCCGATCCGTTCGGTGACCCGTACCGACGCGGGCCTGGACGACCTCCTGTCCCGGCTCGGCGCGCTGACGGACGGCGAGGGGTGATCTGATGCGCTGGAGCGAGAAACTGGCCGCCCTGTCGGCGGCGGACCGGGGTCGGCTGGGACGTCTGGTGGAGAGCGAGGGCAGCGCCCTCAACCTCTTCCCGCTCTCGTACACCCAGGAGTGGGTCTGGTGGAACAGCCGGCTCCAGCCGTCCTCGGCGATGTACCACGTGGGCGCCACCCTGCGGCTCGACGGGCCGCTGGACGCCGAGGTGCTGGACCGCGTCCTGCGTGAGATCGCCGTCCGGCACGAGATCCTGCGCAGCAGCTTCCACGTGCTGGGCCGGACCGCCGTGCAGGTGGCCGAGGAGCCGCAGGAGGATGAGATCGTCGTCCGGCACGACCTGCGCGGCCTGGCGGGGGCGGCGCAGGACGAGGAGGTCGCCCGGCTGGTGGCCGAGGACCGCCGGCGGCCCTTCGTCCTCACCGAGGGCCGGCTGCTGCGGGCGCTGCTGCTGCGGCTGGGCGACGACCACGCCGTCCTCGCCCTGACCACCCATCAACTGGTCTTCGACGACTGGTCCATCGGGGTGCTGGTGCGCGAGGTGGGCGTCTTGTACGCGGCGTTCGCCGCCGGTGAGCCCTCACCGCTGCCCCCGCTTCCCGTCCAGTACGCCGACTTCTCGCTCTGGCAGCGCCAGTGGATGGACGAGGCGCGGATGGAGGGCGAGTTCACCTACTGGGAGGACAAGCTGCGCGCGCTCCCGGCGCTGCTCGACCTGCCGGCCGACCTGCCGCGTCCCGCCACCCGCTCCTTCCTGGGCACGCTGCACGACCTGCACCTGGACGAGGCGTACACCGAGCGGCTGCGCGGCCTGTGCCGCGGCTCGGGCGTCACCACGTACATGGCCCTGACCGCGGTGTTCCACCTCCTGCTGGCGCGTGCGACCGGACAGCAGGAGTTCGCCACGGCCACGCTGACGGCGTACCGCACCCGGCCCGAGGTCGAGCACGTCATCGGCGACTTCGGCAACATGATCTCCGTTCCGGCGGCCGGGCACGGGCCGGGGACCACCTTCCGCGAGCTGCTGCTGAGCACCCGGGACGCGGTGCTGGAGGCGCAGGAGCACGCGGACATGCCGGCCCACCGGATCACCGGCAGGCTGCGGCCCCGGCGGGAGGAGAGCCACAACCCGCTCACGCAGGCGATGTTCCTGAGCGTGCAGGCGATGAACACCGTGGCCGGTGCCGAACTCGGCGAGCTGAGGGTGGGGTTCACCCGGATCGGCGAGACCCACGTCTCCAGCCCGTTCGACGTCGAGGTCCGGCTCGTCGAGAGGCCCGGGACGGTGACGGTGCAGTTCGTCGTCAGCCGGGACCTGTTCACGGCCGAGGGCACTGCCCGTCTCGTGGCCCAGTACGAGGAGCTGCTCACGGCCGCGCTCGCGCAGCCGGACGCCGCCCTGGACGCGCTGGCCGTCCCCGTCGGCACGGTGTCCGGGCCGCGCGCGGCGCCGGACCCGGCGGAGGGCGTGTACGAGGCGGTGCGCCGCCGGGCTCGGGAGCAGCCCCGGCACACCGCCGTCGCGGATGCCGACGGCCCGGTGAGCTACGGCGAATTGTGGCGGCGCGTGGAGAAGGAAGAGGCGGCGGCGCGTGCGGCGGGCGCCGACGGCCCGGTGGAACCGGCCGGGGCCGTCGGCCACGGCGCGGCGGCTGCCGTGCGGCTCCTCGCGGCGCTGGGCGCCGGGCGGGCGGTCGACGCCGGCGACGGCCGGGTACTGGAGCCCGCCGTCCTGGCCGAGATCCTGCGGCTATGGGCCGACCGGTGCGCGGTCGGGGCGGTCGACCGCTGCCTGGCCTCGGGCGCCGCGGGGACGGCGACGGCGCTGATCGAAGTGCTGCTGCCGCTGTACGCCGGAGCGACGCTGGTCCCGGCGGTGCCCGAGGAGGTCCTCGAGGCCCCCGACGGCGACCTCGTGGTGCTGCCCGCGGACGAGGCGGTCCGGCTCGCCCCGGCGGCCGCGGCGCGGCTGCGGACCCTGGTCGTCACGGGCCGCCACGGCAGGCTGCCCGGGACCCTCACGGGCCCGGACGCGCCCGCGGTCCTGCGCGCGGTCGGTCCGGAGGGACTGGCCCTGTGGCCGGTCCCGGCCGGCGCCGACGAGGGGCGCGGTCCGTCCCTCGCCCCGGACGAGACGGGTCCGGAGCTGCGGGTCACCGATGCGCGGGGACGGCGGGTGCTGCCGGGAGCCGTCGGCGAGCTGCGGCTCTGCGGTGCCCCGGTGCCGGGCGGCGAGCTGGCCACCGGGCTGCTCGCCCGGGAACCGGCGGCCGGCGGGGTCGAACTGCTCGGCAGCGCCGGGGAGCAGCGGACCACCGCGAGCGGCTACCGGGTCAGGCCGGCCGAGGCCGGCTGGGCGCTGACCGCGCTGGCCGGGGTGACCGGCGCGGTGGTGGACTTCGACGCCGACGGCACGCTGGTCGCCCACGTGACGGTGGCGGACGACGGCAGCGGTTCGGCGCCGGACGCGGGCGGCCTGACCGCCCGCCTGCGGACGCTGCTGCCGGGATACCTGCGGCCCGCCCGGATCCTGGTGGGCACGCCGGTGCCCCCCGAGCCCTACCCGCACGACTGAACGACGCTCAGGAAGAACTGGTGAGGACATGAACAGGGCCGACCACGGCAGCGGCAGCGCCGCCGCCACCGATCCGCGCGACTGGATCGCGCTCCGGGGAGTCCGGGAGCACAATCTGCGGATCGACGAGCTGGCCGTTCCCCGGCACGGGGTGACGGTGTTCACCGGTGTGTCGGGCAGCGGCAAGTCGTCGCTGGCCTTCGACACGATCTACGCGGAGGGGTACCGGCAGTATCTCGACAGCCTCTCCGCCTACGTACGGCGCAAGCTGCCGAAGGTGCCCAAGCCGTCCGTGGAGTGGATCAGCGGTCTCAGCCCGACCGTGGCGATCGAGCAGCGGACGATCAGCCGCAATCCCCGCTCCAACGTGGGGACGATCACGGAGATCTCGGACCGGCTGCGCCTGCTGTTCGCGCGGGCCGGCCGTCACGAGTGCCGCGGCTGCGGCCGGGACATCCGGCCCCGGGACGTCCCCGAGCACCTGGCGGCGCTCGCCGAGGCCGCGGCCGACGGACCACTGGTGCTGTCCCGGCCGTCCGAAGAGGGCCCCGCCACCCGCGTCTTCGTCCTGCCCGCGGCTCCCGACGCCGCGGATCTGGCCAGGGCCGGCGAGGCCATCGAGGCCGCCCACCGGGAAGAGCAGCCGCTGGTCGCCGTGCGAAGCACCACCGTGGTGCGTCACCTCACCGGGGGCTGGGTCTGTGTCGCCTGCGGCACGGAGGCCCGCGCCGTGTCCTCGCACTGGTTCACCCCCAACTCGCCCGCCGGCATGTGCGAGGAGTGCCAGGGCCTCGGCTTCACCTACCGGGTGGACCCGGCGCTGCTCGTCGGTGATCCCCGGGAGTCGGCGCGCTCCGGCGCGCTGACCTTCTTCGGGGACCGCACGCGCAGCAAGAAGACCTGGTGGCCGCTGCGGGAGCTGCCCGCGGTCCTGGAGCTCGCCGGTGCGGGGCTGGACACGCCCTGGTACCAGCTGCCGCCGGGCGTCGCGGAGTTGCTCCTCGCGGGCTCTACGAGCGAACGCCTTCCGGCCGCGCTCGCGGCGCAGGTGGAGAAGAAGCCCTTCGACGGGCTGGCCCAGCATCTGGAACGGCTCTTCCGCGAGGCGGACTCCCCGGAACGCAAGTCCTTCTACCAGGCGTTCATGGCGGCCCGCGGCTGTACGGTCTGCGGCGGCACCCGCCACCACGCGGAGGCCCTGGCCGTACGGCTCGGGGACCTGAACATCGCCGAGGTGAACGCGCTGCCGGTGGCCCGCCTGGCCGCCTGGCTGAAGGCCGTCCGCTCGGAGCTGGCGCCGACGTTCCTCGCCGACCTGGCCGAAGAACTGCTGGCGCAGATCGAGGTCCGGCTGGAGTTCATGCTCGACGTCGGTCTGGGCTACCTGTCCCTGGACCGGTCGGCGCCGACGCTCTCCGCGGGCGAGGGACAGCGGCTGCGGCTCGCCCGGCAGCTCGGCTGCGGGCTGGTCGGGGTCACCTACGTCCTGGACGAGCCGTCGATCGGGCTGCACTCCCGGGACAACGGCAGGCTGATCGCGATGTTGCGCCGGCTCGCGGACGCGGGCAACACGGTCCTGGTGGTGGAGCACGACCAGGAGACCATGGAGGCGGCGGACTACCTCGTGGACCTGGGGCCGGGCGCCGGAACGCGGGGCGGGCTGGTGATCGCGGCGGGGCCGACCGCCGAGGTCATCGCGCACCCCGATTCGCGTACGGGCGCCTACCTGCGCGGTGAGCTGGCCGTCGCCTCGCCGCGGCCGGAGCGGCGCCGCCCGGACGGCCGTTGGCTCACCCTCAGCGGGGCACGGCTGCACAACCTGCGCGGGGTCGACGCGTCGATCCCGGTGGGGCTGCTGACCTGTGTGACCGGCGTCAGCGGCAGCGGCAAGAGCTCGCTCGTCACCCGTACGCTGGAGCCGGCGCTGCAGCAGGCGCTCACCAGCCGCCGCGCCCCGCAGGGGCCGTTCACGGAGCTGACGGGCTGGGAGGGTTTCAGCCGTGTGGTGACCGTGACGCAGGAGTCCATCGGCGCCTCGTCCCGCTCGACGCCGGCCACCTACGTGGGGATCTTCGACGAGATCCGCAAGCTCTTCGCGAAGACCGAGGAGGCGGTGCGCCGGCGGTACTCCACCGCGATGTTCAGCTTCAACACCGAGAAGGGCGGGCGCTGCGACCGGTGCGCGGGCAAGGGGTCCATCCGCATCGAGATGCTCTTCCTGGCCGACTTCTCCGTGCAGTGCCCGACGTGCGAGGGCCGGCGCTACGCGCAGCGGGTGCTGGAGGTGACGTACCGGGGCAAGGACATCGCCCAGACCCTGGATCTCGAGGTCACCGCGGCGCTCGAACTCTACGGTGACGTGCCCGCGGTGGCGCAGCCGCTGCGGATGCTGTGTCAGGTCGGGCTCGGCTACCTGAAGCTGGGCCAGGACACCACGACGCTCAGCGGCGGCGAGGCACAGCGGCTGAAGCTCTCGCGGGAGCTGATGCGCAGGGACGACGGCCGGACGCTCTACCTGATCGACGAGCCGACGACCGGCCTGCACTTCTCGGACGTCCAGGTCCTGCTGGGCGTGGTGCACGACCTGGTGGACCTGGGCAACACGGCGGTGGTGATCGAGCACAGCGTCGAGTTCGCGGCGGCGTGCGACTGGATCGTCGATCTCGGGCCCGGCGGCGGGGAGGACGGCGGGGAGTTGGTGGCGGCCGGCCCGCCGGAGGAGATCGCGGCCCACCCCGACAGTGCGCTGGCGCCGTACCTCGCACGGCAGTTGCGGCAGGTCGCGGGAGAGCGGCCATAGCGCCGGGCCGGGCCCCGGGAGGGCCCCTCGGCCGGTGCGGATCACACGAGTGCGAAAAGAAGGAGGACACATTGTCGGGAGCGGACACCCGGGCGGTCGTCGACGTCGTCGCCGCGTTCGAGGGATGGGCGGCTCGTCGGCCGGGACACCCGGCGGTCACCGGTGAGGGCCGGACCTGGACGTACGGGGAGCTCGACGCGGCGGCCGACAAGATCGCGGCGCACCTGAGGTCCCTGGGCATCGGGCGCGAGAGCAGGGTGGCGGTGCTCGCGGGCAGGACGCCCGAGATGCTGGCGGCGCTGCTGGGCACCCTCAAGGCGCAGGCGGGCTACGTTCCGCTGGACCCCGCCTATCCGCAGGACCGGCTCGGCTACATGCTGTCCGACTCGGGTGCGACGGCGGTGCTGGCCGAGCGGCGCCACGCAGGCAGCCTGGGGTACGGCGGTCCCGAGCTGGTCCTGGAGGAACTGGTGGACTCCGCCGCCGCGGAGGCGGCGGACGGCGTCCGCGAGGAGCCGCTCGGCGGCCAACTGGCCTACCTGATCTACACGTCGGGTTCCACGGGACGGCCCAAGGGCGTACTGGTCCCCCGGGCGGCGATGTCGGAGTTCGTCTCCGCAACGGTCGGCCTGCTGGGGCCTACGGCCGAAGGGACCATGGTGGCGACGTGTCCGACCTCGTTCGACTTCTCCGTGTGCGACATCTTCGCCCCGCTCTACGCGGGCGGTCAGGTCATGCTCGCCCAGGACGTGTTCTCGCTGTGCGAGGAGGGCTCCTGGGTCCAGGGGGACGCGGTGTGCGCCGTGCCGTCGGCGCTGGCGCACATGGTGGCCTTGGGCGGTCCGCCCCCGCGCGTCAAGGCCGTCCTCACGGGCGGCGAGGCGATGCCGAAGCAGCTCCTCGCCGACCTGCGGGCGGCGGGCGTGACCGAGGTGTTCAACATCTACGGCCCGACCGAGACGACGGTGAGCGCGGCGGCGGCGCTGCTCGACTGGGACGACGAACTTGTCTCCATCGGACGGCCGTTGCCGGCGATCCGCGCCTACGTTCTGGACGAGGAGCTGCGGCCGGTGCCCGACGGCACGTCAGGGGAGCTCTTCGTCGGCGGCGAGCAGGTGACGCGCGGCTACCACGGGCGTCCCGGGCTCACGGCCGAGCGGTTCCTGCCCGATCCGTTCAGCCCCGTCCCGGGCGCGCGGATGTACCGAACGGGGGACCGGGTGAGCCGGCGGCCGGCCGGCGGTCTGCTGGACTACTACGGGCGGCTCGACGCGCAGGTCAAGGTACGCGGCTTCCGGGTCGAACTCGGAGAGATCGAGGAAGCGTTGACATCGCACGCCGGTGTCGTACACGCTGCGGTGGTACTGCGCGACGATCAGCCGGGCGGCCCCCGACTGGTCGCCTACACGGCGCCCGACGGCCCCTCCGCGCCGACCGGGGAGCAGCTGCGGACCCACCTCAGGCGCACTCTGCCGGAGCACATGGTGCCCAGTCAGTTCGTGGTGCTGGGCGCCCTTCCGATGACGCCGATCGGGAAGCTCGACCGCAAGGCGCTGCCCGCGCCCGCGCGGCTGCGCTCCCGGGCGGACGTCCTGCCCGGTCGCTGAATTCACCAGAGCATCTCCGGTCGACAAACCAATCCCTTTTCTTCTTTGTCGACAGCGCGGAACACGATAAGCTTCACGTCTACGAACCAGGGCACCAAGATTTTATCGCGGAGCCTTTTGGAGGTTGAATACCGGTGCGCCTTCTTGCGACCGAACGCGACCAGTTCGAGGATCGACTGAGGGCCCTTTTCGGCTCCCAGATCACTCCGGTCGAAGAATCATTCGAAGCCATTGACAAGTACAAAGACGGCTCGTTCGCGATGGGCCACATAGGCCTGATGCTCTACGCGAACGGATACAACGTCCGCGGGGCGAGCAGCAAATACCCCAACGGTCTCGTCTACCACGACGGCACCAACATCTTCGGGGTCGGGTACTTCAGCAAGGAGGGGCACGTCGCCAAGCACCTCCACATCGTCGCCCCGAAGGGACCCGGCCGGGTGGCGGCCGTCCGGAACTTCATCGCGGCGGTGCGCGAGGCCGGCCTGGCCAAGGCCTCCGTGTACGTCCGCCACCTGTCCCCCGAGGACCGCGACGAGTTCCTCGCGGCCGGGTTCTCGGGGATCGAGACGGACCCCTGGCACCTCGGGGCGCCGGAGGAGGACGAGACCTTCCCCAACCGCGTCTACTACCTGGACGAGCTGTTCGAGCAGGACGCCGAGGGCGAGCTCCAGGTGGCGAAACTGGCCGGCGAGGAGCGCCGGAAGTACAAGAACAAGAACAAGCTGGCCTACCGCCGGTTCCAGAATTTCCTGGACCGCAATCCCCACCTGTCCTTCACCATCGAGCCCTACGACTACTCCGGGCCCGAGAAGGAGAGCGCCCGCAGCGTGGTGGAGAGCTACTTCCAGGCCCGCCGGGAGCAGGGCACGGTCGTCGGCTCCACGCCGGAGGACTACCTGGCGATCGTCCGCGAGCAGCCCGGCGGCAAGAACGAACAGGACTACTTCTCCTACCTCGGCAACATCGTCACCGAGGACGGTGAGAAATTCCCCGCGATGTTCTTCGCGGGCGAGCGGATCAGCGAGCGGCGCGCGGCCCTCTACTGCACCATGACCATGCGATTCCGGGAGCGCCTGACCGGGCTCTTCAAGGACAGCACGGGGTTCACCGCGATTCCCCAGTACGTATGGCTCAGCGTGTTCCGCCTGATGTGGGAGCAGGGTATCCGCGAGGTCGACGCGGGCGGTTCCGAAGTAAAGGGGCTCGACGACCAGAAGCGTCAGCTCGGCGGAAAGCCGGAAAAGACATTCTGGGTCGTCGGGGCATCGACCGATCATTCTGCACGCTAAAGCAAGAGCCGAGGGGGAACCATGGAATCTCGCATTTCCTATGCGGACTACGACGTCTGCGTCGTAGGACTCGGATACGTCGGCATCACTCTCACCGCGGCCCTGCTGTCGACCGGCAGGCGCGTCCTCGGGTACGAGTACAACAAGGCGGTCGCCGAAGACCTGGCCGCCGGCGTCCTGCAGCTGTCCGAGCCGGGGGTCGAGGAGATCGTCCGCACCTCGGTCGGAGACAGGCTGCACGTGACCTCCGACCTGGCGGGCGGCAAGCTGCCGCCGGTGGTCATCATCTGCGTCGGCACCCCGATCCAGACGGACGGCCAGGACCCGAACCTGGCCCACCTGGAAGCGGCCGTCGAGACGATCTCCGAGGGGATCGACGACGAGACCCTCGTGATCGTCCGCAGCACCGTGCCGGTCGGGACGACCCGCAACCTGGTACTGCCGCTGCTGCGCCGCAAGGTCGCCGATCCGCTCGTCGCCTTCTGCCCGGAGCGGACCATCCAGGGCAAGGCGCTCGCCGAACTGCTGTCGCTGCCGCAGATCGTCGGCGGGATCAACGACGAGGCAGTACGCCGCGCCACGGAGCTGTTCTCCTCGCAGACACCCACCGTGGTGCCCGTCTCCTCCGTCGAGGCGGCAGAGATGATCAAGCTGATCTGCAACTGCCACACCGACCTGATCTACGGGTTCGGCAACGAGATCGCCCTCATGGCCGAGAAACTCGGCCTGGACGCGGTCGAGTTGATCGCCAGCGCCAACCGGGACTACCCGCGCCCCGATCTGAGCATGCCGGGCTTCGTCGGAGGCAGCTGCCTCACCAAGGACCCGTACCTGCTGATGCACGCGCTCAAACCGCACGACCACACCCCCGGCATGATCTCCGCCGCGCGCTCGCTCAACGAGTCGCTGCCGCGACGGATCGGCGAGCGGGTCATGGCCGCGCTCTGGGAGCAGGGCTGCGACCCGGCCGAGGCGAAGATCCTGGTCTCCGGCTTCGCGTACAAGGGCCAGCCCGAGACGGACGACCTGCGCGGCGCCCCGTACGAAGCGCTCCTGGAGCTGCTGCGCGGCCGGGTCGGTGAGATCGTCGCGCACGACTTCGCGGTGCCGCGCGAGCGCATCGCGGCGCTCGGACTGCGCCCCGTGGAGCTGGAGGAGGGGTTCACCGACGCACACGCCGCGGTGTTCCTCAACAACCACCTCTCCTACCGCGACCTGGATCTGGACGCCCTAGTCGCCCGGATGCGGCCGCCGGCCGTCGTGTACGACACCTGGCGCATCCTTCCCTCCTCCTCGAAGAACGTTATGAGGCTCGGCCATGCGTAAGAAGATCCTTATCACCGGCGGTGCCGGGTTCATCGGCATGCACCTGGCGCGCCGGCTCGCCGACGCCCACGACGTCACCCTCCTCGACGACTTCAGCCGCGGCCGCGAGGACGCCGACCTCGATGAACTGCGCACCCGGGTCTCGGTGTTCACCCACGACCTGACCCTGCCGCTGCCGGCCGACCTGCCCCGCGACTTCGACGAGGTCTACCACCTCGCCGCCGTGGTCGGTGTCGTGTACTCCAACGAGGAGCCGCAGCGGGTCCTGCGCACGAACCTCCTGTCGACCATCCACCTCCTCGACTGGTTCAGGGAGCTCGACGGCGCCACCCTGTGCTTCGCCTCCTCCAGCGAGGCGTACGCGGGCAGCGTCACCGCCGGCGTGGCTCCGGTACCGACGCCCGAGGACGTCCAGCTGGTCGTCTCGGACCCGACCGTGGCCCGCTCCTCGTACGGATTCAGCAAGATCGCCGGCGAGCTGCTGTGCCGCAACTACGCCCAGGCGTACGGGTTCCCCCTGCGCATGGTGCGGTTCCACAACGTCTACGGCCCCCGCATGGGCTACGAGCACGTCATCCCGCAGTTCATCGAGCGCCTGCTCGGCGGCGCCGACCCGTTCGAGATCTACGGTGCGGACCAGTTCCGGGCGTTCTGCTACGTGACCGACGCCGTGGAGGCCATCGCCGCCCTGACGGCGCTGCCGACCAAGGAGACCCTCCTCGTCAACGTCGGCAACGACCGCGAGGAGATCCAGATCGAGGACCTCGCCCGCGTGGTCTTCGACACGGTCGGCCGCCACCCGGCCCTGGAGATCCACCCCGCGCCGCCGCTCTCCCCCGAGCGCCGGGTGCCCGACGTGTCGCTGCTGCGCTCCCTCACCGGGTACGAGCCCGAGGTAGACCTGCGCGAGGGCGTCCGCCGGACCTACGCGTGGTACGCCGGGGCACGGGCGTCCCGGGCTCCGCAGGCATGACGCACGTACGAGTGGTGCACCGCGGCTACTTCCCGGCGCGGGCAGGGGCGGAGGTGATGACCCAGTACCTCGCCGAGTCCCTGCGGCGCCGGGGCCACACGGTCGGCCTCTACTCCAGCGAGATGGACGAGGAGTCCGCCCGCTGGATGGCCGGCGCTGGGGTCAGCGTCGAGGTGCTGCCCGCCGCCGCGCCGGAGGCGGACCGTCCGGACGTGGTCCACGCCGTCGACTCGGTGTGGCCCGACTACCCGCAGGCCGCGCTGCGCCTCGCCCGGGAATGGGGTGTGCCGTTCGTGTTCACCCCGGCCTCGGCCCCCGGGGTGTGGCAGGACCCGGAAGCCGTCCTCGACGTCTGCCGCCGGGCGGACGCCGTGTTCGTCCTGACCGAGGCGGAGCGCCGGATGCTCGGCGACGCGGGGGTCGACCCGGCCGCGCTGCACGTCGTCGGCCAGGGGGCACATCTGAGCGGCACGGCCGATCCCGCGGGATTCCGGGCGCGGCACGGCATCGAGGGGCCCATGGTGCTGTTCGTGGGCCGCAAGATGCGCTCCAAGGGCTACGGACTGGTCCTCGACGCGGCGAAGACGGTCTGGCGGACCCAACCCGACACCCGGTTCGTCTTCGCCGGTCCGGACTGGGACGAGGACTGCGCGGAGCTGTTCGCCGTGCACGCCGACCCCAGAATCCTGGACCTGGGCCTCATCGGCGAAGACGAGAAGGCCGATGCGCTCGCCGCGTGCGACGTGTTCTGCCTGCCGTCGACCGTGGACGTGTTCCCCCTGGTCTACGTCGAGGCCTGGGCCAGCGGGAAACCGGTGATCGGCTCCACCTTCATGGGCGGCGACGAGGTCGTCCGCCACGGCGTGGACGGGCTGATCGCCGAACCGGACACCGCCTCGGTGGCCGCGGCGGTCACCCGGCTGCTCGACGACCCCGGCGAGGCCGCGGCGCTCGGCGCCGCCGGCCGGGCCCGGGTCGACCGCGAACTCGGCTGGGAATCGATCACCGACCGCGTCGAGGACGTGTACGACCGGCTCATCGCGGACGCCGCCCGCACGGGTCGGCACCCGCTCTAAGGCCTGTCTCAACAGGCCCTGGGCCCTGGTCACGTGGTGGCTCCGCCGCCCGTCGACCACGGCCCGCAGTGCCCGATGCACATGCACCCGGCACCCGATCGAAGACCCGCGCACCGCCCTGGGCGCGCGGAGGGATGGTGGATTGATGTCCGACTGGAAGGTTTCCCTGTACCGCCCGCGGCTCGGTGACGACGAGGCCGACGCCGTGGCGGAGGTGCTCAGGTCCGGCTGGCTGTCGAACGGGCCGGTCACCCGGCGGTTCGAGCAGGCTTTCGCCGAAGCCGCGGGAACCACGGACAGCGTCGCCGTCAGCAACGGCACGGCGGCCCTGCACCTGGCGTTCCTCGCCCTGGACCTGGGCCCCGGCGACGAGGTGGTCCTGCCGTCGCTGAGCTTCGTCTCGGCGGCCGCCGTCGTCACCCTGAGCGGGGCCACACCCGTCTTCGCCGACATCACCGGCACCTACGACCTGTGCGTGGACCCTGCCGACGTCGCCGCCCGCATCACCCCCCGCACCAAGGCGATCGTCGCCATGCACTACGGCGGCTACGCGGCGGACCTGCCGGCCCTGGCTGCCCTCGCCCACGAGCACGGCGTGGCCCTCGTGGAGGACTCCGCCCACGCTCCGGCCACCCGCTCGGAGCACGGCGTGCTCGGCACGGTCGGCGACATCGGCTGCTACAGCTTCTTCGCCACCAAGAACCTGGCGACGGGCGAGGGCGGCATGGTCGTGGCGCGGGACCCCGAGGTCCTGGAACGGATCCGGCGGCTGCGTTCGCACGCCCTCACCGTCAGCGCACAGGACCGCCACCGCGGCGGCCCGTCCGTCTACGACGTCGACGGGTTCGGCCTCAACTACCGTCCCACCGAGGTCGGCAGCGCGATCGGCCTGGTCCAGCTCCGCGGCCTGCCCGACCGCCAGCGCCGCCGCGAGGAGATCGTCCGGCAGTACCGCGCCGGGCTCGCGGACGTCGAGGGCCTCGACATCCCCTTCCTGGACCGCCCGGTGGAGCTCGGCGCGCACCACCTCTTCCCGGTCCTGCTCGCCGAGGGGACGGCGCGGGCCGCCTTCCAGGAACACCTGACCGCGGCGGGTGTCCAGAGCGGTGTGCACTACCCGCCGAGCCACCTCTTCACCGCGTACCGCGAGCGGTTCGGCTACGGCGAGGGCCAGCTCCCGGTCACCGAAGCCGCGATGGAGCGCCAGCTGTCCTTGCCGCTGTACGTCGACATGAGCGACGACGACACGGCGCTCGTGGTGGACGCGGTCCGCCAGGCCGCGCGGGCGACCGCATGACGCCGCCTCCCGCCGGCCGGTACACCCTGAGCGACGGCGCGCTGCTGCGCGACGGCGAACCGTACTTCTGCATCGGCGTCAACTACCATCCCTCCCAAACCGGCTGCGACTACTGGCGTGCATGGGACGCCGAGCAGCTCGACGCGGACTTCGCCGCGATGGCCGAATCCGGCCTCAACACCGTCCGCTTCTTCGTCTTCTGGGCGGACTTCGAGCCCGAGCCCGGCGTCTACGACCCCGAGATGACGCAGCGGCTGCGCCGGTTCGTCTCGCTCGCCATGCGCCACGGCCTGCAGTGCCTGCCCTCGCTGCTCACCGTCTGGATGAACGGCCAGCGCTTCGACCCGCCCTGGCGTGCCGGTCGGGACCTGTGGCACGACGCGGACATGGTCGAACGCCAGCTGGCCTTCGTCCGGCACGTCGCGGGAGCCCTGCGCGACGCGGGGGACGTCCTCGCGTACGACATCGGGGACGAGGTCATCCACGTCGACCAGGCCGCCTCCGGGTCGCTGGGGCCGGACGGCGTCCGTGCCTGGTGGGGCGCGCTGGCCGACGCCATCCGCGAGGCCCATCCCGGCGCGCTGGTCCTCCAGGCCAACGAGCTCTCCGCGGTCACCGGCGAGCACGCCTTCCGTCCCGAGCACGCCGAACCGCTGGACCTGGTGGGCCTGCACGGGTTCCCGGTGTGGACGCCGTTCCACATGGAATCGGTCGCCTCCCCGAAGGCGGGCGCCCTCGTGCCGTACCTGGTACGCCGGGGCCGCCCCTTCCGCCCGGTCCTGGTCGACGAACTCGGCAGCTACGGCTGCGACGAGGAGACGGCACGCGACTACCTGAGGGTCGCGGCGCACGGCGCGTTCGCCGCCGGCGCCTGCGGGGTCGTCGTGTGGTGCTGGCAGGACTTCACCACGGAGCGCAAGCCCTACCGGCTGCGCCCCAACGAGCGCTTCGTGGGGCTGCTGCGGACCGACGGCACGCCGAAGCCCGCGATGGAGGCGTTCCAGGAGTTCGCCCGGCGTGCGACCGGCGAACTGGCGGGCTTCCGGCCGCTGCCCTCGCCCGTCGGCGTCCACCTGCCGGAGCACCGCTCGGAGGGCGACGCGGGATACCTCGCAAGCGCCGGCGCCGACCCGGCCGCGGGCTTCTACGCCGCCCAGCTCCTCCAGCGCGCGCAGCTGCCGTACGAGTTCACCCGCGGCGCGCCGGGAGACCACCGGCTGCTGATCTGCCCCTCGGTGGGGCATATCACCCTCGACGACCAGCGGCTGCTGGCCGGCTACGTGGCCCGGGGCGGGATCCTCCTCTACACCGGGGGCGATCTGCTCCACGGTTTCGGGGGCGAGGAGCTCTTCGGGGTCCGCATCGTCGACTTCACCCTGCGCACCGAGGAGGCCGACGGCTTCACCTGGCAGGGCACGCACTACCCGCTCGTACGGGAGCCGGGCCAGCTCCCGGTCCTCGCCGCGACCACCGCGGAGGTCCTGGCGGCCTTCCCCGACGGCTCCCCCGCACTCACCCGGCACACCTACGGCGAGGGCGTCGCCTACCACCTCAACGCCCCGCTGGAGCGGCAGTTGAATGCTCCTCACCGCCTCGACGCGGCGCCCTGGCACCGCTTGTACGCCGATGTCGCCGCGGCGGAGGGCCTCACCGAAGCGCTGGCCGCAGACGTCCGCACCGACAGCCCGGACACCGAGGTCACCGTCCTGGGGCGCGGCGACGAGCGCTGCGCGCTGGTGATCAACCATGCGCCGCGCCCGGTCGCCACCACCCTGCACCGGGCCGGTCACTCCGAGCCCCTCACGCTCGGCCCCAAGGCCGTCCACCTCGTCACCTGGACCCGAGAACCGCACGGCCACCCGGCAACGGCGCCGGCCGACCGACTGGCAGGCACTCCGTGATCATCGATTCCCATGTCCACGCGGGCGAGTACTACAAGCACTTCACCGCCTCCTTCGCCGAGGAGATGATGGCGACCACGGGGATGCCTGCCGAGGCGCTCACCTCGCCCGAGGCGAAGCTGCTGGCGCACATGGACGAAGCGGGCGTCGACCAAGCGTTCCTGCTCGCCTTCGACGTCCAGCGGGTCGAGGGCTTCAAGGTCCCCAACGAGTTCGTCGCCGCGATGTGCGCACGCCATCCGGGGCGCTTCACCGGCTTCGCCTCGGTCGACGCCGGCACCCCCGGCGCCGCGGCCGAACTGCGCCACGCCGTCACCGAGCTCGGTCTGCGGGGCCTCAAGACCGCACCGTGCTACCTGCGGATGTCTCCGGCCGACCCGCTCTGGTACGACGTGTACGAGACGGCCCAGGAACTCGGCGTGCCGGTGCTCGTGCACACCGGGTACACGCCCGCCAAGAAGGCCGACCCGCGGTTCTTCTCCCCGCGGCTCCTCGACCAGGTCGCCCGGGACTTCCCCGGCCTGCGGCTGATCCTCGCCCATCTGGGCACCCCATGGACCGACGCCGCCCTCGACCTGATGGTCCGTCATCCCCGGGTGCACGCGGACCTGTCGATCTTCAGCTGGTACCGGCCAGCCGCCACGGTGGCCGCGGCCCTGGCGAAGGCCCGCTCCCTCGGCGTACTGGACCGCCTCCTGTGGGGGACGGACCACCCCTTCTGCACCATGACCGACTCGGTGTCCCGGATGCGCGAACTGGCCGCCGACGCCTCGCTCTGGCCGGACGGGGTCGCGCTGACCGAGGCCGAGTACGCCTCCCTGATGGGCGGCGCGGCCGCCGCACTCCTGTCCACCACCCTCGGGGGAGGAATCCGATGAAGGCCCTGAGCTGGCACGCGCCCTACGACGTGCGCATGACCGACGACGTACCCGTACCTTCCCTCGAAGGGCCCCGCGACGCCGTGGTCCGCGTGGTCCGCTCCGCCGTGTGCGGCACCGACCTGCATCCCTACCGCGGCGAGATCCCGGGCTTCACGCCGGGCACGGTCACCGGTCACGAGTTCACCGGGGTCATCGAGGAAACCGGCTCCGGCGTGCACGGCCTGCGTCCGGGCGACCGGGTCGTGGCCTCGGACGTGATCGCCTGCGGGCGCTGCTGGTACTGCCTGCAGGGCTGGCACTACCAGTGCGCGGAGGTCGGGCTGTTCGGCTACGACACGGTGGTGGGCCGCACCGCGGTCGCGGGCGGGCACGCCGAGTACGTGCGCGTCCCCTTCGCGGACACCGTCCTGTCCCCCATCCCCGACGACGTCACCGACGAGCAGGCGCTCTTCATCGGCGACATCCTCTCCACCGGATACGCCTGCGCCGAGCGCGGCGAGGTGGCGCCCGGCGACGTGGTCGCCGTGGTCGGCTGCGGGCCGGTGGGGCTGATGGCGATGAAGTCGGCGCAACTGATGGGCGCCGCCCGGGTCCTGGCGATCGACCCGGCGGCGAGCAGGCGCGCCCTGGCCTCCCGCCACGGCGCGATCCCCCTGGAGCCCGGCGACGACCTCGCCGACCGGGTCGGCGCGCTCACCGAAGGGCGCGGGGCGGACGTGGTCCTCGAAGCCGTCGGCCTGGACGCCGCACTGCGCAGCTCTCTGGAGATCGTGCGCCCGCGCGGCACGGTCTGCGCGGCCGGCGCGCACGCCTCGCAGGCCATGCCGATGCCGACCGGCCTCGCCTTCGGCAAGGAGCTGACCCTGCGGTTCGCGGTCGGCGACCCGATCAGCGTCCGGGACCGGCTGATGCGGGCGGTGCAACAGGGGCGGATCGACCCCACGTTCGTGATCTCGCACCGCCTGCCCCTCGCCGAAGCGGAGGAAGGCTTCAAGCTCTTCGATTCCGGACAGGCCACGAAGGTGGTGCTGGTGCCGTGACCACCTTCCCCACCCCTGCCGCCACCCCCACCCCCACCGCCCCCGGGCCGGGCACGCTGGACGCCCTGTTCGCGGAGCGGGTCCGCGCCACACCCGAGGCACCGGCGCTCAGCTGCGGCGGCGTCGTACTGAGCTACCGCGTCCTCGACGAGCGCGCCGACCGGCTCGCCGGCCGGCTGCGCGCTGCGGGCGTCGGACCCGAGGTCGCGGTCGGAGTCCACCTGCGCCGCTCGGTGGAGCTGGCGGTCGCGCTGCTCGCCGTGATCAAGGCCGGCGGGGCGTGCGTCCCGCTGGACCCGGGCTACCCGCGCCGACGGCTCGGCTTCATCCTGGCGGACGTGGGTGCACCCGTCCTGCTCACCTCCGCCGCGCTGGCGGACCAACTCCCCGACCACACGGCGCAGGTGCTCCTCGTGGACGGGCCGGGCGGCGACCCTGCCGACCAGGCCGACCCTGCCGCCGCGGGATCCGACGGGCGCCACGGTGCCGCCGCCGGTGCGACGGCCGTCCGGCCGGGGAACCTCGCCTGGATCGCGTACACCTCGGGCTCCACGGGGCGGCCGAAGGGCGTGCCCCTCTCCCACGGCCCGCTGGCCTCCCTGGCGTCGGGCATCGCGCAGCGGCTGGACCTGACCCCGGCGGACCGGGTCCTCCAGTTCGCTTCGATCGGCTTCTCCGTGGCCGCCGAGGAGGTGCTGTCCACCTGGGCGGCCGGGGCCTGCCTGGTCCTGGATCCGGCCGAGGAGCTCGCCGACAGCGCCCGGCTGCTCGCCCTGATCGTGCGCGAACAGGTCTCCGTGCTCCAGCTGACCCCCTCGTACTGGTACGAGTGGCTGCGCGAGCTCCACACCGGGGCGGGGCCGGTGGCCCCCGCCTCGCTGCGCCTGCTGGTGGTGGGCAGCGAGCCCGTCGCCGTCGAGCGGGTCGCCGAGTGGTGCGCCACGGGTGTGCGGCTCGTCCAGGAGTACGGCGCAACGGAGGCCACGGTCTCCCAGCTGCTGTACGAGACGCAGGCGGGAGCGCAGGAGATCCGCGGCTGGGACCGGGTGCCCATCGGCACGCCGCTGCCCGGCACCCGTGCGTACGTCCTGGACGAGCGCATGCTGCCGGTGGCGACGGGCGAGCCCGGGGAGCTGTTCCTCGGCGGGCCGGGGGTGTCGCGCGGGTACATCGGCATGCCGGGCATGACCGCCGAACGCTTCCTGCCCGACCCGTTCGCTGGGCGTCCGGGCGAGCGGATGTACCGGACCCGGGACCTGGCACGCCGGCTGCCCGGCGGGGAGCTGGAGTTCCTCGGCCGCATCGACTACCAGCTCAACATCCGCGGGATACGGATCGAGCCCGGCGAGGTGGAGAACGCCATCGGCCAGTTCCCGGGAGTGCTGGAGAGCGCCGTACTGGCACGGGCCGACGGCTCCGGTGCGGAACAGCTGGTGGCCTGCGTGGTGTGGGCCGGAACGCCCGAGACGGCGGCCCTGCGGGCCCGGCTGCGCGAGACCCTGCCGCCCGCCCTCGTCCCCGCCCGGTTCGCGGCCGTGCCCGCCCTGCCCCTGAACGCCAACGGCAAGGTGGACCGCCAGGCGCTGCGCACCATGCCGCTCGCCGACCCGGCCGCGGACCGCGCGGCGGCCGCGCCCCGGACCGCGTTGGAAGCCCGGCTGGTGTCCGTCTGGGAGGAGGTCCTCGGGACCGCGCCGGTCGGGATCGACGACGACTTCTTCGGGCTGGGCGGCGACTCGCTGACCGCCGTGCGCCTGGCGGCAGCGTGCCGCTCCCGCCTGGGGCTCGCCGTACGCCAGCGGACCGTGTTCCAGGCGCACACGGTGGCGGCCCTGGCCGCGGCGATCGAGCGGGAGGACGCCGACCGCGCGCCGGCCGGCGGAGCAGGAGAGCCGGCCTTCCCGGCATGGCCTCGGGACGCTTCCGGGGGCGGCTCCCAGGGCCGGGTCTCGCCCGCCTCCTTCGCCCAGCAGCAGATGTGGCTCCTGCACAAGCTCGCCCCTGCTTCGCCCCGCTTCCACGAGCCGGTGGTCCTGCGGCTGACGGGGACGCTCGATCAGCAGGCCCTCCGTACGGCGCTGAGCGCCCTGCAGGCCCGCCACGGCGCCCTGCGCACCGTGTTCGCGACCGAGGACGGCCGTCCGGTCCAGGTGCTGCGGGAGCCGGATCCGCTCGGACCGGAGCTCGATGCCGTCGACCTCGAGGGCAGCCCCGACGACGAGGTGTCCGCCGCGGTGGCGGAGCTGGTCCGCAGGCCGTTCGACCTGGTCCACGGCCCCCTGATGCGGGCCGCCCTGATCCGCCGCGCCCCGGCCGAACACCTGTTGGTCCTGACCTTCCACCACATCGTCTTCGACGGCGCCTCGATGGAGATCCTGTACGACGAACTCGGCACCCTCTACGGGTCCGCGCTCGCCGGACGGCCGGCTCAGCTCCCCCCGGTGGCGGTGGAGTACGCCGACTTCGCACGGTGGCAGCAGCTCCAGGCGCACGGGCAGGGCTACGACGAGCAGTTGGCCTACTGGCGCAAACAGTTGTCCGGTGCCCCGGCGACCACCCGGCTCCCCTTCACCGGGCCCGGCGGAACGGCCCGTACCCGGCGGGGGGCATCCGTCGCGTTCGGCGTGCCGACCGCACTGACGGTGCGTCTGCGCCGGATCGCCTCGGGTGAGCAGGCCACCCTCTTCATGGTGCTGCTCAGCGCGTTCTACGAGCAGATCCACCGCGCCTCGGGCGCCCGCGACCTGGTGGTGGGCACCTTGACCTCGGGCCGGGACCGGCCAGAACTGGCCGACGTGGTAGGGATGTTCGTCAATACGGTGTGCCTGCGGACCGCCGTCGCGCCCGGGGCGCGGTTCCGGGACGTGCTGGCGGAGACGCGGCGCAGCGTCCAGGAGGCGCTGACCCATCAGGACGTACCGTTCGAGCGCATGGTCGAGGAGCTCAGGCCGGCGCGCGAAGCCGGCCACACCCTGCTGTTCCAGCTGCTGTTCACCTTCGGCAGCACGCCCTCACGGGCGCCCGAGATGCCGGGACTGCACACCGCCGTCGAGACGTGCGAGACCGGCACGGCCAAGTTCGATGTGGCGCTGGCCCTGGACGAAGACGGGCAGGGGGGTCTGACGGGCCGTCTGGAGTACGACCTCGACCTGTTCGACGCGCAGGGGGCCGAGGCGCTGGCGCAGGACTATCTGCGGCTGCTGGAGTCGGTCGCGGCGGACCCCGACCACCCGGTGGGTGACGCGTGAGGGCCCGGCCCGGCGTGATCCGCCGGACCGGCCCCGCTTCAGCCCGCCGGAGCGTCCAGGGGCAGGCGCCGCGTCAGGTGGTGCACCAGCGCGGCCTCGTGTTCGCGCAGGTAGAAGTGGCCGCCGGAGAAGGTCACGACCTCGGAGCCGGCCTCGGTCACCTCGGCCCAGGTGTCCAGTTCCGCGACCGGGCAGGCCGGGTCGTCCTCACCGCCGTACGCGGTGATCGGCACGGCGAGACGCACGGGCGGCCGGGCCGGGTCGTAACCGTCCAGCAGCGTGTAGTCCGCGCGGAGCGCGGGCAGCAGCAGTTCCCTCATCTCGGGGTGGTCGTAGACCTCGGCATCGGCTCCGGAGAGCCTGCGCACGAGCGCGACCAGCGCGTCGTCGTCCAGCGCCCGGGTGCCGCGACCGGCGTAACTGCGGTGGGGCGCGCCCCGGCCGGAGACCAGCAACTGCCGGACACAGTCGCCGGTTTCCTGCTGGATCCGGACCGCGACCTCGTACGCGACGGCGGAGCCCATGCTGTGCCCGAAGAACACCATCGGAGGTCCGAGGTAGGCCTTGAGGGCGATGGTGACCGCGTCCGCCAGCTCGGTCATGGATGTGAGGCAGGGTTCGGCGAATCGATTCTGCCGACCGGGATACTGCACGGCCAGCACCTCGACCCCGGCCGGCATCCGGGCGGGCCATCCGAAGTAGCTGTGGGCGGTGCCTCCCGCGTGCGGGAAGCACACCAGGCGCAGGCGGGGCCGGTCGACGGGGCGCCGCTGGAACCACGGGTCGGACGTGTCCAGCACCGGACGACGCGCCACAACCATGACCACTCCGTTTCCGGCCGCACCAACGCACCGCCCCCGGGGGACAGCTGCACGGCCACCTGTCCGATCAGCGGATTCACCCTACCAACCGGCGACTTTTCAGCTCAGCCGCACTTGTGGAGCACCTCATGACCATCGCGCCGTCCCCCGTCCCGATTCCCTGCACCGACATCGACCAGAGCCGGCTCTACGACCTCTACACGACGGTGCCGACCGCGGCCGAGTACGAGGAGACGATCCGGCTGGAGGAACGCTGGATCAACCCGCTCGCCGAGGGCTACCGCCGGACCGCCCCGCAGTTCGCCTCGCACACGGAGCTGCTGCGGGAGCTGTCGGCGTTCCTGTCCCGCGAGGGGATGACGGCCTCCGACAACCACCGCTTCCTCGCCGAGGAGGCGACGCTCGATCAGTTCAAGGTTGTGGTCGGCGAGTTCGCCAAGGACGGTCTCACCGAGTCCCTCAACCTCCTGCCCGTGGTTCCGCGGCTCCCGTACCGGGCCGGGATGGCGGTGTTCCGGGTGATGGTGGACGAACTGGGCTGCGGCAACGACGACATGGCCCACTCGGAGCTCTACCGCGAGCTGCTGCGGGAGCTGGAGATGCCCACGGACGTGGAGGCGTACCGCGAGGGCTACAGCCCGCAGAGCCACGCGTACGTCAACATGTTCCACTGGCTGGCCTCCCGCGCCCCCTCCCCGGAGTACTTCCTCGGCGGGTACGCCTACTTCGAGGCCAGTGTGCTGTACGGGTTCCGCAGCTTCGCCCAGGCGGCCCGTCGGCTCGGGCTCACCTCCGGGAAGTACTACACGGAGCACCTCTACATCGACACCTACCACAGCAAGCAGATGCGGGTGGCGATCCGGGAGACGGGCGCGGCCCGGGAACTCGACCTGGCGAAGGTGTGGGCGGGCGTCGAACTGACCAGTGCCATCGTCGGTGATGCGACCGAGACCGCGATCTCCCTGGCCCGGAAGGCGGGTTCGGCATGAGCGCGCCCATCTCTGCCGCGGAGCCGGACGGCTCCCCTTCCGTCCGGCAGGTGAGCGAGGACCTCGTCCTGGTGGCGATGGGAGGCCGGCGGCTGCTGGTCTCGGCCACCTGCCCCCACCGGCAGGGGCGGCTGCTCTTCGGCCACCTCGACGAGGACAGGATGCAGATCCGCTGTCCGCTGCACCACTCGTCCTTCGCTCTGGAGGACGGCCGCCGCGTGGCCGGTCCGGCCTGTGATGCGCTGCGGATCGTCGCGGAGCTCGGAGCCGGCGAGCCGGTCCCCTCCCCCGACCGGCTGCGGCTGCTGGAACGGGGTCCCGGTGCCGACGCCGAGTGAGGACCGGACCCTCACCGGCCGGTCGGCCGGTGAGCGTTCGGTCCGCCCGCTCCGGCCGGCCGGGGGCCGGTCAGCCCGTCGGAGCTTCGTCCTCCGCGGCCAGCTCCTTGGCGAGCACCTCACGAAGTTCCGTGTAGGTCGGGGCCAGCCGCCGCAGCCCCGCCTCGAGGGCGGCATCGTCCTCGGTGATCAGCGGGAGCTGCAGGGCACCGAGGATCCGGGCCTGCCGGGTCAGCACCTCGGCCGGGCCGGCGTATCCCAGCCCCGCCAGGCAGACGGCCGCGTCGGACAACCGCCGCGCCCCGGCCCGTACGGAGAACCGCGCCATCACGCCCCGGATGTCCTCGTCCAGCCCCTGGGCCACGAGATCGGCGAGACGCTCCAGACCGGCGCCGCCGCCGAGGGAGTCGGGGGACATCCCGGCGGCCCCGCTCTCGCACGCCTCCAGCAGCCGCACGGCACGGGGCAGCGAGGCGCGCAGTGCCTGCGCCGCCGAGGTGTCGCGGGTCCGCGTGAACCGGGAACGCAGGACAAACGGCCGTTCCACATAGTCGATTTCCTCGGCGCGCCATGCCGTCAGGAAGTCGGACATCGGCAGCGTCGCCCACGGGTGGCCGTGCGGATCGTGGAAGACGACGGTGTCCGCGTCGACCTCCACGACCAGGACGTAGTGGTCGGCGCCGACCGCGGTGCCGGACCCGGGCTCCTGCCACAGCAGGCCCATCTCCAACGGGCCCACCAGGACGGGCCCTTCAGCCACCGCTTCCCGGAGCCGGTCCTCCGCGTCGGCGGCCGTGTCGCCGTCACTGCGCAGGCACTCGAAGCCGAGCAGGTCGAGCGCCGCGGTGAGCCCGATCTCCGGATCCCAGCCGAACGGATCGAAGAACGGCAGGGTCCCATTGATGAGCTGGAAGCCGAAGGGTGACCCGGTGAGCACCTCCAGCACCCCCGAACCCGGCGAATCCGGGCCCAGAGCCATCGAGAGCGAATCGGAAAAGCAGTAAGGACCGGAGCCGGTGTAGGGGAACAACAGAACCTCATTACTCACGACGGGACTGCGGCAACGCACCCACTCTAAGTGCCTTTCGACGGGAGCCGCCCTAGCCGGGGGCCCTCCCGTCGCCCCCCAGTCAGCTCAGAGACACGCCCCCATCTGAAGGGACATGAACGTGCACGCTTTCATCATGGCCGGCGGCAAAGGCATCAGGCTCCGGCCGTACACCACGGCCCTGCCCAAACCGCTCGTTCCCATCGGCGACCAGCACGCGATCCTGGAGATCGTGATGCGCCAGCTGGCCGCTTCAGGATTCCGCAAGGTCACCCTCGCCATAGGGCACCTGGGCCACATCATCCGCGCCTACGTCGGCGACGGCACCCAGTGGGGGCTGGACGTCGAGTACGCGGTCGAGGAGAGTCCGCTCGGCACTCTCGGCCCCCTCGTGATGATGAAGGACCGACTTCCGGAGCACTTCCTCGTCATGAACGGCGACATCCTGACCTCGCTGGACTACCGGGCGGTCCTGACGACCCACCGCGCCGGGAACGCACCGCTGACCATCGCCACCCACCCGCGCCAGGTCAGCATCGACTTCGGGGTGCTGACAACCACCGACGGCCAGGTCACGGAGTTCCGGGAGAAGCCGAAGCTGGCCTACCAGGTGTCGATGGGGGTCTACGGCCTCAGCCGCGCGACGCTCGACCCGTACACCCCCGGCCTCCCGCTCGGTTTCGACGAGCTGGTCCTCGATCTCCTGGAGCGCGGCACACCCCCGACGTCGTACGAGTTCGACGGCTACTGGATGGACATCGGCCGCCCCGAGGAGTACGACCAGGCCAACACCGAGTTCCCGGCCTACCGGGACATGCTGCTGGGCAACTGAGCCACGCGCGCTCCGCGCCGGACGGCTCCACCTGCGGACTGCGGCTTTCCGGCCCGGCACACCGCCCCTCCCCCACACGACAGGGGTGGAGCGCCGGGCCCCTCGGCCGTCGGCCGTCCTCATCCGTGCCCGGCAGACCTCGCAGACAACGGCGGCAACGCCCGCACCGGCGCCGCCATCAGGCAGGACGTGGCCCGCTCAGATGCAGGGCGGCCGCCTGCCTCCGCTGGATCGAGCCGCTGCGCGAGCAGACCGGTGACAGCACCACCCGCCCTGACCGAGCCCGGTCTGCCCGTGTCACTCCGGATCGTTCCGGATGCCTTGCCCGACGCTCCCACCACTACTTTGTCGACGGCGTCCGCCAGTCCGACCACTCGGGAGCCCGGGGAGCAGTGATGCCGACGACCGCCACCACCGACCGGCCAACCGCCACCGTACTCAGGCATCAGGAGCGCGAGGTGCTCTCCGCGGTCGGCTGCGGCCTGCGGGACGACGAGATCGCCGCCGCCCTCGCCATCCCCGAGGACGCCGTGGCCGAACACCTCGCGCGGATCCTCGTGAAGCTCGGTCTGCGCGACCGGGCCGCCGCCATCGTCCACGCCTTCGACTGCGGCCTGGTCGTCCCCGGACGTGGCCCCCGTACGCGGCCGGTGAGGCCGGTGCTGCGGATTGCCGCCGGCCGAGCGGCCGGACCGAAGGTACAGATTTCCGTGCTCGGGCCGCTGCGGGCATGGCAGGACGGGCGGCCCCTGAACCTGGGGCATCTGCGCCAGCAGGCCGTACTGGCGGCGCTGACCCTGTGCGCGGGGCGGACGCGCAGCCAGCGGGAACTGCTCGACGGCGTATGGGGGTTGGAGCCGCCGCTCGGGAACGTGGTGCCGGTGTACATCTACCGATTGCGCAAGGCCCTGCGCATCGGGGACAGCCCGGACTCGGTCATTGAGCACGACCGGCGTGGATACCGGCTGGTCTCCGGCGCAGTCGACGTGGACGTGGCACGCCTGGAGGAACTGGTCACCGAGATCGGGACGGCGGATCGAGCAGGCGACCCGGCAGAGGCGATCCGCCTGTGTTCCCAGGCACTGGACCTGTTTCGCGGGGAGCTCCTGGCCGGCCTGCCCGGGCCGCTCGCCGAACTGGAACGGCTGCGGCTCACGGAGCGCAGGATCGCCATCGTGCAGCGGAAGTCGGAGTGCCGTCTGCGGCTGGGCCAGTGCTCCGAAGCAATCGCCGAGCTGTTCGCCTTGTCCGCCGCCCACCCCCTGAACGAGCCGGTAGCCGCGATGCTGATGCGCGCGCTGTACCGTAGCGGCCGACAGGCCGACGCGTTGACCGTGTTCGACCGCGCCCGCCGCCGTCTGGCCGACGACCTGGGGGTTTCTCCGAGCCGGATGCTGCGGCGGACGCACCAGATGATTCTGCGCGGGGACGAAGCGGGCCTCGGCCTCACCAGCGCCACCCAGTGACCGGACCGGCGCCGGGTCTGCGCGGCGTGGAAGAGAACGATGGCGCATCGATGAGGCGTTCTCACGGTGTCCCCAAGCGGCACGGACGCCTCACCACCTGCCAGCGGCCGGTTGGTCTTGGCCGATGACAGATGGCGAGGGACTCGGCTACGCACCCAGCCGACTGGTTCCCGTGACTACGCGGGGTACCAGGCGCCGTTGTACCACTGCTCGTTGGCGCTGGCGTTGTGGTGATCCATGTTGAAGTCCTCGGGGTAGTTCCTCACGTGATTGTTCGGGTAGGTCCAGATGCCGGCGGACTCGTCACAGACGTAGTCCCAGTGGCAGATCGTCTTGACCGGCACGTTGCCGAAGAACCTGTCGGCGCCGGCGAGCGGAGCACCGACGAAACCGCCGAACGGCACTGCTCCGCCGTTGGCTCCGGGAGGGCCCTGGCGCTTGGGGTCCGCGATGAGAATGGCGTTGACGTTGCCGAACGTCTGCCAGTTCTCCGTGACCCAGGTGTGTACCACCGCGGCACCCAAGGAGTACCCGCCCATCTTGACGTGCTGGCCCGGGCACGCGGCGCGTTGGTCGCGGACCAGCCGGTTCAGCTCATTGACGCCTGCCCGGGCGCTCGCACCGTTGGGAATTTGGGTGGGGTACCCGACGTGCTGCTGGATGTTGCCGTAGAAGCCGTCGTTGTTCCACGAGCTGCCCGTGCCACCGACGACGATCGTGTAGGTGCCCTCGCACGAAGCCGCTGCTTGCGCTGGGGACTCCTGTGCCACTGAAAGCCCGGCTGTCAGCAGAAGTCCGCCTAACGCAGCCGCGATCCTTTTTACTCGCATTCAATCCTCCCGATGTAGTTGGCCTACGCGTCCGCATTCCGTCGAGGTATGCGGTCGGCCGAGGTCACCAGACGACAGTGGCAGCGGTCGATGACATCTCGATGAAACCCGCAGGGCGGGGCAGAGTGAGCCCGCACGGTCACGTTCACCGAGTCCGGTCAGGAGGCGAAGGACCTTTCCAGCCTCGGAATCAGGTCCCGGAGATCCTGTTCCCAGCAGCCGGCGTTGTGGCCGCCGTTGCATTGGGTGCCCCAGGCGGAACCGTCGCCGTAGTTGACGTAGTAGTAGGGCATGCCCAGAGCGTCCATCCGGGCCTTGACGTTCTTGGCCGCACCTTCGAGCCAGAACTCCGCTTCGAGGGGCGAGCCGCCTCCGTTGCCCACATAGATGGAGACACCGACTCCGGCGAGTCTGTCCATGTGCTGTGACGGGTCGACCTGGTTCCACCGCCAGTCGACGTTGAAGACAGGGTAGGGCGAGCCGAACAGGGCGTCACTGTCCACAGCGGGCTTGTAGGGGGAGTCGTTGGGGTCACAGGCTCCGGATGCCGAGCCGCAGATCACTCCCGTCGCGTCGACGAGGGAGGCGACGACGGCCAGCCGTAGGTCCATGGAGTTGACCGACAGATCGATGTCTCCTGACAGGGAGGCGGTCTGGCTGAACAGGTCGGGACGGACCTGGGCGTAGTGGAAGGCCCCGAACCCACCCATGGAGACGCCGGCGACGGCCCTGGCCTTCTTGGTGGCGATGGTCCGCAGGTTGGCGTCGATGAACGGAATCACCTGCTTGAGGTGGAAGTTCTCCCAGTTCTGGGCACCGAGCTGAGTCTTCTGGTTGAGCCAGTTGGCATACCAGCCCCGAGCGCCGCCGTCCGGAATGACGGTGATCATCGAGTCCGACATGGTCAGCGCCGGATAAGTCTGCTGGACCGGGTCGTCAGGTGAACCGTGCAGGAAGTACAGCACCGGGTAACGTCGGCCGGGGTCGTCGTAGTAGCCGCTCGGCAGAATGATTTTGATGTGCTGCTCGCCCGCGACCTCGGGCGTGGTCACCGTGATGTAGAAGTTGGTGGGACTGCCTTTCGCCGTGTCGACCTGGGTCAGGCCGAATCCGTTCGCCATCGGTGGCGGCGCGGGGCCGTCAGCGGCCTGTGCCGAACCTGCCGGCGTAACCATGGCCACAGCGGCGACCATCCATGCCACCACCAGTCGCCACCCATTCGATGTCTTTATCACAGCCTGCCCCCTCGTGAGCGTATGCGTTGCGCAGCGCGGAACATATCGGGAAGCGATGAAATACCGGTGAATGAGCACGCCGGAGACCGTCATTGAGGTTCCTGCGTGCCCACACGTCAATCTCAGCCCAGGACCTTGACCTCCAATGCCGGTGAGGCCGCGATGTCATCCTCGGTGAACCGTTCGGTCACCCACTGGCCTGCCGAGAACAGCTTCGTCTGATCGGCGTAGTGCGGCGAATTCGGGTTGGCCGACTGGGAGTAGGCCAGTACGGAGGAGGCCTGTGGCGGGCCGTCGGCGGTGAACCGCACCTGCTGGATGAAACTCGACCCGAAGACGATGTCCAGCTTGCCGTCGACCTGGCCAGGAGTGATCACGTTCAGCACGCCCAGTTCGGAGATCGAGCCGTGGATCGGGATCTGTTCACCGCCACGGGTGATCTTCTGGATATCCGACAGTGGCGCGTTCAGCGGAATGCCCGCCTTGCGCAGGGCGAGAACCGCCCGGCCGAACGCGTCACGGACAGCGGAGCTTCCGGAGTCCAGCGAGTTGGGCGTGTGCACCGGGTCCTTGGGGTCGAAGGGAACCCGCCACGGCAGTTTCTCGATCCCCCGTCCACCGAGCAGGAAGGCCCAGTAGTTCGCGAAGAGCCAGGATCCCCGGCTGTTCGCTGTGTAATCGTGGTCCTTCCAGGCGGCCAGGATCGGACACGCCTCCCCCACGTTGACCAGATTGCCGTCCACCAGGACGAGGCCGAAGGGGACGCTCTGGCACATCGTCACCGTGGCGTTGAGGGCCAGGTCGGCCGCCCTGCTGTTGTCGGCGAACAGCAACTGCCCCATGCTCTCCGGCGTGAAGCCCTTGCCCGGCAAGCCGTCGGTGCCGTTGATCCGGTTCTGCGCGGTCAGGATCAACTCCTGGGTACGCAGCGATCGGGGCGCCGCGGTATCGCCCATCACCCTGGGGAAGGACAGCGGCTGCTCGGGATTGGCCAACCAGGCGCTGTCGTTGGCGTTGCCCACGAAGTCGGACCGGATCAGGCGTGGCTGCTCGTGTGGGTCCAGCAGCCCTGGCGCGACCGCGTCCGGGTCATTGGGCCAGTCGCACTCGCCGCGCTTGCCGTCGAGGATGGAGATCGGCGGCACGTTCGGCAGCCGTAGCGACTGGTTGAACAGCAGCTGACCGGTCTGGGTGAGGCACGACCGCGCGTGCTCGTCGGTGATGTTCGGGGTGGCCTGGATGTCCGCGTACAGCGCGTTGCCCTTGCGGTCGGAGGCGACGGTGTTGAAGAAGGGGACGCCTAGCGTGGTCTCCAGGATGTTGACCACGTCGTTGACGTCCTTGGCCTGATCGAGGTGGAACCATGTGTTCAACGCCCGCAGGTTGTCCATGTTCACGTCGCGTACCGCGTGCGCGCTGACCACCCAAGGCAAGGGGACGCCCTGCAGTGATGTGGTGATCGGGCCGTAACGGGTGGACCACAACGTCCTGGTGACCTTGCCGATGGAGCCGTCCGCGTTCAGCACGTCGACACCGACCTGCTGCGAGGTCATCCGCTGCCAGGTGCCGTCCACCAGGTACGTGGTCGGGTTCAGCGGATCCACCTGCACGTCGAACAGCTCGAACGGAGCTACCGTGGCGATCGTGTGGCTCCAGGCGACGTCGTTGTTGTGCCCGATGTTCACGGCGGGGAATCCGAGCAGGCTGGCCCCGGAGACATTGACTTCCCCCGGGATCGTCAGCTGGCTCTGCCACATGCGGTTCTTGCCCTGCCACGGAAAGTGCGGGTTGGCCAGCAGCATGCTGGTGCCGCCCGACACGCCCTGCGAACCGACCGCCAACGCGTTGCTGCCCATGCTCTGTTGACGGCTCGCAGCCATCGCGTCGCGGACTTTCGCCGCGGTATCCGCGGCTGAGGACGCCGGCGGCGCGGCGGCCGACGCCCCCGGGGGTGCGGCGTTCACCAGACCGTCCAGCAGCGCATCGGCGCTGCCCATGATGATCTCGGCGTGGGCGTGCCGGTAGACGTCCAGCTCCGTGATCGGGCGAACCCAGACGGCTCCGCGGCAGGCCGGGTCGGAGATGTTGTTCACGCCCGTCTCGGCCAGGTACCTGTTGTATCCCTGGACATAGCCGCGAATGGCGTTTTTGACGTCCGGCTCCGGCCCGTTGGGGGCGGGCTGGTCGAGCAGCCGCTCCACCACCCGGTTGTCCTTGATCCGCTGGAAGTACAGGTCGCTGTTGAGATTGGTGGTGGTGTTCTGGTGCTCGCCGGGGCTCGCCTTGCCCTCGGCCCCCAGATGGCGGGACCTCTGGGCGTTGACCATCAGATAGGTGTCCGCCAAGGTGCAGATGTTGTCCTTGGCCGCGGCGTATCCGTAGCCCGTGCCCAGTCCCTCCCAGTCGGAGGCGATGATGTGCGGGATTCCGTACTCGGTGTAACGGATCGTCGGCTTGTCCGGCCCCTGTTCGGCGGCAGGTGACCCGGTGGCCGGTGAGCCGGCAGCAGGTGAGCCGGTGGCCGCCATCGTGCTCATCACCGCCACCGCGGCCATGACCGCCATCGGCAGCCTCGCTCTGAATCTCCTCCGCGCCATCGAGCCGTCCTTCCCCTGTGCTACAGGCCTTGGTCTGAACGCGGCCACGCTAAGGAGGACCGATGAAATCCCGGTGATGCCGCCGGGCGCCGGCTCTGCCAGAGAGCTGAGCACTTCGACGAGTACGGGTACGAGTACGGGTCCACGGGTCTCCTCGTTCCGCCCCGTCGGCCGCCGTCGGCGCGGCCTCGACGTTCGCTGCCTCGACATCAGAGCGGCCCGACACGACGGCACCTGGTATGGCACACGTCACAGCTCCCGTCCTGTTGTGGTGTCTTGACCGACGGTCAGGTGATCATGGGGACGGGTCCGTGCGTTTGCTGATCAACCGCACGAAAGGGGGGACCTTCACTCGGGTGTGCCCCTGTGCCGTTCTCGGCCGCCCATCACGACTGAAGAAGGACCTTCATGACGACGAAATCGAGACTGCTCCGTGCGGCCGCCGCCCCGGCGCTGGCCGCCGCTCTCCTGGCGTCCACCGCCCCGTCCGCCTCGGCGGTCGACCCGCAGCCGGTCTACGGCGAGCTGGCGAGCAACGGCACGTTCGCCGCCGGCACCACCGGCTGGTGGTCCTACGGAGCCACCATGGCCTCCACCGGCGGGGCGATGGTCGCGACCGTCGGCGCCGGGACGGGCAACTTGTGGGACGCCATGGTCGGCCAGGACAACATCCGGCTCCGCCCCGGCGTCAAGTACACGCTGTCCTTCGACGCCAAGGCCTCCTCGGCCGCGAAGATGCGCGCGACCGCGCAGCTCGGGGACGCACCCCACACCGCGGCGCTGGACCGGACCCTCGACCTGACGACCGCTTCCAAGCGCTTCACCTGGACGTTCACCTCCGGGATCGACACCACGACCGGTGCGGTCACCTTCCAGTTCGGCGGCCAGCCGGTGAAGACGGACGTCGTCATCGACAACGTCTCGCTGACCACCTCCACCGCCCGCGAGGGCTTCTACGTCGACCCCGCCAACAACGCGGCGACCTGGGTCAAGAACAACCTGGGCGACGCCCGGGCCGCGAAGATAAAGGCCGCCATCGCGGACCACAACACCGTGAAGTGGTTCGGGGACTGGGACGCCGACGGCAACGCCGCGACCGGAATCCAGACCGAGGTGTCCAACTACGTCGGCGCCGCCGCGGCGCAGGGCCGCGTGCCGGTCCTGGTCGCCTACAACATCCCGGGCCGGGACTGCGGCGGAGCCTCCTCCGGCGGCGCCGGTTCCCCGGATCTGTACAAGGCGTGGATCAGCAAGGTCGCCCAGGGCATCGCGGGCCGCCCGGCGATCGTCGTACTGGAGCCGGACGCGGTGGCCCAGGCCTCCGACGACGCCTGCATGAAGGGCGCCGCCGAGCAGCGCTTCGACATGCTCTGGTACGCCACTCAGCACCTGCAGCAGCAGGGCAAGTTCGTGCAGACGTACCTGGACGCGGGCAACGCCACCTGGACGCTCGGCCCGGACCTGAGCGGCACGCAGGGCATCGGCCTCAAGAAGATGGCGTACCTGCTCAACCGCTCCGGTGTCTCCATGACCCGCGGCGTTTCGGTCAACGTGTCCAACTTCGACGACAGCGTCGTCTCCGACGACTACGCCAAGCGACTGACCGCCCAGCTCAAGACCGACTTCGGCCTGACCACCCGTTGGGTAGTCGACACGTCCCGCAACGGCAACGGCGGCTACGTCGTCCCGGGCTCGCCGAGCAGCGGCCACGTCGGGTTCTGCAACCCGCCCAAGCGCAAGCTGGGCGTGACCTCCCGTGCCGGTAGCGCCGGCGGGGCGGAATACCAGTTGTGGATCAAGAACCCGGGTGACTCGGACGGCAACTCCTCGCAGTGCCCGGCGGGCTCCCCGTCGGCCGGCACGTTCTCCCCGCAGCTGGCCGAGGCGCTGATCGACGGCCGCTGAGCGGTCGGCCGGCCACCCGGCCGTCTCGGGGCCGACGCCTGCGCCCTGTGCTGCCATTGCACCTCAGTGGAGGGCCGGTCGAGGCTGGAACGTCGGAGGGGCCCCGGTGCGGTACGGCACCGGGGCCCCGAACGACGTGGGGCACGCCGGCCAGGAGAGTCGACCGCGCCTTGCGCTCAGGCGTCGCCCTGGAGCCGGTCGCGCTGGATCCGGCAGGCCAGGGCGCGCCGCACGGAAGCTGACGCGGTGGCGGTGGCGGTTCCTCGGGTGAGGACCCGCGAAAATGACCTCCTCGTCGGTACGTCAGCGGTGGTCGGGGTCAGTTGGGGGTGATCCAGGTGCCCTTGGCGGGGTTCCAGTGGATCGTGGCGTTCTGGAACTGCTGGGCCTTGCCGCCGGCCTCGTCCATCTCATCGGTCACCGCATAGCCCAGGACCCGTTCGTGACCGGCCGAATGGAACGCCTCGTAGATCGCTCCGTGCACCACATGCGCACCCGTCTGCGGCGACCACAGGAACAACCCCCGCTCGAAGAACTGATAACGCCCCCGCGTCCCGTTCGGCGCCTGCGCACCCTCGGCCTCGTCCATCGTCGGAAAACCCCAACGACGCTCCGCATCCGTCGCCCAGAACGCGGTCAGGATGTCACCGTGAATCGCATGAGCCACATCCGGACGCCAGATGACGATCCCGTTCTGGAACCCCTGGAAGCGCCCGCCCAGCGAGGAGTCGCGCTCCCCCGACACCGGCCAGCCCAGCACGCCGCCCGGGCCGCCCATGCTGTCGTACTTCGCCCTGATCGCGCCGTACGGCATCAGGTCGTCGAGATGGTTGTACCGGCGGGGTGAGAACCCGCGGAGCCCGTCGCTCCACACCCGCTCCTCCGCCACCTGCCCGAAGTCGTACTCCTCGCGCACCACCGGCTGCGTGTGGGCCGGGTCCGCCCACCGGACGAACAGCGCCACATGGTCGGTGCCGCCCGAGTCACGCAACAGGGCGTCACCGGGCTGCAGGTCGTTCGCGGGGATGTCGGAGGTGACGTTCCACAGGTCCCAGGTGGTCAGGGACGAGTTCAGATGCCAGGCCATCGACACGAAGCCCGAGCAGTCCGGGCGATAGCAGCCGAACTGGTTGCGGTGACAGCCGCTCTGGCTGTACGGCACCCGCTCGGCGATCCACGACCATGCGCGGTCCATCACCTCGCCCCGCCCGATCGGCCCGCCCGGCTCCGACGCTCTCGCGGCCGGCGCCGCCGACATCGTGAGGGCGATGGCCGCCAGCATCAGTGTCAGCGCCCCGATCACACGCTGAAGGATCAGCGATCTCATGGCTGTCTCCCGGTCAGTTGGGGGTGATCCAGGTGCCCTTGGCGGGGTTCCAGTGGATCGTGGCGTTCTGGAACTGCTGGGCCTTGCCGCCGGCCTCGTCCACCTCATCGGTCACCGCATAGCCCAGGACCCGTTCATGACCGGCCGAATGGAACGCCTCGTAGATCGCTCCGTGCACCACATGCGCACCCGTCTGCGGCGACCACAGGAACAACCCCCGCTCGAAGAACTGATAACGCCCCCGCGTCCCGTTCGGCGCCTGCGCACCCTCGGCCTCGTCCATCGTCGGAAAACCCCAACGACGCTCCGCATCCGTCGCCCAGAACGCGGTCAGGATGTCACCGTGAATCGCATGAGCCACATCCGGACGCCAGATGACGATCCCGTGCTGGAACAGCTGGAAACGCCCGCCCAGCGACGCGTCCTCCTCGGCGCGGACCGGCCAGCCGAGCGCCCCGCCCGGACCGCCCAGGCCGTCGTACTTGGCCCCGATCGCGCCGTACGGCCGGAAGGCCTCGTCCCGCTGCGCCCGCGCGACGCCCTCCGCCTGGTCGTACCGGTCCGGATAGGCGGAGCGCTGCACGGCCTGGGCGAGCTGCCCGGGGGTGCTGCCCTCCATGTCGGGCTCCATCTGCTGGGCCACCTCGAAGAACTTGTTCGCCGCGTAGTCGACGTCGAGGATCTGATCGGGCGTGCCCCAGCCCTGCGAGGGCCGCTGCTGGAAGACGCCGAGCGAGTCCCGGTCCCCGCAATCCAGGTTGTTCATCCGGGACTCGACCCAGCCCGTCTCGAAGCCGGCGAGCATCACCTTGTCGGACACGCCCCGCCGCTGGCCGACCTCGTAGACTTTGCGTGTCACCGCGATGTCCCGCTCCGCAGGGACATGGCAGTACGTCTCGGCGGTCGCGGTGTGTCCGAGGGGACCGGGCACGTCGTTCGCGCTCTGAGCCCATGCCGGTCGTCCCAGGACGGACACCGCAGTCATGACGAGCAGGACCACTGTTCTGAATCTCGCGCGTCGTGCGGCTAAGCCATGCACAGGCTGCTCCTTCGCATCGGGGATCACCGTGTGGGTGAAGGGGTTTGCCGGAAGGGGGATCCGCCCACGGAGGTTTCAGAGCGCGGTCCGTGGACCAACGGTCCGCAAGGTAGTCGTGGGGGCGCCGGCCACGGCATCCGGAACGATCCGGAGTGACAGCGCTCGGTGGTCCCCGATGGGTCTCCTCCTGCTCCCTTGAGTCCCTTGACCTCCCGCCACCCGCCGGCCGCCTGAGCGCGCCGGCCGGGTCCGCCGTGACGAGCACGGTGCACGCCGTGCGGTGTCACACCCTGCGTGGCCGTCTCACCGTGCGGGTGTGGGACGCGGGCAGTCCGGGACCGCCGGGCGGTCCTTCGTGCGTACGGCGGGCAGCCAGGCCGTGGGCCGGGCGGAGCCCTGCGGCAGACGGACGCGGAACCACTCGGCGGACTGCGTGTCCGCCTCGTCGATGATGGGGGTCCCCTGGGGCAGCCGGCAGTCGACGGCGAGGACATCGCCGTGCCACACCCGTGTGGGTACGACGTTGTCGCTGGTGTAGAGCTGCAAGGGGTCGATCGCCAGGCCGAGACTGCACTTCGGATCCCGGTCCGCACGGTCCCTGCACCGCTGCTCGGCGTTGAACACCTGGATCCGGCCGGCAGCATCGGCCGGCGTGCCGGCCGATGCCGAGTCGCCGGGCGGGGCGGAGGCGCCGTCGCGCACGGCGTACGACCAGATCGCCGCGGACGCCCCGCACACCGCGACGGCCATGAGGACCGTGCGGGTCCTTCTTCGCCGACGTGCCGGTGGATGCCCGGCCGCATGGCCGGACGGACGGCCGGAAACGGTCTGCGCGACCTCTGCGGGGGCCTCGGGGGGCTCCGTTTCCGTGGCCTGCCGGGCGGTGATGCGCGCCAGCAGACTGTCGGCCGTGTGCGCGGCGCGCGCGGCGTGAGTCGGGGCCAGGCAGTCGGCGGCCAGCGCACGCCAGAACGGCGGTACCGCGTTGTCCATGCGCAGCAGTGCGCGCCCCTCGGCGTACTCCTGTGCCGCGGCACCGCGCGACCCGGGCGTGGCGCCGGGAAACGGTGAGGCGCCGGAGGCGAACACCTCGTGGATCATGATGCCGAGGGCCCAGATGTCGGCGCTCGGCCGGACCTGCACGCCGTGCTCGCCGAGCGGGGCCCTCCAGCGCTCGGGCGGGAGGTAGTCCAACGTGCCCATCGGGAGCGCGTACCCGTGGGTGCCGTGCGTGCCGGTCAGTTCTGTGGCCAGTCCGAAGTCGGAGAGCTTGACCGAACCGTCCGCCATGAGCAGGATGTTGTCCGGCTTGAGGTCGCCGTGCACCCAGCCACTGCGGTGCAGATGTACCAGGCCCTCGCAGATCTCGGTGAACAGCCGGGCGCCTTCGGCTTCCGTCGCTCCCGCGTCGAGCCGAGTCCGCAGACTGCACTCGGCCCGCTCCATGACCAGCACGATCGCCCCGTCCAGGAACGGGTGGTCCGGGTCGCTGAGCACGACGGAGTCCAGCAGGCGGATCAGCCTCGGGTGGCAGGACCGGCGGCCGAGCTCCACCTCACGCCGGGCGGTTTCCGCGACCTTGCGGGCCTGGCGCGGTGCGAGCTCGGCGGTGGGCAGGAACTTCAGCGCGACGTCTTCCGGCCCCGCCGTCCGGTCCGGACCGCTCGTGTGGTCGCCGGCCGGGCGTCCCGCATAGACCGTCGCCCAGCCTCCGGCCCCGATCGGCTCGGTGACCTCCCAGCCGCCGACGCGGTAGCCGCGCGGGAGCAGTTCGGTGCGATCACTTCCGGATGTGTCGGCCGGGCCGTGCACCGTCTCCTCCTCCGGTCCGCCGGCCGCACCGGTGCGTGCCGCCGCTTTCCGTAGGTCCGCGCCTCATCCGGCCGTCCGCTCCCGTGTGCCCGCCGCGGCCCGGGGCGGCAGCAGGGCGAGATGCTCCTCCCGTACGAGCCCGAACCGCAGCACGAGTCCCACGATCGTCTCCCGCTTGCCGTTGCGGCGGGCTTCTCTGCGGGGTCCGTGCTCCGCCGGAGCGCTGATCCGCATCTTCTCTTCGGCCAGGTAGTCGATGTGCGAGCTGACCGCCCGGGCCGTCAGCCGGCCGCAGGCGGCGTGGCCCCTGAGCCGCTCGACTATCTGGGGCGTGGTCGGCACCGCGACCGACGACTCGTCACGCAGCCGCGGTTCGCAGAGCGCGACCAGCACCAGGAAATAGATGGCCGTCTCGTCCATGGAGTACGCGGTGACGGTGCGGCTTCCCCACGGGCCTCCCACGCCGTCCGGGTCCAGGTAGACGTGGTCGGGCGCGAACACTTGGAAGGCGACCGTGGTGTTGCCGCGGGTGGGCAGCACGACCCGGGAGAACTCGAAGGGGATGGGCGCTCCGGCTCGTCGCGGCGGCACCCTCAGGTACTCCCCCGCTCCTTCCGGGTTCTCCACCAGATAGCTCTGGGTCGTACTGTGGTTGCTGAGCTGCCAATGGTCGTCCGTCACCCGGATCTCCCCCGCCAGCCGGGAGATCGCCGCGTCGACGAGGCGGAGTTCGACCGGCGTCGTCGCAGAGCCCCGCCCGAAACGCGCCACTTCCCCGGGGCCGAGCCGGAGCGTCACCGCCTCACCGCACGGCTCCCCTCCGACGTCGCCCGTGCCCTGCGGCAGATGGATCACTACCCCGCTCACTGCCCCCTCCTCGCCCCCGTGTCACCCGTCCCCCCGCACACTCGAACGTTACACATTCCGCCTCGGGGGCCACGGCTCGGCTTTGGCCGTTTTCGGAGCGGGCACCGCGGTCCGCCGCCGACGCGGACCGCCGGTGGATCGCGGACGGAACACCGGTCCCCGTGGGCGCGCGCACCGCGGGAGCCCCCTCCCGCTCGGAGCTGGCCGACGCCGCACCTGGCGGGAATCCGATCTCTCCCGTACGGAGCGCGGGCGGCGGGAGTCACGGCGATCGCGCTCGGCGTCCACCGGGGCGTCCGCCTCTCGCGACAGCCCTTAGCCGGGTCGGCGGGCCGGGGGTACCTATCAACTCACAGGTTCTGCGGCGGCCCCGGGCACGGTTTCCTCTTCCCCGTCGGTAAACGCCTTCGGGAAGGGGTCCTCCCATGTGGAGGAGATGGAAGGCCGTCGTCATGGTCGCCCGCGCGGGGACGGTCGAGAAGTCCGCCGTGGCCGCGCACGCGAACGAATCGGCTCGGGAGGGACGTACGGCCCGGTGGCGGGTGGAGCCGAACGCTCCCGCCGCCGGGCAGGCCAACGTGGCCCGTACCGGCGCCGGGGTGACGCCCGCGCGCAGCGACCCGGCGGCGCGGGGGCCCGCCGGGCCGCCGGGCCATCTGACGGGCAACGCCACGGGGGGCGTGACCACGCGATGCTGATCACCGCCCGGCGGACCTGGATCTCCGCCTCACTCGCCGCCTGCGGCGCGCTGCTGGCCGTGGCCGCCTGGACCGGGCTGCCGGCGGACGGCGCCCACCGGCAGCCCCCGGTGCGTGCGGCCGACACCGCCGAGCTGGACCTGCTCCACACCGCCGGACAGCTGCTCGTACAGGACTGCATGCGGGCGCAGGGGTTCTCGTACTGGCCCGTTCCGCGCCTGCCGCATCCCGACTTCCGGGAGTTCCCGTACGGGGTGGACGACGTGGCCTGGGCGCGCAGCCACGGGTACGGGCGCCAGATCGAGCGGCGCCTGGACGAGGAGGCGCGGTCCGGCCCGCGCGGGCAGTACGAAGACGGGCTCTCCCCGGAGCGCCGGGAGGCCATGGGCGTGGCCCTCGTGGGGCCCGAACCGAAGGGACTGGAGGTCAAGAGCCCCCTGGGCGGCACGCTGAGCCACAGCGACCGCGGCTGTATCACCGAATCGTGGCGGCGGCTCTACGGGGACGTGCGGCTCTGGTACCGGTCCAGCGAGACGGTGAACCAGCTCGCGGCGGTGCGCACGAGCCGCGTCAACCAGGACCCCGCTTTCCGCACGGCGCTGGCCGCGTGGAACGAGTGCGTCGGCCGGCGCGGCTTCCCGGCCGCCGGCCATCCGCTCCGGCAGCGCGAGGAGCAGCTGCGGCGGACCGGCGCGGCCGCCGAGGCCCAAGACGTCCCGATGGCCACCGCCGAGGCCGAGTGCGCCCGCTCGACCGGCCTCGCCGACACCGCGCAGGACCTGCACCGGCGCCATTCGGACCGTGTCCAGGCCGAGAACCGGGCCGCCTTCGACGCCATGCGGCGGATGCAGCTGGCGGCCCTGCCCACAGCTCGCGATGTGGTCGCCCGGCACTGACGGGAACTGACATCGCGTACCGCCGATCGGCGGTGAACCACGCACAGCACACTGGGAGGGAAAGAAATGAACAAGCTCAGGACGGTCCTCGCGGGCCTCGCGATCGCCGGTGCGACGGTGGTGGCGGTTCCGACCGCGGCGCAGGCCGACGGCGGCTGCGGCTACACGAACTTCTGCGCCTACTCGGACGACCACAACTACCTGTACCAGAACGCCGGCAACTCCTCTTCGTGGCCGTCCCAGGTCAAGAACAAGGTCGACTGGGTCCACAACAACGGTTCCGCCGGCGGCCGCGACGACGTCAACATCTACTGGGGTGACAACAACACCGGTGCCTACGCCTGCATCGGCTACGGCACCGCGTGGAACCTGCGCACCAACACCCACACGTTCAACTGGACCCGCAACGGCGACACGCGGGGCCATGGGGAGCGGGTCCACGACAACTCCGCCTCGCACCGGTGGGTGTACTCCTGCGGCAACGGCACCTGGTAGAGCACCACTCCAGTGGCGCACCGGCCCTCAGCACCGGTGCGCCATTGGCGCGTTCCCCCGTATTGATCGCGTACCGACAAGTGGTACCGTGCGCCCGGTAAACGGGCACTGGGGGAACGGGCATGACGGTCGTTGTGCATGTGCCGGCGGGCGTGGGAGCCGAGCCGGTCAGTCTTGAGCTGGGGCCAGGGGAGTCGGCGCGCTTCGGTCGCGGGGCGCCGGGCACACCCGTGGACCTGGTGCTCGACGACCCGGCGGTGCCGCGGCTGGCCGGCGAGATCCGGGCGACCGAGGACCACTGGCAGCTGAGCAACTTCAGCGCGACGCGAAGCTATCTCGTCGAGAACCCGGAGGGCGCGGGCGAGTACGTGCGCGTCGCGGCCCGCCGGATCGGCGCCCCCGTGCCGTTCGAGTTCGCCCGGGTCGTACTGCCGACGCGCGCCCCGCAGGGGATGTCTTTCCAGGTCTTCGCCCCCTCGCACAGTTACGGCGAGGCGGCCGACCTCGCCCGGCTCGGTGGGGCGGCGACCCTCGTGGCCTACTCCCTGGACGAGTCGGCCACGTACTTCCTGGTCCTGGTGGCCCTGTGCGAGCCCCGGCTGCGCGACCTGCCGGCCGCGGCCGTCCCCACCACCCCCCAGGTCACCGCGAGGCTGCGCCCGCACCCCGCCTGCCGGGAACTGACCGAGCAGGCCGTGAACTTCCACATCGACTACCTCGCGCGGAACAAGCTGCGGCTCAAGAGCAAGGACGACGACCCGGGGCGGAGGCTCGAAGGGCGGCGTGAGGCGCTGGTGTCGCTCGCACTGCGCTTCGGGCTCGTACGCGAGGACCACCTGGCCGTGCTGCCGCCCCGTTCGGCCGTCACGGGCGCGGGGGCGTCATGAACCCCGCCGGCCCGACGGAGGTACCCGCCGGCTACCGGGTGGGCGACTGGGAGGTCACCGAGCCGATCGCGGAGGGCAGCTGGGGCAGCGTGTACGCGGCCCGCCACCGCGGCCCCGCCGGGGCGGGGCGGCCCGCCGAGGCCGCCCTGAAGTTCCTCTCCACCGCGGGGCTCGCCCCGCGCCAGGCCCGGCAGCTGGCCGAGACGGCGCAGCGCGAGGTCGCGTTCAGCCGGGAGGCCTCACACCCGCACCTGATCCGCGTGTACGAGACGATCGAGGTCCGGGACAGTACCCATCCGGGACTCGACGGCGCCCTCGTCCTGGTGATGGAACGGGCCGAGCGCAGCCTGCTCGACCTCCTGCACGCCGCTGAGGGAACGGCGGCGGGCCCCGTGCCGGACGCCGGCACGCTGCTCACGCAGATGTGCGAGGCCCTCGTCCACCTGCACGCCTCCGGCTGGGTACACGGCGACCTCAAGCCGGGCAACGTCCTGCTGATGCCCGACGGATCGGTGCGCCTCGCGGACTTCGGGCTCGCCACCCGACTCGACGGAACCCACGGCTACGCACCGCCCATGGGCTCCCCCGACTACCTGCCGCCCGAGCGCAGCACGGAACCGCTCAGCGAGCGCGGCATCGCCATCCGGCCGAGCCTCGACGTCTGGGCCCTGGGCGTGACCGCCCACCAGGTGCTCACCGGCGGGCGGCTGCCGTTCCCGGGAGCCACGGCCGCCGCCCGCGCCGCCGCCCTGTACGAGTACGGCGCCGGTCGCGCGGAGCTGAGGCTCAGCCCGGAACTCCCGTACGACTGGCGCCCGATCGTCGAGGACTGCCTCAGCGTGGACCCGGCGCGCAGGGACCGCCACACCGTCCAGACCCTGCTGCCGCGGATCAGGGCGGCGGCCGCCTCCGACCCGGGCGCCCGCACCCCGCGGCGGCGGCGCCAAAGGCGCGTGCTCCTCGCGTCGGCGGGCGTGGTCACCGCCGCTGCCGGGGCGCTCGGTTACGCCTTCCTGTGGCCGCCCCCCTCGGAGCCCGCCAGTTCCCCGGGTGTCGTCATCCACGTGTTCAACGTGGAGAAGGGCTGCCTCGGCAACACCGAACGGCTTTCCAACTGCCGGCTGGGGCTGGCGCGTGACCCCTGGCTGCCCTACGTCCCGGACAACGTGGTCGCCAGGCGCGTCTGGCACGGCGACGCCCTGGTCGCCGACTGCGTGGCGTACGGCGCCACACGCGTCGCCGACGAGAACGGCGTCAGCTCGCCGAACTGGTACCGCGTCAGGGTCTCGGAGGACGGCGGGAACGACGAGTACGGCTGGCTGTCCGCGACGCGCACCCAGGACGTCCCGGCCGTCCCGGAGTGCAAGCGGCCGGCCCCGGGAGCCTCCCCGACCCCGGAACCGTCGCCTTCCGGCGGGTGAGCGAGGCCGCAGGGAGCCGGGACCGGCACCTTCGCCTCGCCGGTCACCCAGCGTGCGAGACGCTCCCGCATCTCCCACCGCTCCCGCCGCTACGGTGGACCAGGTCGGAGGGGAGGCCGCAGCCCCCGGCGTCACCGCATGCATGGCCCCGGCGAGCCGCGGGAAGAAGCATGCGCAGGACAGCAGCCGGCCGTCCTCCCTGGTGGGCACGGCCGTGCGCTGAGCGCCACGAGGCACATGGAGGGCGCCGTGAACTCGCCGGTACACCCCGACCCGGGCGACATCGCGTCTCCGCGACGCGGCGGCAGAGGGGCTCGGTCGGGCCCCTGGCAGGACTTCGAGGAGGTGCGGGAACAGATGAGCCGCCTCCTGGAGCAGGCCGGCCGGCGGGCGAAACGAGCCGCCGCGCGGGCGGCGCCGGATCTCGCCGACGGGCGGCCTCGGCAGTCGCCCGGCTGAGGGAAGGAGACGACCGTGGTGCTCGTGGCAGCGGATGTGCCCGGTGCGCCGTGCTGGCTCAGTCTGATGGCACGTGACCTGGAGGCTGCCGAGCGCTTCTACGGGGCGGTCCTTGGCTGGACCTTCCAGCGCGGCGCTTTCGCGCGGGCCTTCACCGTGGCCGAGCGGGACGGCGTACCCGTGGCCGGCATCGGGGCCATGGCCGTGGAGCTGGCCGTACCCGTCGCGTGGACGGTCTATTTCGCCGTCGAGGACGCCGACGCCGCCGTGGCCGGGATCCGCGCCCGCGGGGGCACCGTGGGGGTGGGCCCGGTCTCCTACCCGCCCCGCGGCCGGGCCGCCCTCGCGACCGACCCCGGGGGCGCGGCCTTCGCCGTCTGGGAGGGCGGGATCCTGTCCGAGTGGCGTGTCGGCGAGGGCGGCGAGGCACCCGCCTGGCTGGAGCTGCACACCAGGAACGCCTTCGACGCGGCCGTCTTCTACGGCGAGGTACTGCAGTGGGCGGCGGGGGACGCCGGGTGCTGCGAGGCCTCCTACGAGGAGGACCAGGTCGTTCTGCGGCGCGCCGGTGAAGCCGTCGCCCGCCTGAACAGCGGCCCGGTCGAGGCGGCAGCGGAAAAGCCGCAGCTGCGCCCCCGGTGGCTGGTGCACTTCAAGGTCCCCGACCTGGAACGGGCGAAGGCCGCGGCGGTCGCGCACGGTGGCAGCATCGCGCCGGGGGCCGAATGGGGCGCCCGGCAGCAGGTGACCGTGCGGGACCCCGAGGGAGGCCTGTTCACGCTCGACCAGTCGTCCGAAGCCGACGCCTGACGGCGGCACCCCGGTGTGGTGGCCCGTGCAGGGCACCACCCGACGCAGGCCGAGGCGCGGGCGCAGACCGAAGCCCGGACGCGGGCGCAGGACCCGGCGCGGACCCAGGCCCGAGGCGCAGGCCCGAGGTGCGGGCTGAGCGGGGTCGGCTCGCGCCCGCCTCGCGGCCTCACCCTCCGTCGTGGTGGCCCGGCCCTTCCCAGCGTCCGACCCCGGCTATGAGCAAGCCGGCGAGGTCACCGACCACCACATCGGCGCCGTGCGTGTACAGGCGCGCTGCCCGCTCATGACTGCCCTCGCGGTTGACGCCGGCCACCAGCGCGAATCCGCCGCGCCGTGCGGCCTCCACCCCGGACGGCGCCTCCTGCGCCACCGCCGCCTGCTCGGGCGGTACGTGCAACCTCCTTGCGCCCTCGACGAACAGCGCCGGCTGCGGCGTGCCCGCCCACCGCCCCCGAATCGTCTCCGCGCCGTCCACGACCGTGTCGAAGAGACCGTGGATCCCGGCCGTGACCAGCAGGTCCGTCGCATGCCGGGAGGCGGAGACGGCGGCGCACTTGACCCCCTGGGCGCGCAGGGCGGCCAGTACGGGCCGCACGTCCGGGAAGGCCCGGACCGGCCGCCGGCCGAGCGCGTCGAGGAACGCCTGCTCCTCGGCCGCGGCGATGGCCCACACCGTGCCGCGGCCCGGCTCGTCCTCCGGCCGGCCCTCGGGCAGGCGCAGGCCCCGGGAGTCGAGGAAGGCGGCCACCGCGTCGGACAGGGCTCTGCCGTCGACCAGGCTCACGTACTCCTTCACCGCGTCGAACGGGCGGCGCTGCCACGTGCTGGACCGGGACGCGGGGAGCGCTTCGAGGCAGGCGTCAAGGGCGGCCTTCCAGGCGGCGGCGTGGAGGCCCGCCGAGTCGGTCAGCACTCCGTCGGTGTCGAGGACGACCGCCCTCAGCCCGGAGGCGCCGGACGCGTCCCTCTTCGCCTCCGGCGCGGCCGACCGCGGCAGGTCACCCTCGTGCGCTGCAGGTCTCGTCATCGTGGGTCGTGTCCGGGCGGATGATGACGACGGGGCAGGAGGCGTGCAGGGCGCATTGCTGGCTGACCGATCCCAGCAGCAGGCGGGCGAAGCCTCCCCGCCCCCTGCTGCCCACCACCAGCAGCTCGGCGTCGGACGAGGCCGAGCAGTACTTTGGCGGCGTGCCCCCGCACCACGTGCTCGGTCAGCGGCACCTCGCCGACCTGGACGAGCACGCTCCGGATCTCGTCGGCCAGAGTCTGTCGGGCCTGCGCCTCGTCGAAGTCGGCGTCCACCGCGGGGGCGGACCAGCCCACGCCTCCGGGCACGTCGTAGGCCGCAACCGCGTCCACCGTCGCCCCCATGAGCCGTGCCTGGCGCACGGCCCACCGCAACGCCTCGTACGAGGCCGGCGACCCGTCCACGCCCACCACGACGCGGGAGGTGTGACCACCACTGGGATTCATGACTCTGTCCACTATGACGAAGGACTTACGACGCGCTTGCCCGCAGGAGCTCGGCTCCAAACCCGGAAAAACAGAGAACCGCCCCCGGCAATCAAGCCGGGGGCGGTTCCATTCACTTACCGCTATACGACTTCCATTTCGAAACCGTATAGCTCCCTTACATTTCTTGCCATTTCCTGGCCTCCGGTCCTGGGGATCATCGACTCCCACCACCTTCGCCCTCCAGGAACGGCGAACCCTCCATGGAGAATCTGCTTGAACTCATCGTCAAGCCGGTGGACCTCGGCCGTGAACCAGTCGGATTCCGGAGTAAGCCGCACCACCGGATCGTCGATTACGGACTGCAGGAAGCCCCGGATCGAGATCTCATCCCAATACTCGAACAGGGTCGCTTCATACCCGTCCCGGCAGTCCTCGACGAACTCTGACCACGCCTCGATCGCCCGATGCGGGGTGGCGGGGCTGCGACGCCCCGACCTTTCGAAAATCGCCCGATATCTGTCCAGGAAAAGCATGGAGTACCTCCACAGCAGCAGTCGATCATTTATCCTTCATGGTCCACCGACGGAAGTACGACAATCCCTCCTCCGGCCGGAAGAACGTCGAAATACTCCCCCCGGTATTGAGGTACCCATAATATCCGGTCGACGGATCAAATCGATGCATACCCCCAGCTGCGGTTCGAACGGTTATCGAACCGTCAGGGCCGTCCCCGTCCATGAAGTCCCGCGCGGCTTCCCGATAGGCTTTGCGCCCGCCCATGGTGTCAAACTCCGGCATGTCCACTTCATGCGCCCTGGGTTCGCGCTGCTTGCCCTTCTTGCGGCGCACGTCGACGCCCTTGACGTGCTTGGCGTAGTGATCGTTCATCGACTGGGTCGAATTGAAGTCCGGCCTCTTGTCGCAGTTGTGAACCAGGACCGGTGTGGCACCCGCCAGTGCGTAGTACGTGTGGTGGGTGGCAACCGTGAGGTTGTGAACCCGCTTCTGCTGAGTCCATGCCCTGACCGCGGTCACCTGCACCCGCGTACCGGAGGAAGTCTGCAGCCACTCGCCGGCCTTTAGCTCCGAAGCCGTGAGCCACTCGCCCAGGGCCGGAACCCAGAAGGGGTGGCCGTCGGTCGCGGTGACGGTCTCGGTGGCACTGCCCTTGTCGCCGTCCGTGTCGACGGTGACCTCCACCAGGTTCTTCTGGCCCTCACCGATGATCTTTGCGACCACCGGCTCTGCCGTGGTGGTACCGGTTTCCGCGTCAGTCGAGACGACCTCGTCGCCGATCGCCACTTCCTCGATCGGCTTCGTGGAGCCGTCCGCGAGCAGCACCTGTGTGCCCGGCACGAAGCTGTTGCAGGCCTCGCCCTTCTCGGGCTCCTTCTTCGCGGCCTTCTTCGGCTCCTCCGACTTCTTGGCCTTGCCGCCCTTGTCCGCCTTCTTGGCCTTGGCCGCGGACGCCTTGGCCTGCCTTGCGGCGGTCGCTGCCGCTTCGTCGGCCTTCTTGGCCGCGGCGGCTGCCGCCTCTTGCGCGGCTCTTCGGGCCGCCGCCGCCTCCTCCTCCAGTTTTCTCGCGCGTTCGGCGGCTTCCTCTATCTGGCGCTTCCACTCCGCCAGGTCCTCGGCGTACTTGGCCATCGCCTGCTGGTAGCGCTGGGCGCGCGCGATGATGTCCCGCGCGAGGGTCAGCTTGCTCATCCAGCTGTTGAAGGCGTCCCAGGCCCGGTCGAGGGCCTTCAGGATGCGCTTGGCGCGTCCCGCGAACGGAAGTGCCGCATCCAGCGCGAGGCTGGCGCATGCACCGAAGGAACCGCCGAGGCAGTCGCGGATGTCGTTGTAGCCGGAGGCGTCCTTCAGGATGCCCATGGCTATATCGAGCGCGACGTCCAGGGCGCTGCGGCCGTTGGCCCAGTTCGCCCAAGCCAGTTCGGCGTCGGTGAAGTCCTTGATGGGCATCACCGGCGGCGCGATCGACAGCCCGCTGGGGTCACTGAAGGTGACCGGCGAGTTGTTGGCGTAGGCGTACGGGTTCATCTGCTTCGGCTCGTTGTAGTCGACGATGGGGTCGACCGACATGAACCGTCCGGTGGCCGGGTCGTACTCGCGCGCGCCCAGGTGTACCAGGCCCGTCGAGTCGTCCATCTCCCCGCCGACGAAGCCCTTCTTACCGGGCCACACCGACGGAGCCGCACCGCGCGCCTCGCCGAAGGGAGTGAACTTGCGCCGCGTCACCGCTTGAGTAGAGGCGTCCACGGCGGTGGTCGCCGTGCCGTTGTTGTCACCCAGCAGGTAGGACGTGGAGATCACGCCGCCCTTGGCGGTGCGTACCATCGTCGGCCCGGCGGGGTGGGAGTAGTACCGGTTGCTCTCGAACGTGCCGGCGGTCGTGAGCTTGACCTCCGTGCCCGGCAGATAGAGCGTGGTGCCCGATGGGTCTCGCTTGATCAGGCGATTGCCCCCAGCGTCGTACAGGAACTCCGTCGACTTGGCGCCCTCGGTCACCTTGGCCAGGTGGCCCTCGAGGTCCCACTCCAGGGTCTGGGTGTTGCCCTGGATGGTCCGGGTCTGGGTGTTGCCGACCTCGTCGTAGGTGTACGACTCGGTCCGCGAGCCGCCGGGGCCCGAAGTGTCGACCTTGGTCAGCTGGTTGGCGGCAGGCTGGCCCGGAGTGCCGTAGCCGTAGCTGCGGATCACGTTCTTCGTGAGGTCACCGGTGGGTGAGTGCTGAACCTCCTTGGTACGGTTTCCGGCCGCGTCGAAGCTGTACGACGACCAGTACGGGTTCGGTCCGCCCACCTTCGGGGTGGAACCGGGCCCAGCGGCGCCCGGCTTGGCTGCGCAGTCGTCAGTGGCCGTCCACGCGTCGCTCATGCGGCGCAGATAGTCGTAGGCGAAGCACTGCGTGTCGGTGGTGCCGGTGGCTTCCGGACCCTCCTTGTCGGTGATCTTGAGGATGTTGCCGACGGTGTCGTAGTCGTACGACGTGTCGTTGATCCGGCCCGGCGCCGTTTCCCGGTCGTTGACCGTGCGGGTGATGCGGCGGGTCTGCTCGTCGTAGAAATTGGTGGTGTACAGCTGGGAACCGGCCGGTCCCGTTTGCGTGCGCAGCACGTCGCCCATCGGCGAGTAGTCGACCTTGGCCACGAACGACTTCCCCGCGACACCCATGATCGTGGGAAGCTCGTAGTGGTTGTACGTCATCGTGACGCGCTCACTGGGCAGTCCGCCCACCGCGGGCTGCGACGCCCATGCCGTCAGGCCGGTGTTGGGCCGGTAGCCTGCGGAGAAGCTGTACGTGCCGCCGAGCGCTCCCTCGGACGGCGGGACGGTCACCGTCGTGCCGGTAGGTCGGTACTCGGCGTCATAGCCGGTTACCGCCTGGGTGTAAGCGTTGCCGTTCACGTAGCGCGTCGAGGAGACCGGCAGGCCCAGGGCCCCCGGCAGGGTGTCGAACACCGTCTCGGTGAGCTTGGGGCCGGTGAGGGAACCTTCGTGAGCCGCCGTGACGCGGCCCAGCACGTCGTACGCGAACGCGAGCGTCTTGCCGCGCGCGTCGGAGACCGACTCCAGTCGATCGCCCTTGCCGTAGGCCTTGGTCGAGGTTCCCTTCTCCGGGTCCGAGCTCTTGATCTGGCGGCCGCGGATGTCGTACTCGAAGGACCAGGTGTCACCGGCCTCGCTGACGACCGACTGAAGCTGGCCGCGACGGTTGTAGCTGTAACGGGTCGTGTCGTACGCGCCCGTCGGCGAATCCGAGCGGAAGAAGCGCAGCTCGGTCTTGCGCCCCTGGCCGTCGAGGAACGCCTGCGTGGGCGTCTCTCCGGTCGGCGGGTCCACCGTGATGGAGTCGCCGCCGTATCGGCTGGTGGTGCGCGAGGTCTCCTCTCCGAACTTGCGGGAGATCTGAGCCGTCGACCGGCCGGAGCCGTCGTACTCGGTGAGGGTCGAGGCCGGGACCTCGTTGTCCTTCGGGCCCCACTGGACGCCGGAGGGAGCACCCGCCGTGTAGTAGGCGCCGTTGCTCTTCCAGACCTGGCCGAGGCTGTTGTAGAAGGTGTCGGAGATGATCCGGCCGCTGCCGAGCGCCTCCATCTGGGTCTGACGGATGCGCAGGCTGCTGTCGAAGATCTCGTAGTTGCTGCGGTAGGTGCCGTCGTCGAGCAGGCTCTTGGTCGAGATGACCACGGGCCCGTCGGGCCGGACGTCGTAACCGAATTCGGCATCCGGTGACTTGGTCGTCGGGTCACGGTCGGGCGACCACGCCTTGGCCAGTCGGCCCAGCGCGTCGTACTGCATGACGGTGCGGCGGCCGTTGGCGTCCTGCTTGGCGAGGATCGAGCCGCGCCCCCGGTCGGTCTCGACCGTCTCGGCGTGGCCGAGCGGGTTGGTCGTGACCACCTTGGTGACGAGTTGTCCCGCGGCCGGGGTGTAGTCGACCTTGGTGATCTTGCCGAAGACATCGGTCGTGGTCTTGGGACGGCCGTAGGCGTCGAAGGTCACCGAGCCGTCGGAGGTGTAGACCGGCAGGCCGTTGGTGTAGCCCGACAGCGACTCCGTACGGGTCACATTGCCGACCGCGTCGTAGAACAGCCTGGCGTCGGACATGACGTCTTCAGGACGCTTGAGGTCCGTCGCGTCGCATGCCTTGCCGACGCTCTCGATCCTCTTCTGCCGGCCGATGATCCACTGCGTCTCGTCCGAGTCGTACTCGAACCGGGTGCAGCTGTCGTCCTTCGGGTCGGCGACGTCACCGAGGTCCGAGACGTGCTGCGCGAGACCGCGCGTGTCGAAGGCGGTGTTCTGCGCCGTGCGCCGCCAGCCCCGGTTGTCCGACAGCAGGATGCGGGACGACACGTTCGTCGTACCCCGGACGTACGACTGCAGCGGCTCGATGCCCTCGCGGGCCCGGGTCGCCGTGGGGCCGTGCAGCCACGGTACGTAGGTGGTGGCCGCTTCGAGCTGGCCGCCTTCGCCGTTGTAGGCGAGTACCTCGCGGGTCTGGCCCGCGAAGAGGCGGTGGTCGGCGAGTTCCTTGCCCTCGGAGTCCTTGACCTTGACCGTGCGCTTGCCGCCCGAGGGTGCCAGGCGGGCGCCGTCCATGCCGCGGAAGAACAGCGTCTCCGTCATGGAGCGCTTGTCCGGAGCGGCGCCGATCAGCGTCCGTACCCGTTCGTAGCCGCGCCATTGCGACCACGTGCGGGTGTTCGGCCGCATCATCTCGGACTCGTCGTCGTACGCCCACGCGGGCGTACCCAGGTACTGGTACTCGGTGACCCGCGTCGGCGAGTTGCCGTTGCGGTCCTCCTCGGAGACCTGGTCGACGATGTGCTTGTGGAACCAGTCGGTGACGTAGAGCTTCTTCTCGCGCTCCGGGTCGTTCGGGTCCGGTATCTCGTTGATGACCGGGTAGCAGCGCAGGGTGTTCGCCTCGTGCGAGACGGGCATCACGCGCGGGTCGGCGGCCCGGCACTGCGGGTCGCGGTAGTGCACGTTGACCGTTGACCCGGTCTCGGTGTCGATCGCCTCGATGCGGTAGCGCAGGTACGGCGGCTTGCCGTCGCCCATGCCGTCCACACGGTTGGGGAGCTGCTTGCCGCGGAACTTCACCGGCGGCAGGGTGATCGGCGTACCGTTCTTGCCCGTGTGCTGGATGGCCGCGAGCCACAGCGGGTAGTCGGTGCCGTCGCCGGTCATCGGGAAGTCCTGGGTCAGCTTCCAGGTGTCCACCGGCTGGTGGGCGGTGCCGTTCCAGACCTTCGTGGTGACTTCGGTCAGCCGCTTGCGGGAGAAGAAGGTCGGGGTGAACCGCGCCTTGCATTCCTCGCCGGCCGCGCACAGCTGGTCCCCGGGGGTGTCCGGCCACATCTTGGCGATGTTCCAGTCGACCTCGGGCTTGAGCTTGTCCTCCGCGCAGTCGAACTCCGCCGTCTTCAGGCAGCGTTCCGCGACGGTGAAGTCCACCTCGGAGGGGGCGCTGGCGAAGAGGTTGTCCTTGCGCAGGCCGTAGGAGATGTGGTCGAGCCAGCCGGCGCGGTCGTAGGCGCGGTTGGTGGAACCACCGGCGATCTTGTAGTTCGAGCCGTAGTGGTTGACCTCCTTGTTGTACCAGTAGGTCATCGCGTTGCCGCGCGGGTCCACGACGTAGTCGAGGTTCCACCGGTAGACCTGGTCACAGACGGAGTTCGCGAAGTCCCCGGCCTTGAAGCAGTCCTCACCCGGGTGGTTGTCGTACACCGGCACCTTCAGGGCCGAGTTGGTCAGCGGCTTGCCCGCCGACCAGCCCGGCACCTTGTTCAGGCCGAAGTGGAACTGGATGCCCTGGGCGGTGGTCATCCGCCAGTGCTCGCCGGTCTTGTCGCCGTTGTCCGCGCCCGACAGCAGCTCCACGCGGGAGCCGTCGTCCTGCTGCGGACGCCACTTGCCCGTGGTGTCGTCGCGCACCAGCGCCGTCGATCCGCCGTTGAGGGACATCGTGACGGCGGAGACGCTGTGGCAGAGGTCGCCGGTGTCGTCCTTGGGGTTGTTGAACCCCGAGCCTTCCTTCTTGTCCTGGCTGCAGGGGACGAACGAGCGCTCGATGAAGTTCGAGGCCAGGTCCCAGCCGTCGCCGACCCAGGAGGTCTGCTGCGAGGAGGCCGAGGTACGGCCGTCGATCTGGGCGCTGGAGTAGCCGAGCGCCAGCGACGGGCTCGGACCGCCGAGGGAGGCCGGGATCTCCAGCGGGTACGACCAGGAGAAGTCACCGGCGGAGCCGCCGGCCTGCCATGAGCCCGTCGGGCTGAGCGACGTCGCCTTGAACGTGCCGTTGGCACCGTCCGCGGTCGGAGCGGCGGCCAGCACCATCGACGGCGCCGGGGTGGCCGAGGCCAGCATCATCGGCTGGGCCCCGCTCGGGGCCGACTTCGCGAACGATCCGGCCGGCGCCGCCGTCCGGGGCGCGGCGGGTGCCTCGACGGTCGCCGTCAGCCGGCCCGTCTGCGCGTCGTTCTTCGTGGTGACCGGGGTGCCGGTACGGCACTCCGGGCGCTCGGGGGTGGTCAGCGCACACGCCGGCAGGGCGGTGAAGCGCAGGCGCGAACCCCAACTGCCGCCATAGGCGTTCTTGAAGGCGTTGTAGTCGAGTTCGACCGACACGGGCGCGTTCGCGGAGCGGCTCGTGTCGGTCTGCTTGACGGAGAGCAGGAGGCCGCCGGGTATACCGGCCTTGTCCGCCGCCTTGCGGTCGAACAGGTCGACCTTGACCTTGACCTTGTCGCCCGCCGGAGCGTCCGCACCGGGCGCGCCCTGTGCGGCCTTGGCCTGCGGCTGCGCCTGGGACTTGGCCTGCGGGTTGGCCTGGGCGGCCGAGGCCACCCGTACGGGCAGCGCCCCCGCCTTGGCCCCGTTGTCGGCCGGAGCCGCCGGGCCCGTCGCGGGCGAGGCCAGCAGCGCGGACCGGTTGGCGGGGGAACCGGTGGAGGCCGGGGCAGGCACCTCGACCTCGGCCGAACCGGCCGCCGGCCAGGAGACCTTGGGTGGGGCGACCCACTTGTTGCGTTGGGACTCACCGGGGCCGGGGGCGGGCTTGCCGGTGACCGGCTTGCCTCCGACCTTCGTCAGTCGTTGAAGACCGGGCCGCTTCGAACCCTCGTCGGCGGCACTCGCGGGTGGCGAGTTCAGGACCGTGACGACGAGGGTGACGGCGAGTGCTGGAATCGGCCACCGCCAGGCGCGTCTGCGACGCGTGCTCCTAGCGTACCAATGGGTATTTAGCAAATGGGATCCCGTGAAATCTCACGCGTGAAATCAAGATACACGCTCTCGAACAACTCGGCCGAAAGTTAACAGTCAGGGTTCGACTTTCACGTGTCCGGATCGCGTGCGCGTTATTTTTACCGGATAAATGCGAGCAATACGGACATAAAGCAACGATAAAGCGGAGCTATTTGCTCCGGTTATTCATTTCACGGCCATTCCCCATGAGAAGCTCGGCCGGTCTGATCCAGAACCGACTTCAAGGAACACATCCGTGAGACCACCCTTGGCGCGGTACAGCGCCATTGATCCGCCCCGCCGCACCGCGTCCGTGCTGGTCACAGCCCTGGCGCTAACCGTGGGCCTCGTCGGGGTCGCTCCCGCCGCCGCGGCCGGACAGACCGATACCTCACCCGGGCGCGAAACCGCTGCCGTGCAGAGTGAGGCCAATAAAGCCACCTCCGAGGCGAAGCGGACCGGCAAGGCCGTCGAGATCGTCGGACGGCGCACCGAAACGGAAGACGTATGGGCCAATCCGGACGGGACGCTGACCGCCAATCGCGCTCTGGTTCCCATCCGGGTCCGCAAAAACGGAATACTCATTCCGGTCGACGCCACTCTTCAGCGAACGCAGGACGGCCGGCTGGCCCCGAAGGCGACGCAGATCGGCCTGGCCTTCTCCGGCGGTGGCGACGCGCCGCTCGCCGTCCTGTCGGAGAACGGCCGAGACGTTTCGCTGTCCTGGCCGCACCCCCTCCCCGAGCCCACGCTGGAAGGCAACAGCGCGGTGTACCCGGAGGTCCTTCCCGGTGTCGACCTGCGCGTCTCGGCCGGCGTCGACAGCTTCTCCCACGCTCTGATCGTCAAGACGCGTGAAGCCGCGGCCAACCCCGCGCTGAACAGCCTCGACTTCGGGCTGAAGGCCAAGGGGCTCACCGTACGCACCGAGTCCGACGGACAGTTGCGCGCCGTCGACCCGTCCGGCCAGACCGTCTTCGGCGCCGCGAAGCCGCAGATGTGGGACGCGGGTGGCGAGAAGGCGCAGGCCGCCCCCTCCGGCCCGGTGGAGAAGTCGCAGCGCTCCTTCAGCGCGGCCGCCACCGACACCGCCACCGCCTCGACCCCCGGGGCGGCGGTCGAGGGCATCACCGCCGGCGCCAAGCAGGCGGACCTCGGTGTCAAGCTCGCCGGGACGACGCTCACCCTGACCCCGGACCAGAACCTGCTCAGGGGCCCGGGGACCACGTACCCCGTCATCATCGACCCCACCTGGGACGCCTGGAAGCAAGCCTGGACGATCGCGTACAAGCACAACGCGTTCCCGTCCTCGGCGGGCACGAACTACTGGAACGGCGGCACCCTCAGCAAGGACGCCCGCGTCGGCTGCGCCAAGGACGCCGCCAACGGAAACGCCGTCATCTGCGCCAAGACCTTCTTCCAGGTCGGCATGAAGGACTACTGGGGCAAGCAGATCCTGGAGTCCACGCTCCGCATCAAGCAGAAGTCGGCGGGCTCCTGGAGCTGCAACTCCGGTGACGTCCAGGTCTGGGACACCGGCGCCATCACCACCGCCACGACGTGGAACGACCAGCCGTCGTGGAACCGCCTGGTCGACGCCACCGGTCAGTCCTACGGCGGGCGCAACTGCCCCGGCGACGGCGACCTGATCGAGATGAACGTGAAGTCGGCCGTCGCCACGGCCGCCCAGCGGCACTGGCCGAACTGGACCTTCGGTCTCAAGGCCGCCAAGGACACCGTCGACGTCTCCTGGCGCAAGTTCGACCCGAACAGCGCCCGGATCTCGATCAAGTTCAACACGACGCCCGACAAGCCCACGGAGCGCTCCACCGACCCGTCCGTGCCCTGCGCCGGCGGCGTGATCGGAACGACCGACCGGATCGTGCTGCGGGCCCGCGTCAGGGACAAGGAGGACACCACCCTCTACGCCGAGTTCCACTACTGGAAGGACGGCACGTCCCCGCCCGTGGTGACGAAGGTGAAGGCCACCAGCGGCAACATAGCCCAGCTGCCGATACCCGCCGCCGCGCTGAACGGCACGTACCGGTGGGACGTCCGCACCCATGACAACGTCGGTCCCGCGAGCGGCTGGGCCGGGCAGTGCGTGTTCACGATCGACCGGACCCGGCCCGACCGGACACCGTTGGTGAAGTCGGTGCAGTTCCCCGAGAACGAGGACGACCCGGCCAAGACGGGCTTCGCGCGCACGGAGGGAACCTTCAACCTGAGCGCCAACGGGGTGGCCGACGTCACCGCCTTCGAGTGGTGGACCGACTCCGACCCGAAGGTCAACAAGGTCGCTCCCACCACCGTGGGCGGCTCCAAGGACATCACGTACAAGCCGTCGACGGCCGGGCCGCAGCGCCTGTTCGTCCGCAGCCTCGACGCCTCCGGAAACCGCTCGAACCTCAAGGAATACCTCTTCTACGCCAAGCGCCTCGCGACCCGTGACAAGCACGGCGACCTCAACGGCGACGGCACAGTCGACATCTGGAGCATCGACCCGGGCGCGGGCACGCTGTGGATGCACCCGGGCAAGGGCGACGGCTCGTTCGACCTGTCCAGGCAGCTCGACCAGGGTTCCTTCGCCGACGCCTCGGGGCTGACGCACCGCGGCAGCTGGAACGAGGACTACTACGAGGACCTCCTCGTCCTTCGTCCGAGCCCGGACAACTCCCGCAAGAACCTGTACGTCTACCCGAACAAGGGTGACGGTGATCTGGAGAGCGCCGACGCCAACCGGATCGAACTCCAGGTGGGCAACACCGAGGTGGACGACCACTGGTCCAACGCGGACCAAGTGCTGGCCATCGGCAGCGTCAACGACGACACCGGCGACGGCCGGATCGACGACGCCGACCAGCCGGACCTCCTGGTGAAGACCGGCCAGCAGTTGTGGCTCTACCTCGGGTCCGCCATCGGGTTCCTCGACACGATCAGCGAGCCCATCCTGCTCGGCAACGCCGACTGGCAGAACATGACCGTGATGGCGCCGGGCGACCTCAACGGCGACCAGCTTCCCGAGATCTGGGCCCGCGACACGGTGACCGGCAAGGTCCACCAGTACACGAGCCGCCCGACCACCGCGGCCGGTTCGGTCACCGCGGCCGACCTGACCGTCTACGGCGACCCCGCCGTCCGCGCGTCCTCGATCGGGACCGGTTTCACCGGTGCGGCGTACCCGCACCTCACGACGAACGGCAACTTCGAGGCCGACGTCTTCCCCGACCTGTGGTCGCGTGACGGCAACGGCCGCATCACCGAGTTCCCCGGCCAGACCCTGGCCAACGGCACGGCCTTCGGCGCCGGCCGCCAGCTGGTCCTCGGCGGGACCTCCTGGTCCGAGTGCCAGTCCTTCACCTCGACCGCCACCGGCACGCACACCCTGTGCGGCCCGATCCTGGCCAAGTTCCTGGCCAAGGGCGGCACCAGCCTGGGCTACCCGACCACCGACGTCCTCGTACCGGCCGACGGCGTCGGCCGGTACGTGAACCTGCGCAGCGCCGGCCAGACCAGCGACAACGGCTCCATCTACTGGCACCCGAGCAGCGGGGCCTGGGTCGTTTGGGGAGCCATCCGCGCCAAGTGGCTCGCCCTCGGCGCTGAGAAGGGCATCATCGGATACCCGACCTCGGACGAGTCGCCGACCTTCGACGACGGCCGGTTCAACACCTTCTACTCCACGGCCGGGGGCAAGGGCGGCATCTTCTACTCGAAGGACACCGGGGCCTGGTCGGTCCACGGATCCGTCTACAACAAGTACGTCTCCATGGGCGGGCCGTCGAGCGCCCTCGGCTACCCCATCACCGACGAGACGAACGCTCCGGACGGCAACGGCCGCTTCAACCACTTCCGCAAGCGCTCCGACACCGCCGCCACCGGTTCCATCTACTGGTCCCGGGCCAACGGGTCGTGGTCGCTGCACGGTGCGATCCGCGCCAAGTGGGTCGCCCTGGGCGCCGAGAAGAGCGTTCTCGGCTACCCGGTGTCGGACGAGTACGAGGTCGCCGGCGGCCCCCGTACCGACTTCGAGAAGGGATACATCCGCCACAACAGGACGACGGGAGCCACCGTCGAGCACCAGCCCGGCGACCGCACCGCACACCTGCGCACCGATCTCGCGGGTGACTTCAACGGCGACGGCCGCTCCGACATGGCCACCGTCTACGACTACGGCGACAACACCACCGCCCTGTGGGTGCTCAACGCCCGCGCGGACGGCGGGTACGAGGAGCCGACCGTACGCTGGACGAGCGGCAAGGGCGGCTTCTCCTACGCCCGCTCCAAGTGGGTCGCCGGTGACTTCAACGGCGACGGCCGCGACGACATCGCCGCGATGTACGGCTACGCCGACGGCAGCAACGCCCTGTGGAGCTTCCTCTCCAACGCCACCGGCACGTTCACGCCGCTGAAGGGCCTCACCGCCGCCGCGGGCAACTTCGAGTGGGCCAGGGCGAAGCCCCTCGCGGGCGACTTCAACGGCGACAAGCGCGACGACATCGCCATGGTCTACGACTACGGCAACGGCGACGCCGGTGCCCACACGTGGACCGCCAAGGGCGACGGCTCCTTCAACTCGGCGCTCGCCAGCTGGCGTACGGGTACGGGCCACTGGTGGATCGACCACGCCACCTTCCGGGTCGGCGACATGAACGGTGACGGCCGCGACGACTTCCTGGCCCTGTACGGGTACACGGCGGGCGGCGTCGCCATGTGGACGGGCCTGTCGACGGCGAACGGCGGCTTCTCCGCCCCGGTGAAGTCCTGGACGCAGCCCGCGGGCGGCGCCTGGGAGTACGCCCGCATCAAGTTCACGGTCGGCGACTACAACGGTGACGGCCGTGCCGACGGCGCGCTGATGTACGACCACGCCGACGGCCACGCCTCGCTGTCCACCCTCCTCGGCAAGCCGGACGGCACGGTCGACAACGCGGTGCGCAGCTGGGACACCCCGGAGGGGTCGTGGTACGCCTCCAACGCGGGCATGCCCGTGTCCGGTGACTCCGACGGTGACGGACGGGACGACATCTCGTCCATGTACAACTACTACGTCGGATCGACGGGAGCGTTCACGTTCAAGAGCCGCCTCGACGGCGGATTCGACAACGGCTTCCTGAGCTGGCAGACCCTGCCCGGCACCTGGTGACCGGGCCGGCCCCCCGCCGGTGAACCCAGAGGCCCCGCACCTTTCCGAAAGGTGCGGGGCCTCTCTCGCACCTGCCTCACGCCAACGCTCCTGTCAACGTCTCCGGCGTGTCGGCCAGTTGTCCGGATTTCAGCTCGTTCGTGAGGAGCACGAGGACCGGCCCTTCGGGATGATTCGCCCCGCCGCCGCGTGCAACAAGGTGGTCGCGTAGACGACTCCTCCGAAAGGAACGGCTCTTCGTGCGCATGAAACCCTTCGCACCCCTGCTCGCCGCCGCCGGCCTCATCGCGACCACCGTGCCCCTGCTGTCCGCGACCCAGGCCTCCGCTGCCCCGGCGGCGGAGTACCTCCAGCAGAAGCCCTCCTGGCACCGTTGCAGTCCCGACCAGCCGGCCTCGTACGAGTGCGCCACCATCAAGGTCCCGCTCGACTACCGGCGTCCCGAGAGCCGCACGATCGACCTCGCCATATCCCGGATGAAGAGCGAGAACCCGGCCAAGCGGCACGGCGCCATGCTGCTCAACCCGGGCGGTCCGGGCGGCTCCGGGCTCGACCTCCCGCTGATGATGAACGAGTTGATGCCCAAGGACGTGCGCGAGCGGTACGACCTGATCGGCTTCGACCCGCGCGGCGTCGGGGCGAGCAGCCCGGTCACCTGCGGGCTGACCGACGCCGAGCAGGTCTCCGACCGGGCGTACCGGCCGGAGTCCTTCCCCTCCGACGTGGCGTGGGCGCGCACCGTCGCGGAGAAGTGCCGTGAGAAGGCCGGCGCGGTGCTGCCGCACATCACCACCCGCAACACGGCGCGCGATATGGACGCCATCCGCGCGGTGCTGGGCGAGCGGAAGATCTCGTACGTGGGTTACTCGTACGGGACCTACCTCGGCGCGGTGTACTCGCAGATGTTCCAGAATCGGACCGACCGCTTCGTGCTCGACAGCGGTGTGGACCCGCAGCGGATCTGGCGGGGCATGTTCCAGGTGTGGGCGACCGAGGCCGAGCCCGCCTTTGCCCGGTGGACGCGGTGGACGGCCGAGCGGTCGGGGGAGTTCCAGCTGGGTGAGACTCCGAAGGCGGTGTCCGACACGCTCTGGGGGCTGGTGGCGCGCGCCGACCGGGATCCCATCGAATGGGAGGGCCAGAAGATCACGGGCGATGACATCCGGGGCGCGCGGGCGCTGTTCTTCTACCCCGCGCAGGCCACCCCCGTCATCGTGGCGCTCAAGGCCGCGGCCGAGGGCAAGCCGCAGCCCGCCGGCTCCGCGGTACCGGACGTGAAGAAGCTGCTCGCCACCGGGCGCGCCGACGGGCCGGCCGCCGTACGGGGCGCCGGCCGGGCCGCCGAACCCGCCTCGGACAACGGCACCGCCGCCTTCTGGTCCGTGGTCTGCGGGGACACGGGCACCTGGCCCCGTTACACCGAGCAGTACGAGCGGGACGCGGCGAAGGACAAGGCCAAGTACCCGCTGTACGGCGACTTCGCGTCCAACATCAAGCCGTGCGCGTTCTGGCAGCGCCCGGTCGAGGCGGCCACGCCGATGAAGACCCGGGCCGATGTGCTGACCGTGCAGAACGAGTGGGACTCGCAGACCCCGCTCGTCAGCGGCCAGGGCCTGCACCGCGCGCTCAAGGGCTCGCGGATGGTGCTGGCGGCCGGCGGTGAGGGCCACGGCGTGTACCTCGTCGACTCCGCCTCCTGCGCCAACGCGCCCGTCAACGCGTACTTGACCACGGGCCGGCTGCCGGACAAGGACGTGACCTGCCAGACGCCGCCCGCGGCTGCGGAGCGCCGCGAGTCCCCGGCTCCGTCGCGGCCGCTGCCGTTCCCGGCCGGACCCGGACGGTTCTGACCCGGACGGTTCTGACCCGGACGGTTCTGACCCGGACGGTTCTGACCCGGCGCTCCGCGCCGCGCGACACCGTGCGCCTTCCGCGCATCGCTCCGTTCCCGGGCACCGTCCGCGTCATCTGGACGGTGCCCGGGTCGTGCCGTCGGGGGCCGCGTTCGCCTACCGGGTCACCGACAACGGATCCGCGCCGCCCGCCGGCTCGCCTGCCTCAGGGCTCCCGGGCCCGCTCCGTCCCGGAGCCCCGGCCCCCGCCGCCCGCAGCGGGGTCAGCAGACCGGCCCCGAGGATCAGCAGGCAGAAGGCCCCGGCGGCCACGCTGACCGCCGGTACGCCGTGCCGGGCGGCCAGGACCGTGAGCGCGGCCGCGCCCACGGGGCCCGACGCGTTGTGCACGGTCCAGAAGGCCGAGGTGACCCGGCCGAGCAGGTGGTCAGGGCGATGGCCCGCCACCCGCTCTCAGCCCAGCAGGGCGTAGACGGTGGAGGCCGTGGCGGCCGGCTCGTCCGCGCCCTCGGGGGTCAGCGTGATGTCCGCGAAGGCCATGCGCTTGCCGAGTTTGGTGACCTGTACGCGGATCAGTACGTCCGCGCCCACCACCGGCCGCTGGAAGCTCGCCGACTGCTGGACGGTGGTCATCGGTCCGTAGCCGCCGCGCGCCGCGGAGATCGCGATGACGGTGGCGGTGTCGGCGGCCGCCATCAAGGCCTGCCCGCACAGGCCGCCGCCGTCCCGGGCCAGCTCGCCGGACCAGGGCAGCCGCAACACGGCGTGCCGCTCGCCCGTCTCCTGGACGGTCAGGCCGAGGGCCAGCACCCAGGGGGCGAAGTGGTCGGCGAGGATCTTGTCTGCGTCTGCCGGTGTGAGCGTCACCCGAAGATTGTGGCGGCCCGGCCCGGACCGCCACAACTCCATTGACCCGTCGGGATCTTCGGTCAGAGGCCGGCGGCCAGTTCGGTGCCCTGGCGGATGGCCCGCTTGGCGTCGAGTTCGGCCGCCACATCGGCGCCGCCGATCAGGTGCGCCTCGACGCCGGCGGCGCGCAGCGCCTCGTACAGGTCGCGGCGCGGCTCCTGGCCGGTGCAGAGCACCACCGTGTCGGCGGGCACGAGCCGCTTCTCGCCGTCGACGGTGATGTGCAGGCCCTCGTCGTCGATGCGGTCGTACGCGGCCCCGGCGACGGAGACGACGCCGCGGTGCTTGAGCTCCGCGCGGTGGATCCAGCCGGTGGTGGTGCCGAGGCCGCCGCCGACCTTGGTGGCCTTGCGCTGGAGCAGGTGGACCTGGCGCGGCGGCGCCGGGCGGCTGGGGGCGGTGAGTCCGCCGGGCCCGGCGTACGCGGTGTCCACGCCCCAGTGGCGGAAGTAGACGGCGGGGTCCTGGGAGGCGCCTTCGCCGCTGTCGGTGAGGAACTCGGCGACGTCGAAGCCGATACCGCCGGCGCCGACGACGGCGACGCGCTCACCGACGGGGGCGCCGTCGCGCAGGACGTCGAGGTAGCTGACGACCTTGGCGTGGTCCACGCCGTCGATGTCGGGGGTGCGGGGGGTGACTCCGGTGGCGATGACGACCTCGTCGTAGCCGCTCAGGGCCTCCACGTCCGCGCGGGTGTTCAGGCGGACCTCCACGCCGCTTTCCACGAGCCGGTTGCCGTAGTAGCGGATGGTCTCCTCGAACTCCTCCTTGCCCGGGATGCGGCGGGCGATGTCGAGCTGGCCGCCGATGTGGCCGGAGGCCTCGAAGAGGGTGACGGCGTGACCGCGGCCGGCGGCGGAGACGGCGCAGGCGAGTCCGGCCGGGCCGGCGCCGACGACGGCGACGCGCTTCTTCAGCTGCGTGGGAGACAGGACGAGTTCGGTCTCGTGGCAGGCGCGCGGGTTGACCAGGCAGCTGGTGATCTTGCCGCTGAAGGTGTGGTCGAGGCAGGCCTGGTTGCAGCCGATGCAGGTGTTGATGGTCTCGGATCGGCCGGCCGCGGCCTTGGCGACGAAGTCGGCGTCGGCCAGGAAGGGGCGGGCCAGCGACACGAGGTCGGCGCGCCCGTCGGCGAGCACCTCCTCGGCGATCTCCGGAGTGTTGATCCGGTTGCTGGTGACGAGGGGAACGGACACCGCGCCCATCAGCCGCTTCGTGACCCAGGTGTACGCGCCGCGCGGGACGGAGGTGGCGATGGTGGGGATGCGCGCCTCGTGCCAGCCGATGCCCGTGTTGATGATGGTGGCGCCGGCCGCCTCGATCTCTTTGGCGAGGCGGACGACCTCGTCGAGGGTGGAGCCGCCGGGGATCAGGTCGAGCATGGAGAGGCGGTAGACGAGGATGAAGTTCTCGCCGACGGCCGCGCGGGTGCGCCGCACGATCTCCAGCGGGAAGCGCACGCGGTTCTCGTACGCCCCGCCCCAGCGGTCGGTGCGCCGGTTGGTGGCGGCGGCGATGAACTCGTTGATGAGGTAGCCCTCGGAGCCCATGATCTCGACGCCGTCGTAGCCGGCGAGCTTCGCGAGGCGGGCGGCGCGGACGAAGTCCTCGATGGTCCGCTCGACCTCGATGTCGGTGAGCTCGTGGGGGACGAAGGGGCTGATGGGTGCCTGGAGGGCGCTGGGGGCGACGAGGTCCTTGTGATAGGCGTAGCGGCCGAAGTGGAGGATCTGCATCGCGATCTTCCCGCCCTCGGCGTGCACGGCGTCGGTGATCACCCGGTGCTCGGCGGCCTCCTCCTCGGTGGTGAGGCGGGAGCCGCCCTCGAAGGGACGGCCCTGGTCGTTGGGGGCGATGCCGCCGGTGACGATGAGGCCGGCGCCGCCGCGGGCGCGCTCGGCGTAGAAGGCGGCCAGGCGCTCGAAGCCGCGCTCGTGCTCTTCGAGGCCGGTGTGCATCGATCCCATGATCACGCGGTTCGGCAGCGTGGTGAAGCCGAGGTCCAGGGGGCTCAGCAGGTGCGGGTACCGGCTCTGGGAACTCTGCGGACTCTGCGGACTCATCGGGGGCGGCCTCCTCGCACGGCGGGTGATGAACCTGTTCTAGCGAGGCCCGCCCGGTTTTGCAACTAAGTGCAAAACCGGGCGGGCGGCACTCCGGGCACGGAATCCCTTCCCCACGGGCCCGGCGCCGCCGGCCCTGTGGCGGAGTTCACGCCGCACGGCCCGGGGCGGCGGGCTGTGCACGGGCCCCTTCGAGCCCGATCGCGAAAACGGCGGTCACCGCCGCGGTCACCGCCGCGCCCTGCCGGAACGGCCACGGGCCGACCCGTCAGCCCCGGCGGAGGCGGACCGTGACGATCTGGAAGGGGCGCAGCGTGAGGGCGGCCGTGCCGGCCGGGGTCGGAGCGGCGACGGCGGCGCCCTCCAGGGGACGCTCCAGCAGGTCGCTCTCGACCACGGCGGGGAGCGGGAAGCTCGCGGCCAGGGTGGCCGTGGCGCGCCCGCCGCGGGACTCGTAGAGGCGGACGATCACATCGCCGCTGCGGTCTTCGGCGAGTTTGACCGCCTCGACGACCACCGCGTCGTTGTCCACGGCGACCAGCGGGGCGACGGGGCCCGCGCCGCTCAGGGTGCGCTCGGGCAGGTTCAGCCCGTGGCCCTCGCGGACCGCGTCCCCGATCCCGGCGCCGGGCGCGAGCGAGAAGCGCAGCGTGTGCGCCCCCTGGTCGGTCTCCGGGTCCGGGTAGCGCGGGGCCCGCAGGAGGGAGAGCCGGACCGTGGTGGTCTGGCCGCCGTCGGCCCGCATGTCGCGGGTCACGTCGTGCCCGTACGTGGAGTCGTTGAGCAGCGCCACACCCCAGCCGGGCTCCTCCGCGTGGATCCAGCGGTGGGCGCAGATCTCGAACTTGGCGGCTTCCCAGGAGGTGTTGGTGTGCGTGGCCCGGTACACGTGCCCGAACTGCGTCTCCGACGCGGTTCGTTCGGCCTTGACGTCCAGCGGGAAGGCGGCCTTGAGGAACTTCTCCGTCTCGTGCCAGTCCACGTCCGTGACGATGTCGACCCTCTTGGCACCCGCCCGCAGGGTGACGCGCTGGACGGCCTTGGAGCCGCCGAAGGAGCGCGTCACGCGCACGGTCACCGCGTCCGGGCCGCTCTCGGTGACCTCCATCGCGTCCAGGTCCACCAGATCCGTGACCTTGTTGCGGTAGAACGCGTCGATGTCCCAGGCGTCCCACATGTTCGGGAAGTCCGGGTGGATCTGGAGCAGGTTGGCCGCCGCGCCCGGCGCGACGGACTCGCGGCCCGCCTCCAGGTCGTACGCGGAGACGATCAGCCCGCGGCCGTCGATCACCACCCGCAGCCGCCCGTTGGCCAGGGTGTGCCCGCCGCCGCTCCGCTCCTCCAGCGTGACCGGCTGCCCGGCGGCGTCCGGCCGCCCCGCGCCGCCGGCCGGGACGCCGCGCCGGGCGTGCGGGGCGCAGTTGAAGACCAGCTCCTCGGCGCCCTCCCCCGCCAGCGCGCGCTGCGCGGCGAGGGTGATCCCCCGCAGCTCTTCGCGTACGGATCCGTACGTCGCGCGCGCCTCGCGGTGGACCCAGGCGATGGACGAACCCGGCAGGATGTCGTGGAACTGGTGCAGCAGCACCGTCTTCCAGATCCGCTCCAGGTCCTCGTACGGGTACGCGTACCCCGGCACCCTCACCGCCGCGGTGGCCGCCCACAGTTCCGCCTCGCGCAGCAGCGACTCGCTGCGTCGGTTGCCCTGCTTGGTCTTGGCCTGGGAGGTGTAGGTGCCGCGGTGCAGCTCCAGGTAGAGCTCGCCGGCCCAGACGGGCGCGTCCTCGTACTCGGCGTGGGCCTGCTCGAAGAAGGCGTCCGGCCGCTCGATCTCGACCCGCGGGGAGCCTTCGAGGTCCCGCTGGCGCGCTGCCCAGGCGAGCTGTTCGCGGGTGGGGCCGCCACCGCCGTCGCCCCAGCCGAAGGGGACGAGCGAGCGGGAACCACGGCCCTTCTCGCGGTAGTTGCGGGCGGCGTGTGCCAGCTGGGCGCCGCCGAGGTCGGAGTTGTAGGTGTCGACGGGCGGAAAGTGCGTGAAGACGCGGGTGCCGTCGATGCCCTCCCACCAGAAGGTGTGGTGGGGGAACTTGTTGACCTGGGACCAGGAGATCTTCTGGGTCAGGAACCACTTGGAGCCGGAGAGCTTGACGATCTGCGGCATCGCGGCGGTGTAGCCGAAGGAGTCGGGCAGCCAGACGTTGCGGGTCTCGATGCCGAACTCGTCCAGGAAGAACTTCTTGCCGTAGAGGAACTGGCGGGCCATCGCCTCGCCGCCGACCATGTTGGTGTCGGACTCCACCCACATGCCGCCGACCGGCACGAACTGCCCGTCCGCGACCTTCTTCTTGATCCGCTCGAAGAGCTCCGGCCGGTAGGTCTTGATCCAGTCGAGCTGCTGCGCCTGCGACATGGCGAAGACGAACTCGGGGTGCTCGTCCATGAGGTGGACCATGTTGGACGAGGTACGGGAGACCTTGCGCACCGTCTCGCGCAGCGGCCACAGCCACGCGGAGTCGATGTGGGCGTGCCCGACCGCGCTGATCCGGTGCGCGGAGGCGTTGGCGGGGGCGGCGAGCACACCGGTGAGACAGGCTCGGGCGGCGGCCGCCGTGCCGGGGACATCGCCGAGGTCCACCGCGTCGAGCGACGCGTCGACGGCGCGCAGGATCTCGTACCGCCGGGCGTCGGCCCCGTCGAGCTGGGTCATGAGGTCGTGGAGGACTTCGAGGTCCTGGACGAGCTCCCAGACCTCGGTCTCGAAGACGGTGAGGTCCATCCGGGCGAGCCGGTAGAGGGGCCCGTCGCCGCTGGTCTGCCGGTCGCCCTCGTACGTGGCCGAGTGGTCGACCAGGACCGGGTTGGACGCGGCCTCGACGTACCACTCGACGCGCTCGCCGCCCTCGGCGCGGTCGGCGACGCGCACCCAGTCGTTGTACGGGTTCAGCGCCTTGATCTCGCCGCCGTCGGCCCGGTGGACCAGGCCCTCGCACTGGAATCCGGGCATCATCCGGTCGAAGCCGAGGTCGAGCACGGCCTCCACCGTACGGCCCGCCCAGTCGGCCGGGACGGCGCCGGTGACCTTGAACCAGGTGGTGCCCCAGGCGGGCCCCCAGGCGTCGCCGATCGCACAGGGTTCGTAGACCGCGGCGAGGCCCTCGGAGACGGGAACGGGCTCGCCCGGGGCCTCCCACCGCTCGATGGTCAGCGGGACGTGGCGGGAGTGGACGGCGGGCTTGATGCGCTCCTTGAGGACCCGGCGGAGGCGGTGTTCGGCGATGCTGCGGTCATCGTGCATGACGGCTGCTCCAGGAGAGGCGAGGTCGAGAGGCGGGATCGAGAGGTGCGGTACGCGGATGGGCGGAGGGGTGGCGGAGCAAGGGTGCGGCACGTGGCTCAGGTCTTGACGGCTCCCTCGCCCACTCCCGTGAAGAAGAAACGCTGGAGGGCGAAGAAGAGGAGCATCATCGGGATGAGCGCGGCCATCGCACCGGCGGCGATGAGCCGCTGGTCGTTGACGGTGGTGGCGCCGGCCAGGGACTTCAGGCCGAGCTGCAGGGTGTAGTTGTCGCTGTCGGTGAGAACCAGCAGAGGCCAGAGGAAGTCGTCCCAGGCGCCCATGAAGCTGGTGATGCAGACGACGGCCAGGGCGCCTTTGGCGGCGGGGAGGAAGACGCGGGTGAAGCGGGTCCATTCGCCCGCGCCGTCGAGGACGGCCGCCTCCTCCACCTCCCGGGGTACGGCGAGGAACGCCGCCCGCATGATCATGACGTTGAGGACGGAGACCGCGCCGGGGAGCCAGACACCGATGAGGGTGTCGACCAGACCCATCTCGCGGACCGTGAGGAACATCGAGATCATCACGGATTCGAAGGGGAACATCAGGGTCGCCACCAGCACGGTGAAGACGGCCTTGCGGCCCTTCCAGGCGGCCCGGGAGAGGGCGTACCCGCCCATGGCCGCGAACAGCATGTTCGAGGTGATGGCGAGGGCCGCCACGATCAGGGTGTTGCCGACGTACTGGAGCAGCGGGAAGGACTCCGCGACCCGGACGTAGTTGTCGAGGGTCGGCTGTGAGGGCAGCACGCCGTCGTACACGTTCTCGGTGCGGCCCCGGATCGAGGTCAGGAACTGCCAGACGATCGGGCCCAGCATGACGACGAGCATCAGGACGAGCGTGGTGTACCGGCCGGCCAGGCCGATCCAGTACCGCCTGCGGTCGGCGCCGGCGCTCCCGTTCGCCTTGCTCCCGGGGGAGGAGGACGGGGTGCTCACCCCTCGTCTCCCTTCGAAAGGCGGTGGCCCAGCAGGCTGAACACCAGCGTCAGGAGGAACAGCAGGATGGAGATGGCGGAGGCGTAACCGGTTTCGCCGGAGAAGCCGAGGCCGGCCTGCCGGATGAGGAAGGGCAGGGTGCGCGCGCCGCCGCCGGGGCCTCCGCTCTCGCCGCCGAGGATGTAGATCTCGGTGAAGACGCGGAGTGCGGAGATGGCCGAAAGGGTGCCGACGAGCAGCATCATCGGCTTGACCTGGGGGACGGTGATGCTGAAGAAGCGGCGGACGGGGCCGGCACCGTCGATCGCGGCCGCCTCGTAGAGGGAGGCCGGCACGTTCCCGAGGGCCGCCAGGTAGAAGACCATGTAGTAGCCGAGGCCCTTCCACACGGTCACGATCATCGCGGAGACCAGCAGCATGGTGCTGTCGGTCAGGAACGGGATCGGCTCGGAGATGATGCTCAGTTTCTGGAAGACGGTGTTGACGACGCCGTCGCTGCGCAGCACCCACTGCCAGATGAGGCCGACGACCACGGCGGAGGCGATCACCGGGGTGTAGAAGGCGGAGCGGAAGAACCCGATGCCGGGGATCTTGGTCTGTACGAGGACGGCCAGGGCCAGCGGCATGAGGACCAGACACGGTACGACGACCACGAGGTACAGCACGCTGTTGCCGGTCGCGACCCAGAAGTCGGAATCCGCGAAGGCGCGGCTGTAGTTGTCGAAGCCGACGAAGGTGCCGCCGCGCAGGATCCGGGAGTCGGTGAAGGAGAGGATCACGGTGTTGACGAAGGGCCAGAGGCTGAACAGCATGACCATCACCAGGCCCGGAGCGAGGAAGAGGTAGGGGGTCCACCACTTGCGGTGGCGCAGTCCCGTATCGGCCTCCATGGCCTGCTTCGCCCGCCTGCCCTGCCTCGCCTGCTTGGCCTGCTCGGCCCGCTGCGGCCGGCCGGCCCGCTTCACCCGCTGAGCCCGGCCGGCCCGGTGGCCGGCCCGTTGTGCGTCCCGTGCTTCCCTCAAGCTGTCGGCGGTCACTTCTGGACCGCGTGGGCGAGCAGTTTGTTGGCCTCCTCCTCGGCCTTCTTCACCGCCGTCCGGGGATCCTGCTCACCCTTGATGGCCTTCTGCATCTCCCGTACGACGGCGTCGCCGACCTGGTTGGTCCACTGGACGGGGGTGTTGGCGTCGAGGGCCGCGGTCCTCAGCTGCTCGGCGCCGACCGCGCGGGCGACGGTCTCCGCGTCCTTCCCGTCGCCTCTGTCCGAGAAGTACGGGTCGGCGAGGCCCGCGGCGTTGGACGGGTAGATGGTGGCCTTCTTGGAGAACTCCACCTGGTTGGGACCGTTGGTGACCCACTTGGCGAACTCGGTCGCCGCGTCCAGGTGCTTGGTGTCCTTCTTGATGCCGAGCGACTGGGCGTAGATGCCTATGTGGCCGAGTTTCCCGGTGACGGCGCCCGCGACCTGGGTGCGGGCGTAGACCTGCGGGGCGTTCTGCTTGACGTCCTTCACGAAGCCGGGGGAACCGGGACCGAAGACGATCTTGCTGCCGCCGTAGAGCTGGTTGATGTCATCGGACTTGAGGAGGGACTCCTTGGGCATGGCGCCCTTGGCGTACAAGTCCTTCATCCGCTCGACCCACTCGACGGCCTTGTCGGTGTCGAAGGTGAACCGGTCCCGCTTGTCGTTCAGGATCGGGATGCCCATCTTCTGCCAGTCCCCGGGCAGCCTGCCTTTGGGGTCGGCCATGAAGGCGGAGTACTGGCCGCCGGACGTGGCGGCGATCTGCTCGGCGTAGTCGAAGAACTGCTCGACGCTGGTCGGCGGCTTGGCCGGATCCAGACCGGCCTTCTCGAAGAGCTCCTTGTTGTAGGTGAGGATCTCCGGGGTCACGTACCAGGGGTACGCGTACACGCCGTCACCCTTGCCCGCGAGCTTGAACTGCTCCCAGGCGCCGGGCACGTACTCCTCGGCCATGGCACCGTCGAGCTTGGCGACGTCGGCGAGCATGCCGCGGTCGCCGAGGAGCTGGAAGGAGTCGGTGGAGAGGTTGACGACGTCGGGGAGGGCCCCCGCCTGGGCGTCGGCGACGAGTTTCTCGTTGTAGCCGTCGCCCGGAATATCCTCCCATTTCACCTTGACCTCCGGGTACTTGTCCTCGAACGCGTCGATGACCCCCTGCACATAAGCCGTGAACGTGGGCTTCAGCTGAAGCGTGCGGAACGTGATATCTCCGGCCACCTTGCCCGTCCTCTCCGCCTCCTTCACGTCCCCGGCACCACCGCTCATCCCGCAGGCCGAGACGGAGAGGAGAGTGCCGGCCGCCAGCACGGTGACGGCAATACGGGTCAGGTTCCAACGAGTCATCGTCGCCGCCTCTGCAGAAGTCCGGCCGCATTGCCGGAGGGCGGTGACCACGGTCGTCCGAAATGCAGATCACGTCAATGAGCCGTAGGTCCCGGTGGCCGGTGGGGCGTCGGTCACGAATGCTTCAACCGGCTTGCGCACACGCGTAGATGGACTCATGACACCCCAACTGGCCTGGACTGATGCGCTTAAGTACAAAGCCGGTCGACGGTGGTATCGATTCGATAACGAAGCTGGCTCGACGTCAGGGGATTGACTTCTTATCGACGGTTCGCGAAGACTCGCACTAATGCGCTTTACCGGCCATGCCGCCAAACCGCTTTACCCCTCTTCACGGGACCCCTCCGCCCTCTGGCCTCCACCCCGGCCGACCGCGGCCATTCAAGATCATCAGAACGGTTCGTGTGAGGCGCCGGACCGGCGTCCGACGGCGTGAATTGGACAGCAGCCGATGTTCCGAACACGATGAGGGCTTGCAAGATCGCGGCAGCACGGGGGCAAACCGCTCAGAGCCCTGCGCCTCCACTCCGCGTCGTCCCGCTTCGTCCCCGTTCCATCCCTGGAGAGATTTCGCCATGAGCTTCGGCGACCCGAACAACCCGTACGGCCAGCAGCCCCCGCAAGGCCAGCCGGGCTACCCGCAGCAGGCGCCGCAGGGTGTGCCCCCGCAGTACGGCTATCCGCAGCAGGCGCCGCCGCCGTACGGCGCGTACCCGCCGGCGGGCATGCAGGGCGGCATGCCGGGGATGCCGGGCATGCCCGGCGCCGGACTGCCGCCGCTGGCGCACTGGGGCCAGCGCGTGGGCGCGTACCTGCTGGACTTCCTGATCATCGCCGGCCCGATGTACGCGCTGGGCTTCATCGACCTCGCCACCAGCGACAATCCGGACGAGCCCGGGTTCCTCTTCATCATCGGCGTGCTGTACGCCATCGCGATGGCCGTCTTCCAGCTCTACAAGGAGGGCAAGACCGGCCAGTCGACCGGCAAGAAGGTCCTCGGCATCAGCCTGCGCCGGGAGGCCGACGGCAGCACGCTCGGCTTCGGCATGGCGCTGGTCCGCAAGCTGGCCCACATCCTCGACGGCCTGCCCTGCTACATCGGCTGGCTGTGGCCGCTGTGGGACGAGAAGAAGCAGACCTTCGCCGACAAGGTGTGCAGCACCGTCGTCATCAAGGTCGACAAGGGCTGAGACGACCGCCCGGACCCGAGAGCGGCCACCTGGTGCATCACCTGCCGTCGCATCAGATCCGGACGACGAGCTTGCCCCGTGCGTGGCCTTCCCTCAGGTAGCGGATCGCGTCGGGGACCTCCGCCAGTGCGTACGTCCGGTCCACGACGGGTGTCACCGAGCCGGCCTCGATGAGTTCCGCGAGGGTCTGGAGATCGGCGTGGCGTTCCACGGAGGCGAGCCCGCACAGCCGTTGGGCGACGAACGGTGACAGCAGCAGCGCGCGCAACTGACGGTCGTTGCCACCGATCCACCGGCCGCCGCCCTCACCGCCGACGATGACGAGAGTCCCGCGGGCGGTGAGGGCGCGGCGGAGCCGGGGCAGGGGCCGGTTGCCCGCGATGTCGATGACGAGGTCGTACCGGCGGCTTCCGTTGGTGGGGTCCTCGCGCGTGTAGTCGAGGACCTCGTCGGCGCCGATCGCGCGGACCAGGTCCGTCTTGGCGGTGCTGCACACGCCGGTGACGTGGGCCCCGAAGGCCTTGGCGAGCTGCACGGCGTACGTGCCCACGCCGCCCGACGCCCCGAGGACGAGCACGGTCTGCCCGGCCCTGACCCGTCCGGCGTCGCGCAGGGCCTTGAGGGCGGTGCACGCGGAGACCGGAACGGCCGCCGCCTGCTCGAAGTCCAGGTTCCGCGGCTTCAGGGCGAGTCTGTCCTCCTTGGCGCAGGCGTATTCGGCGTACGACCCGTCGCAGCTGCCGTACACCTCGTCACCGGGCTGGAAGCGAGTGACGCCCGGGCCGACGGCCTCCACCTGCCCCGAGACGTCCATGCCCCGTACGCGCGCCTTGGGCGCCCGCAGTCCGAAGCCCGCGGCGCGGATGAGGTACGGCATGCCCGCCATGAGGTGCCAGACCCCTTGGTCGACGGCCGCCGCGCGGACCCGTACGAGCACCTCACCCCTGCCCGGGACCGGCCGGTCGATCTCTTCGAGCCGTAGGACGGAGGGCGGTCCGTACGTGTCGTGCAGCATGGCCTTCATGAGTCGTCTCCCTCGGTCGCGGGGTACTGGAACACGGCGTCGAGCGGCACGCCGAACACATGGGCGATCTGGAAGGCCTTTTCCAAGGAGGGCGAATAGCGGCCCTGCTCGATGGCGATGACGGTCTGACGGGTCACGCCGATGCGGCGGGCGAGTTCGGCCTGCGTCATCTCCCCGCGGGCGAAGCGCAGGGCCCGGATCGCGTTGGTGACCCTCGTCGGCTTCACCACGGGTGGAAGCCCAGCCGGTAAGCGACGAGCTTCGCCGTGGATCCGAGGATCGCCGACAGGACGAAGGCCAGATAGATCACGTTGGCGATCCAGAACTGGTCGGCCTCCGCCATCGCCAGGACGAGTCCGGCCACCCCGCCGATTACGACGAACGACTGCCCGATGTGCTCACCGAAGCGGCCGATCTCGCGGTCGCGCTGGTCCTTGGTCCGGGCGTCCTCGGGCGTGAGGGCCGCCGCGACGATGTGCAGCGTGATCGATGCCGCGATCGACGCGCCGACCGTCCACAGCAAGGCGGACACGTAGGGCTCCTGGGCGAGTGGCGCGTCACCGGGCCGGCCGAGAACGACGGCCAGGTACGTCGCGTACGACACGACCGTGACCACGATCATGATCCAGGCGCGTTTCTCTTCGAGTGCCACTCCAGCTCCCCATGTAAAGAAAATTCGACACTCTGGAGTGTCAAGCACTCCGGACATGATGTCAAGGATTCTGTACACGACGGTCCGTGATGCGGCCGGGTGCCGACGGGGCGGCCTTCAGGCCGCGGGGGCCACCAGGTCACCGGGGTCCGTGTTGGCCCCGCAGAGGACGACGGCGACCCGCGCGCCCAGCGGCCGCGGCGCACTCCGAAGTGCGGCCAGCGCGGTGGCGGCGCCGGGCTCGACCACGATCCGGTGCTCCTCCCACAGCGCGCGGCGGGCGGCCGTGATCGCCGCGTCGGGGACGAGGACGGAGCGCACGTGTTCCTCCCGCGCGGCGGCCAGCGCGTCCGCCGAGACCCGGGTGGCCCCGAGGGAGTCGGCGGCGACCGAGTCCACGGCCACGTCCACGAGACGACCGGCCTCCAGGGCCGCGTTCAGGGCGCGGCAGTTCTCCGGCTCGGCCGCGATCACCTCTACGCCGTACTCCCGCGCGGCGGTGGCGATCCCGGCGAACAGCCCGCCGCCGCCGACGGCGACGACCACGGCGTCCAGCCCGGGCAGCGCCGCCCGGATCTCCTCAAGCAAGGTCCCCGCACCCGCCGCGATGAGCGGGTGGTCGTAGGCGTGGCTGCTCAGGGCCCCGCTGCCGGCCGCGAACTCCTCGCAGGCGGCCAGGGCTTCGGCGTAGCGGTCGCCGACGAGCCGCACCTCGGCCCCGTATCCCCGCAGCCGTTCCACCTTCACGCGCGGGGCCGTGGCGGGCAGGAACACGGTCGCGGGCACGGACTGCGCGCGGGCCGCCCAGGCGCAGGCGAGGCCCGCGTTGCCACCGGAGGCGATGGTGACTCCGGCGGCCGGGAGGGTGCCCGCCTGGTGGTGCGCGGCGAGGAAGTTGCGGGCGCCGCGGGCCTTGAAGGAGCCGGTGTGCTGGAGGTACTCCAGCGCGTACCAGACGCCTTCCGCGGCGGGTGCTACGGCGACGGGCCGTATCGCGCCGGCGATCCGGTCGGCGGCCGCGCGCACCGCGGCGTGGTCGAGCTGCTGTTCCATGGTCGGACTGCCTTTCAGACGGCGGGCCGGGCGGCCTCGATCAGCTGGCGCAGGGCCCCGTAGTACACCTCGTGGTCGGTCAGGGGGGGCAGTACGTCGGCCAGTCCGCCGGAGAGCACGGGAAAGCGCTCCGGATCCAGTGCGGCCAGGGCCGCCCGCGAGGCGGCGGTGACTCCGGCCGGGTCGCGGTGGTCGACGAAGGCGGCGCTGCCGAGGGTGAGCAGGTACATGCGGCGGTAGGCGGTCATCGCCTCGGCGGCGGTCATCCCCGCGGCGACACCGTCGGCGAGCGCGGGCTCGACGAGCCGGGCGAGCAGCTGCCGGCCGAGCCAGGGCCGGCCGCCGCGCAGGATCAGCAGTCCGGGGTGGGCGGTGAGGAGCAGGTAGAGGGAGACGAACCGCCGCTCGGTGGCCTCGGCCCAGTCGGTACCGGCGGGGATCTCGGGCAGTTGCGCGGCCAGGTGCTCGGTGCACAGGTCCAGCAGGCCGGCGAGGTCGTTGCAGCGGCGCTGAACGGTCGCGTGGGAGACGTCGAGCCGCTCGGCGAGGGCGCGGAAGCTCAGCGCGCCCGGCCCTTCGTCATCGAGGATCCGCAGGGCGGTGACGGCGATCGCCTCGGGCGTCGCGCGGTTCAGGGCGGCTGATCTTCGGGGCATGCGATACAGCGTAACAGACGCCGTAAGAGCCAGTGTAAAAGTCACCGTAAGAGACGGTGGCACATACGTCGCATCACTTCTTCGCATGACATCGACTGCGGCCATATTGCTGGTCATTGAGCAACAACCGGCGACTTATGTTGACAGCGGGTAGTCACACCGCTGCACTGGGCGCACGATCGCCCCCTCGGTCCACCCGCCCCCACGTCAAGGAGACTCCGTGCCGCCTCGCCTGCGCGCCTCGCTCCCCTGCCTGACCGCGGCCGCCCTGCTCGCCCTCGCGCTCTCCCCCGCCGCCCCGGCGGCGGCCGACCCGACCGCGACCTCGGACACCCCGCTCGCGCTCACCCCTCCCATGGGCTGGAACAACTGGGCGCACTACATGTGCGACATCGACGAGGCCAAGGTCGTCGCGAACGCCGACGCGCTCGTCTCCACCGGGCTCGCCGCCAAGGGCTACGACACGGTGACCGTGGACGACTGCTGGATGACCAAGAGCCGCGACGCGCAAGGCGCTCTGGTGGTCGACACGGAGAAGTTCCCCCACGGCATGGCCTGGCTCGGCGACTACCTGCACGCCAAGGGCCTGAAGTTCGGCATCTACCAGGACGCCGGCCACCTCACCTGCGAGCGGTACCCGGGCAGTGGCGCCCCCGAGGGCGGCGGCGCGGACCACTACGCGCAGGACGCCCGGCAGTTCGCCGCCTGGAAGGTCGACTACGTCAAGATGGACGGCTGCAACGTGTGGGTGCCGGAGGGCAAGACGAAGGAGCAGGCGTACCGGGACGCGTACAACGCCGTCGCCCGGGCGCTGCGCGCCAGCGGCCGGGACATGGTGCTGTCCGCCTCGGCGCCGGCCTACTTCCAGCAGGGTGAATGGGGCAGCCCCGACTGGCACAAGGTGCTCGGCTGGGTCGGCGAGACCGGCCAGCTGTGGCGCGAGGGCCGCGACATCCAGGTGTACAAGCCGGCCGCTCCCGCCACCTCGCGCTGGAACTCGGTGATGGGCAACTACGGCTACAACCGCTGGCTCGGCCGGTACGCGGGCCCCGGCAACTGGAACGACCCCGACTTCCTCATCGCGGGCGCACCGGGGCTCACGGAGGCCGAGAGCCGCAGCCAGGTCGCCCTGTGGGCCATGATGGCGGCTCCGTTCATCCTCTCCTCCGAGGTCTCCGAGCTCACCCCCGCCGGGCTCGCCGCCCTCGGCAACACCGACCTGATCGAGCTGGACCAGGATCCGCTGGGCCGTCAGGGCGCGGTGGTCTCCTCCAACGCCACCTTCGAGATCCTGGTCCGGCCGCTCGCGAACGGCGACCGGGCGGTGGCCGTGCTCAACCGCTCGGGCAACACACGGGACATCTTCGTACCGCTCGCCGAGATCGGGCTGCCCTCCTGCACGGTCAGCGCGAAAGACCTGTGGAGCGGGGAACGCCACACGGTCACCGGCAGCTTGACGGGACTGCTGGCCCCCCACGACACGGCGGTCTGGCGGCTCACCCCGCAGGGCTGCGCCGACGCCGTGCCCACCGGGCAGATCACCGGCAACGGCGTCAAGTGCGCCGACGGCGCCAACACCACGGGCGTCGACGCGGTGGTGATGTCCACCTGTACCGGGGCTCCCGACCAGCGCTGGGTCCTCGGCGAGGACGCGAGCCTGCGCCTGGCCGGTCAGTGCCTGACAGGGAGCAGGAACGGCCGGGTGGAGCTGGCGGGTTGTTCGGCCTCGCCCGCACCCCAGACGGGGCAGAGCTGGACGCACCGCCGCGACGGCGCCCTGATCGAGAAGGCGAGCGGGCTGTGCCTGACGGCGCCCGCCGCGGCCGCGACCCCGGACGCACCGGCCGAACGGCTGCGGCTGATCGCCTGTGGCGACCACCGGGTCGACCAGGCCTGGTCCCTTCCGGTCTGACGGCGAACGGATGACGAACTCGATGCCGCGAAGCAGGCGCCGGCCGCTCCGCCCCGCACTCCCCCGCCCGCTTGCCCGGCCGTTCCCCCGACTTCTGCCCCGACTGCTGCCCCGTCCTGTCACCCTCGCGGCTCTTCCCGCCGCGCTGCTGACCCTGATCTGCGCCGCGTCGGCGCCGGGCGCGACCGCCCCGGCAGCAGGCTCGCCCGCGCGGGCCGACGTACAGCCGGACGGCGTACGGGCGGCCGCACCCCGCGCCCGCACCTTCGACCCCGCAGCCGCGCGGGCCTCCCTGAAGCGCCTGCTGCCACGGCACGCCGGGCAGTTCACGCTCGTGCCCGAACCGGCAGCCCGGGCCGACACCTTCACCGTCTCCGGTACGGCGGGCGCGATCACGGTGCGCGGGAGCACCGGCGCCACCCTGCTCACGGGCGTCGGCTGGTACCTCCAGCACATCGCCGGGGCCGACATCGGCTGGCCCGGTGACAGCCTCGGGATGCTGCCGGACAAGCTGCCGGGCGTCCCGGCCCCGGTCACCCGCAGCGCGCTCGTCCCGCACCGGTACGCGCTCAACGACACCGACGACGGATACTCGGGCCCCTACCGCTCCTTCGAGGAGCACCAGCGGCAGATCGACCTGCTCGCCCTGCACGGGGTCAACGAGGTGTTCGTGCAGGTCGGGACCGAGTACCCGTACTACCGCGCGCTCCAGGCCTTCGGCTACTCCGCCGAGGAGCTGCGGAAGTGGATCCCCGCCCCCGGTCACCAGAGCTGGTGGCTGCTGCAGAACCTGAGCGGTTTCGGCGGCCCGGTCTCCGAGCGGCTGATGCGGGAACGGGCCGCGCTGGGCGGGCGGATCGCCGAGCAGCTGCGCGGCCTCGGCATGACCCCGGTGCTGCCCGGCTACTTCGGCACCGTGCCCCCGGAGTTCGCCGCACGCAACCCGGGGGCGACGACGGTGCCCCAGGGCGAATGGGCGGGGTTCGACCGGCCGGACTGGCTGGACCCGGCCTCACCGGTGTTCGGAAAACTGGCCGCCGCCTACTACACCGAGCAGCGCGCGGTGTTCGGGGACAGCACGATGTACCGGATGAGCCCGCTGCACGAGGGCGGTCAGACCGGCACGGTCGATGTCAGCTCGGCCGCCCGCGCCATCCAGAAGGCGCTGCACGCCGCCCGCCCGGGCGCGCTGTGGGCCGTGCTGGGCTGGCAGGACGATCCGACCAAGGAACTGCTGGCCGGGGTGGACACCTCGAAGCTGCTGATCCTGGACGGGCTGTCGGACCGCTACAACCGTCTCGACCGCGAGGCCCGTTGGGGTGGCACCCCGTACGCCATGGGGACCATCTACAACTTCGGCGGGCACACCACGATCGGCGCGAACACCTCCGTGTGGATCGACCGCTTCGGCGCCTGGCGCGCCAAGAACGGCAGCGTGCTGAGGGGCATCGCCTACCTGCCGGAGGCCACCGGGACCAATCCGGCGGCCTTCGACCTCTTCACCGACCTGGCGTGGGAGCCCGGGCCGATCGACCAGCGGAAGTGGTTCGCCGATTTCGCGGCCCGCCGCTACGGCAAGCCCGACGCCGAGGCCGCCGCGGCCTGGGAGGAGCTGCGCAAGGGTCCGTACAGCACCTCCTCGGGGCTGTGGTCCGAGTCGCAGGACAGCCTCTTCACCGCCCGGCCGAGCCTGACCGCGACGGGAGCGGCGTACTGGAGCCCGAAGTCCATGCGCTACCCGGCCGATTCCGTGCGCCGGGCCCTGGACCACCTGCTCCGGGTGGATCCGCAGCTGCGCGGCTCCAGTGCCTACCGGTTCGACCTGGTGGACACGGCACGCCAGGCCCTCGCCAATCACGCGCGGGTGCTGCTGCCGAAGATCAAGGCGGCGTACGAGGCGAAGGACCTCCCCCGCTTCCGCGAGCTGACCGGCGAATGGCGCAGCGCGGAACGGCAGTTGGAGGCGGTCACCAGCTCCGATCCGAACTTCCTGCTGGGGAAGTGGCTCGGTGCGGCCCGGTCCTGGGGCGCCGACGAGGCCGAGCGGGACCGGTACGAGTACGACGCCCGCTCGATCCTGAGCGTATGGGGCCGCCGTGGCACCAGCGAGGGCGGTTTCCTGCACGACTACGCGAACCGCGAATGGGGCGGCCTGATCGAGGAGCTGTACGCCCGGCGGTGGGCGCTCTACTTCGCTTCGCTGGAAGAGGCCCTGGCAGGGGGAACCGCGCCGCGGGGGATCGACTGGCACACCGTCGAGGAGGAGTGGGCCCGGCGCACGACCCGGCATCCGCAGGAGCCGGCCGGGGATCCGTACGCGCTGGCCGTCGGGATCGCGGCGTTCCTGTCCTTGTCCCCGGGGGCCACCTCCGGCTGATCTACACGACGAAGGGCGTTGACGATCACTTCATACGGTGATCGTCACCCTCCCGTGGGAATCTCGGTACCCGTGCGAGGGAGAAGTCGCCTGGCGATGCTTCCCGCAGGGCGGACAGTCGGTTCACTGGGCGCGGAAACGATCAGGGGCGGCTGCCGGAGCGATCCGGCGGCCGCCCTTTCCGACGCCATGACGCCGACGCCATGACGGCATCAAGCCATCAGGAGTGCACCGAGCATGTCCCAGACCGATCAAGAACGGCTTGAGCGAGAACGGCTTGAGCGAGAACGGCTTGAGCGAGAACGCCCGGAGCAGGAGCGGCCTGCGCAGGAACGGCCTGAGCAGGAACGGCCCGGGCCGGACCGACCGGAGCCGGAACAGCCCGCGGCCCCCGGGCCCGCCACCGGATCGACCGCCGGGGGCCGCAGCCCCGCCGCGACGCTGGAGCTGCTGGCGCTCCTCGCCGCCGGGGCCGCCGATCTGGCCCTCGACCAGTTGCGGCAGACCGCCGACCGGGCGCAGGACCTGATGCGCCGATCCGACCTGCGGGAACTGCTCACGGAGGGGGTGGTGGAGCTGCGCAAGCGCGGGGAACTCGCCACTCGCCGGGCCGGCGCCGGTCCCGAAGGCGGTATCACCGAGAACTACTTGGAGACCATGGCCCGCCGGGCCGCGGAGAAGGCCGGCCGCCCCCGTGCATGACCACACCGGCTTCCAGGAGCGCATCGACGAGGTGCTGGTCCGGCTGGCCGACGAGGAGGAGCAGGCCCTGCTCGGCCTCAACACGGAACTCTCGCCGCTGTCCGAGCAGTTACGGCGCTCGCTCGCGCACGGGAAGCGCATCAGGGCCGCGTTCCTGTACTGGGGTTGGCGCGCGGCCGGGCAGCCCGACTGCGAGGGGGTGATCCGGGCCGCGGCCGCGATGGAGCTCGTGCACGCGGCGGCCTGCACCCACGACGACATCATCGACGACAGCCCGATGCGGCACGGGCAGCTCACCGCCCACGCCGCCTTCGCCTCGGCGGGCCGGCGCTCCACCGCGCTCGCGATGATCCTCGGCGATCTGCTGATGGGTTACGCGGGCCACGTGTTCACCACGTGCGGGCTGCCGGGTGCCTATCTCGCCAGGACCGTCCCACTGTGGTCCACGCTGCTGCGCGAGACGATGGCGGGCGAGTTCCTGGAGGTGCTGCGCACGGACGCGGGGCCGAACCGGGAGCCGCACGTGGCGGAGTCGCTGGAGGTGTGCCGCTACAAGACCGCGAAGTACACCGTGGAGCGGCCACTGCACCTCGGGGCGACCCTCGGCGGCGGCTCGCGCGCCCTGCTGGACGTCTTCTCCGCCTACGGGCTCCCCCTCGGCGAGGCCTTCCAGCTGCGCGACGACCTGCTGGGAACCTTCGGCGACCCCGCCAGAACCGGCAAGTCCAACCTGGACGACCTGCGGGACGGCAAGCCCACCGCCCTGCTCGCCCTCACCGTGGCGGCCGCCGACCCGGACGACCGGCGGCTGCTGGCCAAGCTGGTCGGAAATCCCGAGCTCGGCGCCGAAGAGGCGGAATCAGTACGGCAGTTGATGGAGCGGTGCGGGGCGAAGCAGGGAGTCGAGGACATGATCCGGGAGCGGATCGCCCGGGCCACCGGCGCGCTGGTCACCGTACCGATGCCGGCGGAGGCGCGCTCCGCGCTGCACGAGCTGGCCGGCGCGGCGGCCGACCGGTCGGTGTGACCGCGTCCATCGCCCCGCACGGCGATCCCGGCCGACGTGGAAGAAACCGACGAGAAGGACGAGAAGGACTGACGTGAACGCCACCAAGACCGCCACCAAGACCGGCGCCAAGGCCGGCGCCAAGCCCGGTGCCCCGCAACCGCGTTACGACGACGCCGCGCTCGACGCGCTGCTCGTCCAGGGCGATCCGCTCGCCGACGAGACCGTCGCCACGATGTTCCGCCGCGGGGAGATCGGCGACCTCAACACCCTGATGCGGTTCTTCACCACCACCGGGGACAAGCTCCCCGAGAAGCTGCCGGCCTCCGCCGCCGAGTACTTCGAGGCCACCGCCATGCCCCCCACCTGGGTGGACTGGGACATCATGGAGCAGGCCCGGCTGTTCTTCATGGACAACGCCGCGCACATCAACACCGGCCTCTCCTTCTCGGCGATGCCCACGACCTACGCCGTTCCCCGGCTGGCCCGGCTGCTCTCCTCGACGCACTCGCTGGCGTACCCCTCGCGCCGGATGGCCAACACCGGGCAGTTCGTCACCTACCTCATGCAGACCAACTCCTTCGCCGAGGGCAGCAAGTTCATCCCGGCCGCCCAGAAGGTGCGGCTGCTGCACGCCGCCGTGCGCCACCACCTGCGCGAGGGCGGCCACTGGGACCTCGAGCGGGACGGACTTCCCATCTGCCAGGAGGACATGATCGGGGGTCAGGTCTGCTTCTCCCTGCTCGTCCTGGACGCGATGCACCAGCTCGGCATCCACATGAGCGAGGACGGCGCTGAGGCCTACTTCTACGCCTGGCGGGTCGTCGGGGCCATGCTGGGCTGCGACATGTCAGCCGTCCCGGAGAACCTCACCGAGGCACGCGCCTACTGCGATCTCTACCTCCTGCGCAACCTCGGCCCCTCACCCGAAGGGGTCCGCCTGAACGCCCAGCTGCTGCGGATGTACGAGGACGTGGTCCCCGGCACGCTCTTCGACCCGATCGTGCCCGCCACGGTCCGCTACCTGGTCGGGGACACCATCGCCGACTGGCTGGAGATCCCGCGCAGCGGCTGGGACACGGCGGCGAAGGCCATCCCCGTCATCCTCGGGCTGCTGGAGACCGTCGAGGACAGCAGCCCGTACGCCGAGTGGGCGCTCGACAAGGCGGGCTCGCTGCTCTCCGGCTTCGAGCTGGCCACACTGACCCGCGGGCGGGTGATGCACCACGCCATCCCGGCGGAGCTGAAGACCGAGTACGGGGTGAAGCCGCCCCGCACCGGGCGCTGGGTGCCGCCGGCTCCGGTGCACTGACCAGGGGCGCGCTGCTGGGGTACGCGGCGGCCGGGGACGGGCCGGCCGGGCGCAGGTGGAACGGTGCCGGCCTTTCCCCGCCCCGCACGGCCTCGTAGAGTCGGCGTTACCGAAGGGGGCAGCTGGGGGCGATCAGGGCGGACGGTGACTCCGAATGACCCCTCCGAAGGCAGACCCGCAGCGCCGGCGGCACCTGCTCGGCGCCCTCAGCGGGATCGTCGCCGCATGCGCCGGGCTGGCTCTCGCCGAGCTGGCCACGGCGGCCGTCCGGCCGGAATCGTCCCCGGTCACCGCCGTCGGCGGGGCCGTGGTCGACGGTACGCCCGTGGCCCTCAAGGAGTGGGCGGTCCAGCAGTTCGGCACCGCCGACAAGCTGGTGCTGACCCTCGGCATCGTCGCCGTACTGGGCGCGGTCGCCGCCGGGACCGGGATGCTCGCCGTCCGCCGCCTCCCCGCCGGACTCGCGCTCGCCTGTGGCTTCGGGCTGGTCGGGGCGGCGGCCGCGCTCAGTCGGCCGCAGGCCGGCTGGCGGGACGCACTGCCCTCGCTGGTGGGCGCACTGGCGGCCTCCGGCGTGCTGCATCTGCTGGTCACCGCGGTGAACCGGCCCCGGCCGGCCGGGGCCCCGGCCGGCGCCGCCTGGGCGATGGACCGGCGCGGCTTCGGGCGGCTGGTCGCCGCCACCCTCGCGCTTTCGGCCGGGGCCGGGGTGGCCGGGCGGCGGCTGGGCGCCTTCGGATCGGCCGGGGCGACGGCCTCCCGGGAACGCTTCGTCCTTCCCCGGCCCGCCGTGCCCGCGCCGCCGGTACCAGCCGGAGCGGACCTGCGGCTGCCCGGGCTCTCGCCCTTCCTCACCCCCAACCGGGACTTCTACCGCGTGGACACCGCCCTCGTCGTCCCGCGCGTGGACGCGGACACCTGGCGGCTGCGCATCCACGGCGAGGGGGTCACCCGGCCCGTCACCCTCGACCTGCGGGAACTGCTCGCCCGCCCGCTGGTCGAGCACGACACCACCCTCACCTGCGTGTCCAACGAGGTCGGGGGCCCGTACGCGGGCAACGCGCGCTGGCTCGGCGTGCGCCTCGCCGATCTGCTCCGGGAGGCGGGGGTACGGCCGCCCTCCCAGGGCGGTCCGGCCGACCAGCTGGTGGCACGGTCGGTGGACGGGATGACGATCGGCACGCCCGTCGAGGCCGTCATGGACGGCCGGGAGGCGCTGCTGGCCGTCGGGATGAACGGCGAGCCGCTCCCCTTCGCGCACGGCTTCCCGGTACGGATGATCGTGCCGGGCCTGTACGGATACGTCTCAGCGTGCAAGTGGCTGCGGGAGCTGCGCCTGACGACCTTCGACGCCTACGACGCGTACTGGGTGCGCCGTTCGTGGGCGGCGCGGGCCCCGGTCAAGACCCAGTCGCGGATCGACACCCCCCGTGCGTCCACCGGCCTCGCCGCGGGCCGGGTCGCGGTGGCCGGGGTGGCCTGGGCGCAGCACCGGGGGATCTCCGGCGTCGAGATACGGGTCGACGGCGGCCCGTGGCAGGAGGCGCGGCTCGCGGCCACGGACGGCGATGACACCTGGCGCCAGTGGATGTGGCCGTGGGAGGCGACGCCCGGACGGCACACCCTGGAGGTCCGCGCCACGGACCGCACCGGCGCCGTCCAGACGGGCGAGCGCAGGGGGACCGTCCCCGACGGGGCGACCGGGTGGCACGCGGTGGTGGTACGCGTATCCCCTCCCGGCGCGGGGCGCACCGCAGGGGAGGACGACCTCCGCCACGGCGCCGGTGCCGCGGACTTCTCCCGTGGCCGGCGGGCCGCGGCGTAGAGTCGGGCCATGCCGGAGGGACAGCGGACACCGCGGGTACAGCAGACCGCCGAGGTGCGGCAGGCACCGGATGTACGGCAGACAGCGGATGTACGGCAGGCACCGGATGCGCGGCGGCCCCTCGTCGGCAAGGTCGCCCTCGTCGCCGGAGCCACGCGGGGAGCGGGCCGGGGCATCGCGGTCCAACTGGGCGCCCAGGGCGCGACCGTGTACGTGACGGGGCGCAGCACCCGCGGCAGGCGCTCGGAGTACGACCGGCCCGAGACGATCGAGGAGACCGCCGAGCTGGTCACGGCGGCGGGCGGCCGGGGCGTCGCGGTGGTCGCCGACCACCTGGAGCCCGGGCAGGTCGAGGCGCTGGTCCGGCGGATCGACACCGAGCAGGGGCTCCTGCACATCCTGGTCAACGACATCTGGGGCGGGGAGCTGCTCTTCGAGTGGGAGAGCACGGTCTGGGAGCACGACCTGGACAAGGGGCTGCGCCTGTTGCGGCTGGCGGTGGAGACCCACGCCGTCACGAGCCATTTCGCGCTGCCGCTGCTGCTGCGCGAGCCGGGCGGGCTGGTGGTGGAGATGACGGACGGCACCGCCGAGTACAACGCGACGCACTACCGGGTGTCGTTCTTCTACGACATCGCCAAGTCCTCCGTCCTTCGGATGGCTTTCGCCCTCGGGCACGAGCTGGGGCCGCGCGGGGCCACCGCGGTGGCGCTGACGCCCGGCTGGCTGCGCTCGGAGATGATGCTCGACCACTTCGGCGTGACGGAGGCGAACTGGCGGGACGCGCTGGCCACGGTTCCGCATTTCGGCATCTCCGAGACGCCCTCGTACGTCGGCCGGGCGGTCGCGGCGCTGGCCGCGGATCCTCGGGTGGCGCGCTGGAACGGGCAGTCCCTCTCCAGCGGACAGCTCGCCCGGGTCTACGGCTTCACGGATCTCGACGGCAGCAGGCCGGACGCCTGGCGGTACTTGGTCGAGGTCCAGGACCCGGACCGGCCGGCGGACGCCACCGGCTACCGCTGAGGCGCCCGGCTCTCGATGAGGCGGGCCAGCCCGTCCAGGACGCACCGGAGGCCGAACGCCCAGACGGTCTCGGGGTGGTAGCCGCCCACCGCGCTGCCGACGCGGTCGGCCAGGGGGTAGCGCTCGGGGTCCATGGCCCGCTCCAGCAGCGGCGCGCTGACCGCCCACCACTCCTCGTCGCTCTGCCTGCTGTTGTGCGCCGCGGCATCGGCCGCGGCCAGGGTGTTGGCGTGGACGAAGCCCAGGAGGTGGGTCAGGGCCGCGTCCATCTCGACGTCGGTGAGGCCGATGCCGTCGAAGGCGGCCAGCTCGTACTCGTATTTGGAGATCACTCCCGGGCCCAGCGGCGGGCGGGTGACTGACAGGTCTGCGATCCACGGATGACGCAGGATCAGGTCGCGGTTGTCCTCGGCGACCCGGGTGACCTTCACCTGCCAGGGCTCCCCGGCGCCGGCCTCCCTCCGCTCCATATGCCGGTAGGCCTCGTCCAGCATGAGGTCGAGCAGTTCGGCCTTGCCGGGAACGTACGTGTAGAGGGTCATCGGCGTCACCCCGAGGCGCTGGGCCAGCGCCCGCATGGTCAGCGCGGCCAGCCCCGCCTCGTCGGCGAGCGAGATCGCGGCTCCCACCACCGCGTCCACGCTGAGTCCCTGCCGGGGGCCGCGTCGCCCCTGGTCCGCCTCGTACCCGGGCTCTCGCCACAGAAGCTCCAGTGTGCGGACGGGATCGCCCGCCCCGCTCCGGTCCTTGGCCGCCATGCCGGCTCCTTCCAGCTCGCCCACTAATTCTCTACGCCGTATAGAGTACAGTGTAGAAAGTAAGCTCGAGACATCGCCACCGCGAGGAGTTCCCGTGCAGATCACCAGTACCGCCATATCACTGAACACGGAGCTGCGCGAGGAGCCCGTCGCCGCGGACAGCCATCAGCTCATCCAGGTCCGCGGAGCCCGGGAGAACAACCTCGCGGACATCTCCCTCGACATCCCCAAGCGCCGCCTCACCGTCTTCACGGGAGTCTCCGGCTCCGGGAAGTCCTCCCTCGTCTTCGGCACCATCGCCGCCGAGTCGCAGCGGATGATCAACGAGACGTACACCGCCTTCGTCCAGTCCTTCATGCCGAGCCTGGGCCGGCCGGACGTGGACGGGCTGCACAATCTGAGCGCCGCCATCGTGGTCGACCAGGAGCGGATGGGGGCCAACTCCCGCTCCACCGTGGGCACCGCCACCGACGCCTACACCATGCTGCGGATCATCTTCTCCCGGCTCGGCGCCCCGCACATCGGCACCTCCAGCGCCTTCAGCTTCAACACCCCGGACGGCATGTGCCCGCGCTGCGAGGGCATCGGCGAGGTGTCCGACATCGACGTGGACCAGCTGGTGGACCGGGACCGCTCCCTGAACGAGGGCGCGATCACCGTCCCGGGCTTCGCCGTGGACTCCTGGTACTGGCAGATCATGGCGAACTCCGGCTTCTACTCGCCCGACACGAAGCTGAAGGACTTCACCGAGCAGGAGTGGGCGGACTTCCTGCACAAGAGCCCGGTCAAGGTGAAGGTGGGGTCCAACAACTTTACCTACGAGGGCCTGATCACCAAGATCAGCCGCACGTACCTCGCCAAGGACCGCGAGTCCATGCAGTCCCACATCCGGGCCTTCGTGGACCGCGCCGTGGTCTTCACCGACTGCCCGGACTGCGGCGGCACCCGCCTCTCCGCCGCCGCACTCTCCTCGCGCATCGACGGGGTGAACATCGCCGAGTGCTCGGCGATGCAGATCAGCGACCTCGCCGCCTTCGTCCGCCGGATCGACGACCCCGGTGTGGCGCCGCTGCTCGCGAACCTGCGGGACCTGCTCGACTCCCTCGTGGAGATCGGCCTCGGCTACCTCAGCCTGGACCGCCCTTCGGCCACCCTCTCCGGCGGTGAGGCCCAGCGGGTCAAGATGGTCCGCCACCTCGGCTCCTCGCTCACGGATGTCACGTACGTCTTCGACGAGCCCACCACCGGCCTGCACCCGCACGACATCCAGCGCATGAACGACCTGCTGCTGCGGCTGCGCGACAAGGGCAACACGGTGCTGGTCGTGGAGCACAAGCCCGAGGTCATCTCGATCGCGGACCACGTCGTCGATCTCGGCCCGGGCGCCGGCACGGCCGGCGGGCAGATCTGCTACAGCGGTGACGTGGCGGGGCTGCGCACCTCCGGCACCCTCACCGGCCGTCACCTCGAACACCGGGCGCGGCTGCGGGAGTCGGTGCGCACTCCGCGCGGGCACCTGTCGGTCAAGGACGCCGATCTGCACAATCTCAAGGACGTCAGCGTGGACGTGCCGCTGGGGGTGCTGACGGTGGTGACGGGGGTCGCGGGCTCCGGGAAGAGTTCCCTGATCCACGGGTACCTGGCGGGGCGGGACGGCGTGGTGGTGGCCGACCAGTCGCCGATCCGCGGCTCACGCCGGTCCAACCCGGCGACGTACACCGGCCTGCTGAACCCGATCCGGACCGCCTTCGCCAAGGCCAACGGGGTCAAGGCGGCGCTCTTCAGCGCGAATTCGGAGGGCGCCTGCCCGAACTGCAACGGCATCGGGCTGGTCTACACGGACCTGGCGATGATGGCCGGGGTGGCCTCGGTGTGCGAGGAGTGCGAGGGCAAGCGGTTCACGCCCGAGGTGCTCACCTACCGGCTGCGCGGCAAGAACATCAGCGAGGTGCTGGACATGCCGGTGGCGCAGGCGTACGAGTTCTTCACCACCGGCCAGGCGCGGGCGATCTTGGGCCGACTCGCCGACGTGGGCCTCGGCTACCTGCGGCTCGGGCAACCCCTCAACACCCTGTCGGGCGGCGAACGCCAGCGGCTCAAGCTGGCCATCAGCATGGCGGAGAAGTCCTCGACGTACATCCTGGACGAGCCGACGACCGGCCTGCACATGGCCGATGTCGACAAGCTGCTCGCCCTGCTGGACCGGCTCGTCGACGACGGGAACTCGGTGATCGTCATCGAGCACCACCAAGCGGTGATGGCCCATGCCGACTGGCTGATCGACATCGGTCCCGGTGGCGGCCACGCCGGCGGCGAGGTCGTCTTCGAGGGCACTCCGGCAACGCTGGTGGCCGAAGTGGACACCCTGACGGCACGCCACCTCCGGGAGTACGTGGGCTCGTAGCGCCGGCGTTCGCGGTGTCCGGGCTCAGCCGCGACTGAGCCCGGACACCGGGATGTGCAGCTCGCGTTCGGCGCCGAGCGGGGCGAAGAACCGGTCCACGTCCGCGTCCGTGACGGCGGCCAAGTCCGGCGGGGACCAGCGCGGGTTCCGGTCCTTGTCGATGACCTGCGCCCGGATTCCCTCCACCAGGTCGGGGGAGCTCAGCGCATTGCAGGAGACCCGGAACTCCTGGGCCAGCACCCGCTCCAGCGAACCGAGCCCTGCGGCCCGGCGCACGGCGGCGAGGGTGACCTTGAGCGCGGTCGGCGACTTGCCGAGGATCATCTCGGCGGCCTCCTTCGCGGCCGGGTCGCCGTGGCCGAGCAGCCGCCCCACGATCTCCTCGACGGTGCCGGCCGCGTAACCGTGGTCGATCCAGGGCCGCTGCCCCGCGAGTTCACCCGGCCCGGGGGCGCCGGCATAGCCGGGCAGCACCTCGTGGACGGGGGCTTCGGCGAGCTCGCCGACGAGGTCCGCGAGCCGGCCGGCGGGCACGAAGTGGTCGGCGAGGCCGCACAGCAGCGCGTCGGCGGCGCCCACCCCGGCGCCGGTGAGGGCGAGGTGCGTACCGAGCAGGCCGGGGGCGCGGCCCAGCAGACGGGTCCCCCCGACGTCGGGGACGAAGCCGATACCGGTCTCGGGCATGGCGACGCGGGAGCGCTCGGTGACGATGCGGACGCTGCCGTGGGCCGAGACGCCGACGCCGCCGCCCATCACGATGCCGTCCATGAGGGCGATGTACGGCTTGGGGTAGCGGGCGATGCGGGCGTTGAGCCGGTACTCGTCGCGCCAGAAGTCCGCGGAGGCGGTGGTGCCGGCCCGGGCGTCGTCGTGGATGGCACGGATGTCCCCGCCCGCGCACAGGCCGCGCTCGCCGGCTCCGCGGATGAGGACCTGCCGGACGGCGGGGTCGTGCTCCCAGGCGGTCAGGGCCTCGGCGATCCGCAGCACCATGGGATGGGTGAGGGCGTTGAGGGCCTTGGGGCGGTTGAGGGTGATCACCCCCGTCCCGCCTTCGATGCCGAGCAGGACGGTCTCGTCTTCGGTCTTCACACCGATCAGTATGTGGGGTGGGGTATCGCGGCGCGTCGGGGCCCGAGGGAGGACGCTGTCGGCCAACCCGGGCGTAGCGTAGGCCGGTATGCGGAAGATCATTCTGATGATGTCGGTGTCTCTCGACGGATTCATCGAGGGTCCCGAGCGGCAGATCGACTGGCACCTCGTCGACGACGAGCTGCACCAGCACTTCAACGACGAACTCCGTTCGATGGGCGGTTTCCTCCACGGCCGTGTCACCTACGAACTGATGGCACGGTTCTGGCCGACGGCCGACGCCGATCCCGAGAGCCCGCCGCCGATGGCCGAGTTCGCGGGCATCTGGCGCTCGATGCCGAAGTACGTGTATTCGCGCACCCTGCGGGAGGCCGGCTGGAACTCCACGATCGTGCGGGACGTCGTTCCGGCGGAGGTCGCCGCGCTCAAAGCGTCCGAGGGTGGTGACCTGGTGCTGGGCGGAGCCGGTCTCGCCGCCGCGTTCCTGCGCCACGATTTGGTGGACGGCTACCGGATCTACGTACACCCCGTGCGCATCGGCCGCGGCACACCGCTCTTCCCGCCCTCCGACACCCGGACACCGCTGCGCCTCGAAGGCACCCGCGCCTTCGGCAACGGCGTGGTGCAGCTCCGGTACGGGCGCCCGTAGGCAGCCGCTGAGCCCCGCCGCTCCACGGGGCGGCGGAGATCACCGGTCGGGGCGTCACCGTCACCGGGGCGTCACCGTCACAGCCCCGGTGTCCTGACCGGTCCGCTCTCCCCCCGGTGCCGTACCGCAGACGGGACGGGCACTTCCAGCCAGACGCACTTGCCCTCCGGCAGCGGCTGGGAACCCCACTTCCGTGCCAGCCGTTCCACTATGAGCAGCCCGTGGCCGCCCGGCCGTCCCGGATCCGTCAGCGGTCGCGCCCGCACGGGCACCGGCGGTGCCGGGTTCCCGTCGGTCACCTCCACCCGCAGGCGGTCCTCGGTGCAGTCCAGCAGCAGCGAGCTGGGGCCGCCGCCGTGCAGGCACGCGTTGGCGACCACCTCCGACACCAGCAGGAGCACGTCGTCCACGGCCTGCCGGTCCGTCTCCTCCTCGGCCGGGAGCCAGTGCCAGGCGGTCAGGGCCCGGCGGGTGAAGTCACGGCTGCGCGTCACGACATCGGTGGTTCCGTCCAGCACCAGGTACCAGGTCCTGTCGGGTGACCCCCGCTGCTCCATGGCGCTCGAACTCCTCCGTGTCGACGAAGCGATCTCTCGAAGTACCGATATCTCGATGGAAGGACCGAAGTACCGAGTATCGAATACCGAAATACCAAGTACCGAAGTCCCGGGACGCCCGGCCACGGACGCGGCCGACGCACCGGCAGGTCCGGGCATCCGCCTGCTAGCCGACCGCCGGACCACTCCGCTGGCCCAGCGCTTCCGCCACATCGGCATGCACGGGGAACACCCCGTCCGCGCCGGTGATGTGGAACATCCGGGCGACCGATCCGCGCAGCCCCGCCAGCTCCAGGCTGCCGCCGGCCTCCTGGGCCGTGAGCCTGCTGTGCAGCAGCACGTTCAGCCCGGTGGAATCGCAGAATCCCAGCTCCGAGAGGTCCACCAGCAGCCGACCGCCCGGGGTGACCGCCGCGTCGAGGGCCTCCCGCAGGGGCTGTGCCGTGTCGTGATCGAGCTCCCCCGCCAGCTCCAGGACCACGGCACCGCCGTCCATGGTCCGTACCGCAACGGTGAAGCGCCCGCTGTCCGCACCCGGAACCATCCTGCATCACCCTTCCGTTCTGCCCAGGCACCTTCCCGATAGCGACGGGGATACGCCTGCGCAACGCATGATGTGCGGCTTCCGGGGCAGGCGCCCGGACGGAAGCCAGTCGAGACCATTGCCACTGGAGGCATCGACATGATCCCGCTCCTCCTCGTGCTCCTCCTCATCCTGGTCCTCTTCGGCGCCGGGTTCGCGGTGGAGGTGCTGTGGTACATCGCCATTGCCGTCCTGGTGCTCTGGCTCCTGGGCTTCCTGGTCCGCGGCACGGCAGGCGGCGGCGGACGGGCTCGCTGGTATCGCTGGTGAAACCGCCGCGACCGCGTCACGCACCGCAGCGAACGCACCTACGGAAGGACGCTCTCATGATGGACAAGGCGAAGGCCAAGGCCAAGCAGGTCAAGGGCAAGGTCAAGGAGAAGGCCGGAGACGCGACGGACAACCCGCGCATGAAGTCCGAAGGGACGACGGACAAGATGACCGGCAAGGTCCAGGAGACGGCCGCGAAGGCCGCCGAGCGGATGAAGCGCGACAAGCGCTGACCCGGCCCCCTGCCCCGACCGCCGTAACAGCCCCCGAGCGCCCGCCGCTCGGGGGCTGCAGTCTTATACCCGTGGGGGTATACGGAGGAACGACCGACCGAAGTAGTTGCACCCTGGGACTAAATGGTTCTAGAGTGCAACCATGTCCGGTCCTGCCGACGACGCTTCCACCGAAGCGTTCTCCGATGCCTTCGTCCGCTTCGTGCGGACCTTCGGGCTGCTCGACGCCGACCGCACCCCGTGCGGCGCGCCCATGTCCACCGCCGAGGCCCACGCACTGACCGTGCTGCGCCCCGGCCGGATGTCCCAGCGGGCGCTGGGCGAACGTCTGCGCCTGACCAAATCGACCACGAGCCGGCTCGTCGACCAGTTGATGACACGCGGCTGGGCCGACCGGGCGGCAGACCCCGCCGACGGGCGCGTGCAGCGCGTCGGGCTGACCGAACCAGGGCACAAGGTCGCCGCCGACGTGGCCCGCCGCCGCGCGGACCGGCTCTCCACCCTGCTCGACAAGGTGCCCGGGGACCAGCGCCCGGCCGTGATACGAGCACTCCGCCTCCTGGAGGAAGCAAGCCGTGAACTGTGAAGGAACCGATCCCGCAGGCGCGTTCGGCGCCAGCGGACCGACGCCGCCCCGGCCCGGGCGCACCGTGCCCTCGGCCGTCCTGCTTCTCGCCCTGCTGGTTTCCGGCTGCGGTGTGTCGGCGAAACCGGCCTCCGTGGAGTCCCGGCAGGAGCAGATCGCCCGCAACGGTGCATCGGTGATGCCGTTCGATCTGGAACGGACCACGCACCGCTTCACGCCGGCTGCCGACGGGCTGCTGGAGGAGGTGGTCAGCGACGCGCCCACGGACGCCGAGCAGATCCGCCTGATCCGCGAGCACCTGACACACGAGGCGCAGCGGTTCCGCCAGGGCGACTACGCCGACCCCGCCCGCATCCACGGCGCCGCCATGCCCGGACTCCAGGAACTGAGCGCGGGCGTGGCCAGGATCGAGATCACCTCCACCGAGCGGCCCGACGGCGCCGCCGTGCGGTTCCGCACGAGCGACGCCGCGCTCGTCAAGGCCCTCCACGCATGGGGAGCCGCGCAGACATCCGACCACGGGGCGCACGCCGATCAGTGACGGCGAAACCCGCCGGCAGGGGCAGGACCCGGCCCCGAGGCCGTACGACGAGCAACAGAGGAGCAGCAGATGGTCGCGCAGGAGAGTGACGGCCGGCTGGCAGGCGCGCAGCGCGAGCACTGGCAGAGCACCTACACGGCCCATCCCGCTCTCTACGGCGAGGAACCCTCCGCCCCCGCCGCTCACGCGGCCGGCGTGTTCCGTGCCGCCGGGGCGAAGGACGTCCTCGAGCTGGGCGCCGGGCACGGACGGGACGCCCTCTCCTTCGCCCGCCGGGGTTTCACCGTCACGGCCGCCGACTTCAGCCCCGCCGGGCTGGAACAGCTCGAGGAAGCCGCCACCGCCCAGGGCGTCGCCGGACGGGTCACCACCGTCGTCCACGACGTCCGTGAACCACTGCCGCTGCCGGAGGCCTGCGTCGACGCGGTCTTCGCCCACATGCTGTTGTGCATGGCCCTGTCCACGCAGGAGATCCGCACGCTGGTCGGAGAGATCCGCCGCGTCCTGCGGCCGGGCGGCACCTTCGTCTACACCGTCCGCCACACCGGCGACGCCCACTACGGCGCCGGCATCGACCACGGTGACGACATCTACGAACACGGGGGCTTCGCCGTGCACTTCTTCCCCCGCCACCTGGTCGACTCCCTGGCCGACGGCTGGACCCTCGCAGAGGTCCACGCGTTCGAGGAAGGCGATCTGCCCCGCCGCCTGTGGCGAGTCACCCAGACCCTGCCCTCACGGTGAGACCGCGCCGCACCCGCCGTCCCGCTCCCCTGGTCCGCCGACGAGAAGGGGCGGTACCCAACCCTGGGTTCGAGCGGTCGTTGCAATGCCCCAGGAGATGCGACGGACTTCGATGAGCCCCAAAACGATCAAGGGGCCGTTTCAGATTGCTCTGAAACGGCCCCTGATCTGCGACTCTTTCGAGTCGGGACGACAGGATTTGAACCTGCGACCCCTTGACCCCCAGTCAAGTGCGCTACCAAGCTGCGCCACGTCCCGCTGTGCCTTCGGTTGTGCTTTCGACTGGGCTTCCCCTGTCCCCGGCGGCACATGCAGAACATTACCCCACGCCGAGGGGTGTGCACGCACCGGTAATCGGCGACCGGCAGGATGAGGGGGTGAACGCACGGGATCGGGACGACGAGGGGCGGGCGCGGAGCGCACGGCCCAGGGACGGGCTGGGCCGGCCGCTGCCGTACGGGGTGAGCGGCGTCGAGCGGCAGCCCGAGGGGGTGGTGCGGTCGCCGGCGCAGACCGTGCGGGAGGCGCAGCGGCTGCTGGACGCCGGGATGCCCTTCCACGCGCACGAGGTGTTCGAGGACGCCTGGAAGTCCGGGCCGCCGGACGCGGCTCCGCTCTGGCGGGGGCTCGCGCAGCTGGCGGTCGGGCTGACGCACGCGGCGCGCGGGAACGCGGTCGGCGGGGCGCGGCTGCTGCTTCGGGGGGCCGTGGGGATCGAGGGCCTGACCGGGGACCCGTACGGGATCGACGTGCCCGGGCTGGTCGGCTGGGCCCGGGAGCTGGCCGGCCGGGTGGAGGCGGGCCAGTCCGTCGACGCGGCGCGCGAGGCGCCCCGGCTAGCCGGCGGCGGGCTGGAGTAGGTCCCAGCGGTTGCCGTACAGGTCTTGGAAGACGGCGACGGAGCCGTACGTCTCGTGGCGCGGCTCCTCCAGGAAGCGGACGCCCTCAGCCGTCATCCGGGCGTGGTCCCGGGCGAAGTCGTCGGTGTAGAGGAAGAAGCCGACCCGGCCGCCGGTCTGGTCGCCGACCCGGGAACGCTGGGCGTCGTCCTTGGCGCGCGCCAGGAGCAGCGCGCTCTCCGTGGCGCCGGGCGGGCGGACCACGACCCAGCGGGAACCGTCCGGGCGCGCGGTGTCCTCGGCGAGGTCGAAGCCGAGGGCGCGGGTGTAGAAGTCGATGGCCTCGTCGTAGTCGTGGACCACGAGGGCGGCGAGGGCGATGTGTGCGGACATGGGGGTCAGTCTTCCGCAGCCGTCAGCAGGACGACCTCCAGGGTGCGGGGGCCGTGGACGCCTTCCACCCGGTCGAGTTCGATGTCGCTGGTGGCGGAGGGGCCGGAGATCCAGGTCAGGGGCCGGGTGGGGTCGAGCCGGGACATGGCCAGGGGGACGGAGTCGACGACCTGGTCAGGGACCCGGACCACGCAGATGTGGTGGTCCGGGATGAGGGTGATGCGGCGCCGGCCCTGGTCGGGGCCGCCGTCCAGGACGATGGTGCCGGTCTCCGCGATGGCCAGGGCGCAGCCGGTGACCACGCTGTCCACGGCGTCCAGGTCGTACGGGGTGGACTCGGCGCGGTCGTGGACGCGGGTCGCGTCGGCCGCCGAGAGCCAGTACGGGGGCAGCCCGGGCGGGACGAGCACACTGCGAGCGCCCCGTTCGGCGAGGAGCCGCATGAGCAGGGGCGGGAGCCCCGTCTCGTCCGTGCGGTGGACCACGGCCCGGTACTCCGCGAGGTGGCCGGCGAGGAGGTCCGCGGTCTCGGCGGGTGTGCGCGTTCCGTGGACCCGGAGGTAGTCCCTCGGGATCTCCGGGCCCGGGCCGGGTTCGGGCACGGCCCGCCGGATGCGGGCCAGGATGCGGTCCTTGCCGCTCATCGGGTCGTGCCCCTCTCGCGGGTCCACCAGTCGCGGAACGACTGTGCGGGGAGCTGCGGCAGTTCGCGGCTGTCGGTCCAGGCCCGGCCGGGTCCGGGCAGTCGGCGCGGGCGCAGGCGGCGGGCCCGGGCCAGCAGGCGCTCCCCCGCGCGCAGGGCGACGGGGTGGTCCAGCAGCAGCCGGGCGGCGCGCATGGCGGCCCGTTCGGCGGCGTGGCCGTGGGCGGGGCGGATCCGTACGCGGATGCCCTCACGGGTCACCTGGCCGCCCTGGGCCACCCGTTCGCGCAGGTGGACGAGGACCTCGGGGATGTCGATGGCGACCGGGCAGACCTCGTAGCAGGCCCCGCACAGGGTGGAGGCGTAGGGCAGCGAGGCGTCGATCTCACTGGCGGTTCCCCGTAGTTGCGGGCTGAGGATGGCGCCGATGGGCCCCGGGTAGACGGAGCCGTAGGCGTGGCCGCCGGCGCGCTCGTAGACCGGGCAGACGTTGAGGCAGGCGGAGCAGCGGATGCAGCGCAGGGCCTGGCGGCCGGTTTCGTCGGCCAGGGTGTCGGTGCGGCCGTTGTCGAGGAGGACCAGGTGGAAGACGGACGGCCCGTCGCCGTCCGTCGTACCGGTCCACATCGTGGTGTACGGGTTCATCCGCTCGGCCGTCGAGGAGCGGGGCAGGGTCTGCAGGAAGATCTCCAGATCGCGGAAGGTCGGGATCACCTTCTCCACGCCCACGACCGAGATCAGGGTCTCGGGCAGGGTCAGGCACATCCGGCCGTTGCCCTCGGACTCGAAGACGACCATCGTGCCGGTTTCGGCGACCATGAAGTTGGCGCCGGACACGGCGACCCTGGCTCGCAGGAACTTCTCGCGCAGGTGCAGGCGGGCGGCTTCGGCCAGTTCCCGCGGGTCGTCTCCGAGGCCGTCGGGGGCGGGGCGACCCCAACGGCCCATCTCCGCCCGGAAGACGTCGCGGATCTCGGCCCGGTTGCGGTGGATGGCCGGGACCAGGATGTGGGAGGGCCGGTCGTGGCCGAGCTGGACGATGAGTTCGGCGAGGTCGGTTTCGTAGGCGGCGATCCCGGCCTCTTCCAGGGCTTCGTTGAGGCCGATCTCCTGGGTGGCCATCGACTTGACCTTCACCACCATGCGTTCACCTGTGGCCAGGACGAGATCCGTCACGATCCGGTTGGCCTCGGCGGCGTCGGCGGCCCAGTGGACGGTGCCGCCGGCCGCGGTGACCGAGGCCTCCAGTTCGAGGAGGTAGCGGTCGAGATGGCGCAGGGTGTGGTCCTTGACGGCCTTGCCCGCCTCGCGCAGCCGGTCCCAGTCCGCCAGTTCGGCGACCGCGCGGGCGCGTTTGTCGCGGATGGTGTGCGTGGCGTGCCGCAGATTGGCGCGGAGTACGTCGTCCCGTACGGCCTCCCGCGCTGCAACGGGAAACGCGGGCATGCCCAGAGGTGTGGCCGTCATCGCAGGGGTTCCTCCTCGGTCGCGGCCAGGATCTCGGCGAGGTGCAGGGTGCGCAGCGGGGCGCCGGCGCGCCGCAGCAGCCCGTCCAGGTGGGCGAGGCAGGAGTTGTCGGCGCCGCACAGCACCTCGGCGCCGGTGGCGGCCGCGTTGGCGATCTTGTCGGTGCCCATGGCGGCGGAGACGTCCGGGTTCTTGACGGCGAAGGTGCCGCCGAAGCCGCAGCACTCCTCGGCCCCGGGCAGCTCGACCAGGTCCAGGCCCTTGACGGCGGCCAGCAGCCGCCGTGGTCGCTCTCCCAGCGCGAGTTCCCGTAGACCGTGACAAGAAGGGTGATAAGTGACGGTGTGTGGGTAGTACGCGCCCACGTCGGTCACCCCGAGCACGTCGACCAGGAATTCGGTCAGTTCGTACACGCGCGGTGCCAGGGAGTCCGCCGCCTCGGCGAGCGCGGTGCCGAGGCCTTCCGCGGCCGTCTTGCGGCCGATGCGCGGGTAGTGCGCTCGGAGCATCGCGGCGCAGGACCCTGACGGGGTGACGACGTACTCGTACCCGGCGAAGGCCTCGGCCGTGCGCCGGAGGAGGGGTTCGGCCTCGCGCCGGTAGCCGGTGTTGTACTGCGGCTGGCCGCAGCAGCTCTGGCCCGCCGGGAAGTCCACCTCGACGCCCAGCCGCTCCAGGAGGCGTACGACGGCGATGCCCGTACGCGGGTACAGCGCGTCATTGACGCAGGTGACGAACAGGGCGACACGCATGACGGGCAGAATAGCCGGGTGAAGAAGTTCTCAGTGATCGGCATAGGCGCGGGCGACCCGGACCACCTGACCCTCCAGGCGGTCAAGGCGATCGGCGCGGCGGACGCATTCCTCATCCTGGAGAAGGGGGAGGAGAAGGCGGATCTGACCGGGCTGCGGCGCGCGATGCTCGATGCGCACGCCCGCCCCGGCCACCGGCTGGTGGAGGGCCGCGACCCGGACCGGGACCGGACCCCGGCCGACTACACCCCGACGGTGGACGGCTGGCGCAGCGCGCGGGCCGAGCTGTTCGAGCGGTTCATCGCGGAGGATCTGGCGGAGGGCGAGACCGGGGCGTTCCTGGTGTGGGGCGACCCCTCGCTGTACGACTCCACGCTCGCGATCCTCGACGAGGTGCTGGACCGGGGGCGGGTGGCCTTCGAGCACGAGGTCGTACCCGGCATCAGCAGCGTGTCGGCGCTGCTCGCACGCCACCGGACGAATCTGAACCGGGTCGGGCGGCCGGTCCAGATCACCACGGGGCGGCGGCTGGCCGAGGGCTGGCCCGAGGACGTGGACGACGTGGTGGTGATGCTGGACGCACGGCATGCCTTCACCGCCCACCTGGACCAGGACCTCTTCATCTACTGGGGGGCCTACGTCGGCACCCCCGACGAGATCCTGGTCGCGGGGAAGCTGTCGGAGGTCGCCGGGCGGATCGAGGAGTTGCGGACCGAGGCCCGGGCCCGCAAGGGCTGGATCATGGACACGTACCTGCTCAGGCGCGGCTGACGCCCCTAGGCCAGGTGGGCGGGGAGGGCCGCGGCGAGGCGCTCGTACTCTTCGGGCCGGTTGTAGATCTGCCCGCAGACCCGGATCCCACCGCCGCCCGGCCAGGGCCAGATCAGTACGCGGATCCGCGCCCGCGCCGCGAGCTCCTCGCGCAGGGCGCGGGCGCTCTGGGGGGTCTCCGCGACTCCGGGCGGCAGGCGCAGGGTACGCATGGCGAGGCCGTCGGTGTGCGGGAGCCGGGTGAGCCCGGGGATCTCGGCGAGCAGGTCCGCGCCGTGGGCGGCGAGGGCGCTGTTGTGGGCCCGTACCGCGGCCGCGTCGAGGCGGTCGAGGAAGTCCAGTCCTTCGGGGGCGGCGAGCCAGCCGGTGTAGTCGGCGGTGGCGCGGTACTCGACCGCGCGCGGGAAGCCGTGGTGGTCCTCCCAGGAGGGTACGAGCGGCCGGATCCGGTGGCGGTGGCGCGGCGCGACGGCGAGGATCGCGCTGCCGGGCGGGGCGTAGGCCCACTTGTGGAGGTTCCCGAACCAGAAGTCGGCGCGGCCCGCCAGGGGGTCGGCGAGCATGCCGGGGGCGTGGGCGCCGTCGACGACGGTGGTGACCCCGCGGGCGGCCAGGTCGGCGAGGAGCCGGGGGCTCGCGATGACGCGGGCGGTGGGCGAGCTGATGTGGTCGAGTACGGCCACCTTCGTACGGGGCCTCAGCGCGGCCAGCACGGTCTTCCGTACGGCGTCCTCGTCGGGCAGGTGCGGGTCCAGGGCGACGGTGGTGACGGGCGCGCGGCGGGCGGCGGCCGCGACGACGGTGCCGTAGCCGTGGTCGGTGACCAGGATTTCGTCGCCGTCGGCGAGCGGGACGGCGTCGAGGGCGAGACGGGCGCCTTCGGTGGCGTTGGAGACGAAGGCGATCCCGTCGGGGTCGGCGGCGAGGTGCGCGGCGATCCTGGCCCGGGCCTGGGCGAGCCGGTCGGGGACGGCGAGGAAGAAGGCGTCCGGATCGGCGTGGGCCTGGGCGCGGAGCGCGGCCTGGGTCTGCTGGACGAGGGTGGGTACCGCGCCGAAGGAGCCGTGGTTGAGGTGGGACACGGCGGGGTCGAGGCGGAAGAGCGCCTGCCCGCCGGGGAAGGCGGCAGGTGCGCCGGCCGTCGGGTGGGCGGGCTCGCGGGCGGATGACTCGGCGGGACCGTGCGCGGGCTCGCGGGCGGATGACTCGGCGGGGCTTTGCGGCTCGGACATCTCGGGTCCTCCGTCGATGCGGCGCGGCGGCTGTCGTCCGGATCATCCCCCGCCGTGGCCGTGCCGGCACTCCTTCCCCGCACACTCCCGGGCACGGGGTGCCGTTCCGGACGCCGAGACTCCGGGGCGCCCGGGCGCCGGGTCCTACGGCGTCCGCCCGCTCGTCGCCGCGTAGTACTGGAGGTCCTGCACCTCCACTGTGTGGTCCACGGGATACGGCAGCTCCACGCCCGCCGCCGTCTTCCCGCCCCGCAGCACCTCCGCCCTGCTGATGCCCGCCTTCAGCGGCAGCAGCTCGGAGTGGACGCCGGCCGGGGCCTCGTGCGTGTCCTTGGCGGATCCGACGGTCGTACGGACGGTCGCGGGCCGGGCGAGGAAGCTCAGCACCTCCACCGTGTCCCGGGGTGCGGCGCTGCCCTTGCGCAGCGACATCACCAGCGACTGGTCCCCCGTCGGGTCGGCGCCGGCGAACTGGGTGCGCGCCGTGAGGTACAGCGTGTCCCGGACGATCTTCGGCCAGCTGCCCGTCTTGAACCTCGTCAGGTAGTACGAGGTCAGGTCCAGGTAGGTGTGGCCGTTGTGCAGGGAGGGCGCGAACTGGCTGCCCTCCGAGTAGTCGTTCCACGTGGTGAGCTGCACCCAGTCGGCGCCGCCGTCGATGGCCTGGGTCCACGTGGAGCGCAGCGTCGCGGTGTTGCCGGCCTCGTCGTAGATGCCCTGGTTGGGCCGGGCGTCCTGGACCGACACCGGCTGCATCCAGATCTTGCCCATGCCGTGGGCCCGCTGGACGTCGCGCGTGGAGCTCTCCTGGCCGACGTAACTGCGGCTGCCCCACTCGGAGAACCCGTAACTGATGGGCGCGAACTCACCGCTGTGCGCGCCGAAGTCGAGGAAGAGCGGGACGAAGGCCGTACGGATGCCGTGCCGGGTCTTGAGGCTGTCGATGAACCCGGTCCACCAGGCGGCGTTCTTCGTCTCCGCCTTGAAGGGGGAGACGACGAGCCGGCCGTCGGGGAGCCGGTGCGCGGCCGGGGCCTTGCCGAGCGCCGCGACCGCGTCGGCGAGGACGCCCGGGTCGTCGGTCTTGAGGGAGGTCATGTCCGGCATCAGCATGACCTTGAAGTCCGGGTCCACCGAATAGGCCGCCTCCATCAGGAGGTTGGACCGCTCCCAGTTCTTGCCGGACAGGGAGAGCATGTCGAGCGTGAACCCGTCGATGCCCGCGGCGCGGGCGGTGCGCACCTCCTGCTGGAGGTTGGCGTACTCCCAGTTGCCGCCCTTGGGCGGGACGGGCAGCGGCCGGTCGCGCAGCAGGCCGCCGTACTTCTCGTGCTTGCCGCTCTCGCCGTCCGGGTTCAGGTAGTTGCGGGCGTAGTAGTCCTCGTCGGCGCTCGCGTTGTCGAGGGAGAGCGGGTACGGGGTGAAGTAGTGGGCGAACACCAGCTTCCGGCCCGCTTCGCCGGAGCGCAGGGCGGCCGGCTGGGGCAGGTCGAAGGGCAGGGCACCGGCGGGGCGGGCGGCTCCGGTGTCGAGGGGCGCCTGAGCAGTGGCCTGGCCCCCTGCCTTGCCGGTCGGGGCGGTCTTGCCCGGGTCCGGGGTTCCGGCCGGGCCGGAGGCGCCGGGTGCGGCCGCGGCACCCGGCTCGGTGGACCACGGCACGTCGGTGCCGGGAGCCGAACCGCCTTGCGGGGAGGCGGCCGTGAAGGGGTCCCAGGCGATGCCGGTGGCGGCGCAGACTCCGACGAGGAGGAAGCCGGAGATCAGGAGGGCCAGCAGCGGCCTGCGGCCGCGGAAGCGCGGTCGCCGCCGGTGCGAGGAAGGGCGCGCCGCTCGCCGCGCCGCCCGCTCCGCCAGCCGATCTGCCCGCCGGTCCGCTCTCATCCTGGCCCCTCCCGTGAATATGCCCCGAGGAGGGGCTGCACAGCAGTAGAGCCCAATACCGGCTTCCGGACAACCGTTCCCCGAGGGCGGGGCGGGGACATGTACGTCACAGGGACCACGGGAACTACGCCGGCCACACCGGCGGGGCTCCCGCGACGCCCGTGACCTCAGTGGCCCGCTCGGCGATGTCTACCCGATCATCGACACCTCGCCGGTACGCATCGGGCGGCAGCGAGCAGGAGCAGCCGCGGCGGACCGCCGCACGGGCTCAACGCGGGCACGGGCTCAACGCGGGCCCACGCGGGCCCCACACGTGCTCGACGCGGTTCAACACGGGCCCCACGCGGGCTCATGCCAGGGAAGCCACCGCCCTGCGCCCCCCGCGGTGCGCGGACGCCCTCGGCGGCTGCCGCACGGTCGCCGGGTACATCGCCTCGACCTGGCGGGCGGTGGACACCCGGGCGACGAGCTGCGCGCGGTCGGAGGCCGACAGTTCCACCTCGAACAGGTCCCCCAGCAGGTCCGGGAGTTCTTCCGGAGCGTAGCGGCGAGCCGTGGCCGTGCCGTCGGGGAGCGTGGTGGTGAGGATCGTACCGTCCAGGAACCGGTGCTCCCCCGCGCCCATCCGCTGCACGACCAGCCGGCCGGCGAACGGCGAGCGCGGGTGCGTGGACAGGAAGTGGTTGGCCACCAGCCAGTCCTGCGGGTAGCGCTGGTCGAGCGTGAAGGCGTGCAGGTCGAACCAGCCGTCGGCGCCCCTCGTCTGCATCGCGTAGACGGTGTCGCCCACCTCGGTCGCCGCCTGCCGCAGCCGGAACCCCCAGCCGTCACAGGTGTTCTCGCCGCCGTCCACCAGTTCCAGGGGCTCCAGCGGGTTGCGGCCGAAGCCGGGGTCGCAGACCCACACCTTGCCGGTCTCGGCCGTCTCGGCGGTCTCCACCCGCAGCATGGCGTGCGTGGCGGGACGGATGCCGTCGGAGCCGATCCGCACCCGTGAGGCCAGCCCGGTCACGCCGAAGCCGACGCGCTCCAGGGCCGCCGCGAGGAGCAGGCTGTGCTCGTAGCAGTAGCCGCCGCGACGCTGGTGTACCAGTTTGTCCTGAAGGTCCTGAAGGTCGAGGGAGAGCGGCCGGCCGAGTACGATCTCGACGACTTCGAAGGGGATGGCGGTGATGTGCGCCCGGGTCAGGGCCCGCAGGACGTCGAGCGTGGGCGTGAGTTCTCCGTCGTAGCCGATCCGCCGGAGGTACGCGTCCAGATCGAGGCGGCTGCCCTGCCAGGCCGTGGCGTCGTCGTTCTTCGTCATGGCGCTCATCGTGCATAGAGGAGCCGCCGGGACCGGACTCCCCCGACCGGAGAACGTCACATCCCCGGGGACATCGACGGGGACATCGACGGGGACGTCCCCGGGACATCCGCCGAACGCCCACGGAAAATCCGTCGCCTCGCGGACGGCCGGGGCGGGCCTCCGAATGTGCCGTACCCCTGGCCTTACGGCGCGAGTGGCGGATAATCGTCCTCACGCGGCTTGAACGAACCCTCTGCCGCGCTTGGCCACGCATGCAATGGGGGGCATCGTGCCGATGAGGGACTCGGAATCGTCGATCGGAACGCTGCCCGCCACGTCGGACGAGCTGTCCCGGTTACTCACCGCCGTCCGCCGGGGGCGGGTGCTGACCGTGACGGGCGGTTCCCGCGGGTCGCGGAGCCTGCTGGTGCGGGAGATCGCGCGCCGGCTCGCGTCGAACTTCTACGACGCGGCGGCCGTCATCGCCATGGAACCCGTCCAGGGGGTGTACGGAGTCCGCGAGTTGACGGCCGAGCTGGGCCGCCGTGCGCCGGACATGCCCTCGCATCCCTCCGGTACGGCCCGCGCGGTCTCGTGGCTGGCCGAACGGGACATGCTGCTCGTCCTGGACGGCACCGAGCAGCTCGGCCCGGACGCCCGGGCCTGGCTGCGGCACTTGCTCGCCGTGGCTCCCGGCGTGCGGATCCTCGCCGCCGGACCGTTCCCGCTGGCGTTCGAGCGGGAACGGGTCCACCGGCTCTGAGGCGCCCGCGCCGGGATGCCCGCCCGGCACCGGGCCGAGTCGCGCGGCCGCGCCCGGGTGCACCACCACGACAACCCACCATCACCGCGACAACAACACGCCAACACGCCAACACAAGGGTGCGGAAACGGCTCCGCCCCGGCCGGCGACTGCCGGACGGGGCGGAACGCGCAAGCGAGACGCGCGCGGGCTACATGCCTCAGCCCAGGATCGCGAGCGCCTTGTTGAAGGTCGCGGACGGGCGCATGGCCGCCTCGGCCTTGACGGCGTCGGGACGGAAGTACCCGCCGATGTCGACCGGGGAGCCCTGCACCGCGATCAGCTCGGCCACGATGGTCTGCTCCTGCTCGCCCAGCGCCGTGGCGAGCGCCTCGAAGGCGGTGGCCAGCTCGGCGTCCTCGGTCTGCCGGGCCAGCTCCTGCGCCCAGTACAGCGCGAGGTAGAAGTGGCTGCCGCGGTTGTCGATGCCGCCCAGCTTGCGGCTCGGCGACTTGTCCTCGTTGAGGAAGGTGCCGGTCGCGCGGTCCAGGGTGTCGGCCAGCACCTGGGCGCGGGCGTTGCCGGTGGTGGTCGCGAGGTGCTCGAAGCTGGCCGCCAGCGCGAAGAACTCGCCCAGGCTGTCCCAGCGCAGGTAGTTCTCCTTGACGAGCTGCTGGACGTGCTTCGGGGCGGAGCCGCCGGCGCCCGTCTCGAAGAGGCCGCCGCCGTTCATCAGCGGGACGATCGACAGCATCTTGGCGCTGGTGCCCAGCTCCAGGATCGGGAACAGGTCGGTCAGGTAGTCGCGCAGCACGTTGCCGGTGACCGAGATCGTGTTCTCGCCGCGGCGGATGCGCTCCAGGGAGAAGGCGGTGGCCTCGACCGGGGAGAGGATCTTGATGGTGAGACCGTCGGTGTCGTGGTCGGCCAGGTAGGTCTTCACCTTGGCGATCAGCTGCGCGTCGTGCGCGCGGCCCTCGTCGAGCCAGAAGACGGCCGGGTCGCCGGTGGCGCGGGCGCGGGTGACGGCGAGCTTGACCCAGTCGCGGATCGGCAGGTCCTTGGCCTGGCAGGCGCGGAAGATGTCGCCCTCGGCGACCTCCTGCTCCAGGACCACGTTGCCCTCGGCGTCGACGATGCGCACGGTGCCCGCGGCGGCGATCTCGAAGGTCTTGTCGTGGCTGCCGTACTCCTCGGCCGCCTGCGCCATCAGGCCGACGTTCGACACCGAGCCCATGGTGGACGGGTCGTACGCGCCGTTCGCGCGGCAGTCGTCGATGACGACCTGGTAGACACCGGCGTAGCTGCTGTCCGGCAGGACCGCGAGGGTGTCGGCCTCCTGGCCGTCCGGGCCCCACATGTGGCCGGAGGTGCGGATCATGGCCGGCATGGAGGCGTCGACGATGACGTCGCTCGGAACGTGCAGGTTGGTGATGCCCTTGTCGGAGTCGACCATCGCGAGGGCCGGGCCCTCGGCGAGCTCGGCCTCGAAGGAGGCCTTGATCTCGGCGCCGATGTGCGGGACTCCGTCCAGGCCCTTCAGGACGGCGCCGAGGCCGTCGTTCGGGGACAGACCGGCGGCGATGAGCACCTCGCCGTACTTCGCGAAGGTCTTCGGGAAGAAGGCGCGGACCACGTGGCCGAAGATGATCGGGTCGGAGACCTTCATCATCGTGGCCTTGAGGTGCACGGAGAAGAGCACGCCCTCGGCCTTGGCGCGGGCGATCTGCCGGGTGAGGAAGGCGTCGAGGGCGGCGGCGCGCAGGACGGCTGCGTCGACGACCTCACCGGCGAGGACGGGTACGGACTCGCGCAGGACGGTGGTGGCGCCGTCGGCCGCCACGTGCTCGATGCGCAGGGAGCCGGCCTCGGCGATGACGGTGGACTTCTCGGTGGAGCGGAAGTCGTCGGCGCCCATGGTGGCGACGTTCGTCTTCGACTCGGAGGTCCAGGCACCCATGCGGTGCGGGTGCGTCTTGGCGTAGTTCTTGACCGAGGCGGGGGCGCGGCGGTCGGAGTTGCCCTCGCGCAGGACCGGGTTGACGGCGCTGCCCTTGATCTTGTCGTAGCGGGCGCGCGCCTCGCGCTCCGCGTCGGTCTTCGGGTCGTCCGGGTAGTCCGGAAGGGCGTAGCCCTGGCCCTGGAGCTCGGCGATCGCGGCCTTGAGCTGCGGGATCGAAGCCGAGATGTTGGGCAGCTTGATGATGTTCGCGTCCGGGGTCTTCGCCAGCGCGCCCAGCTCGGCGAGGTCGTCGGCGATCCGCTGGCTCTCCTGGAGGTACTCGGGGAAGCTGGCGATGATCCGACCCGACAGGGAGATGTCACGGGTCTCGACATTCACTCCGGCCGTCGACGCGTACGCCTGGATCACAGGCAGGAACGAATACGTCGCCAGGGCCGGGGCCTCGTCAGTGTGCGTGTAGATGATGGTCGAGTCAGTCACCGGATGCTCCGCTCCACAGTCTGCGTCTCTCGTCTGCAACATTGCTCGACATCAAGATATCTCGTGATCGGCCCGGCCGGGACAGCCCCCTGCCGCAAGCTTGCCGAGACGCACGTCACCCGCCCCGGTCCGGCCGGCCCGGGAACGGCGAAAGCGCCGCAGCCGACGTGTTCCGTCGACTGCGGCGCTCAGCTGTGCGCGGGCCCTGCTCAGGCGTGAACGGCCTTGGGGTCCGGACCGTACTCGTTGGGCTGCTGCTGGCCGGCGGTGGCCATGAGGACGAGGATCCAGATGAAGCCGACGAACGGCACCAGGGAGACGAAGTACCACCAGCCGGACTTGCCCTGGTCATGCAGCCGGCGGACGGCAAGAGCGAGGTTCGGGATGAACGTCGCCAGGCCGTACAGACCGACGATCAGGAAGCCGGTGCCGAGGGCCGCATCGATGATCGCCAGCACGACGGTGACGGCCAGGTTGCACAGGAAGAACATCCAGAATTCCTGGCGGCGGGCGCGGCCGGAAAAGTCTGCGTACTTCTTCAGCACGTCGGTGTAGTAGTGCATGTTCCCCCCAAGGGACGGAAATCTGGGCCCGTCCTGCTGGAGCAAGCCGGGGCAGAACTTATGCGCCCTTTACGTCGCGGTCAAGCCAGTTCCCAAGACGCCAGATTGGCCACTTTCCTCTGCTTCCCGGCCTAAACACATCGGCACCGGGCCCCCCTTGAAACCCAGCGGTGACATGAGGTCACCTGAAGTGACCGAGCAGGAGGGCCGGGAGCCCTGGTGAGGGGCTCGGGAGCCCTGCCGTGTGCCGAATGTCCGTAACGTCCACGCCGTGCGCCCACTTGCCACCGGGTGGGGCCCGCTCCATCGGCTCCCGGATCGTTACCGCAATGCGACTGCGCAGGCCCCGCCCGGTCGTCCCGGACGCGCGGATCTCGCCCGGCACCGGCGTGGGGAAGACGCCGCGGCCGGGCACGGGAAGGGAGCTGCCTCTGGCAGCCACACGGGCACGGGCGACTCCAGTCGCACCGCGTTTTTTCAGAGCCAGCCGTTGCGCCGGAAGCCCCGGTGGATGACGAAGCAGGCGACTGCCATGACGGCGAGCGTGGCCGGGTACCCGTACGTCCAGCGCAGTTCGGGCATGTTGTCGAAGTTCATGCCGTAGACCCCGCAGACCATGGTCGGTACGGCGATGATGGCCGCCCACGCCGTGATCTTGCGCATGTCCTCGTTCTGGGCGACGGTCACCTGCGCGAGGTGGGCCTGGAGGATCGAGTCGAGGAGGTTGTCGTAGGCGCCGATCTGCTCGGTGACCCGCGTCAGATGATCGGCCACGTCCCGGAAGTAGGCGCGGATCTCCGGCGGGATCGCCGGTATCGGCTGCGTGGCCAGCTGCTGGAGCGGGCGGCTGAGTGGCGCCACCGCCCGCCGCAGTTCCAGGAGTTCGCGCTTGAGCTGGTAGATCCGGCCGGCGTCGCCCCGGCCGCCGTGCTCACTGAACACAGCGGTCTCGACGGCGTCGATGTCGTTCTGGACCATGTCCGTGACGGCCATGTAGTCGTCGACCACATGGTCGGCGATGGCGTGGAGAACCGCGCCGGGCCCTTTCGCCAACTGCTCCGGATTCGCTTCGAGCTCCTCGCGGACCGGGCCGAGGGTGCCGCGGCCGCCGTGCCGGATGGTGATGACGAAGTCGTCGCCGGTGAAGACCATCAACTCACCGGTCTCGACCACCTCGCTGGTCGCCGTGAGCTCCTCGTGCTCGACGTAGCGGACGGTCTTGAAGACGGAGAACAGTATGTCGTCGTAACGCTCCACCTTCGGGCGCTGGTGCGCGTGCACGGCGTCTTCGACGGCCAGGGGGTGGAGGCCGAACAGCTCGGCGAGCCCGGCCAGCTCCGACTGATCCGGCTCGTGCAGACCGATCCAGACGAAACCGCCGCCCGTCTTGCGGACCCGCCGCAGCGCGTCCTCGGCCTCCGCGCAGCCGTCCTGCCGTACACCGTCCTGGTAGACCAAGCAGTTGACGACCGCGCTGCCCAGTGGGGAGCGGAACGGGTGGCTGAGGTCGACGGTCCGCCGGTAGCCGCGGCGCACGGCCCGGCGCAGGCTGCTGAACATGGACACGACGTCCTCCCCTTCGGCGGATCACCGGCCAGTCTGCCACCGCCTCCGGCCCGGCCCGCCCGCGGGACCTGCGCCTCCCGACACGGACGCGGGTACCGACACGGACGCGGGTACCGACACGCAGGCGGGTGCCGACACGGAGGCGGGTGCCGACACGGAGGCAGGTGTCGACACTCCGGTCGACGCCGGCGCTCAGGTCGACGCCGGCGCTGTCACGGCCGGTCGATGAACACGCTCGTCGACTTCACCCGGGCCGTTGCCCGCGCGCCCACCTCGAGCCCGAGCTCCTCCACCGCCTCCCGCGTCAGCAGCGACACGATCCGGTGCGGCCCGGCCTGGATCTCCACCTGCGCGTCGACCGTACCGAGCTTCACTCCCGTGACGATCCCGGGGAAGGCGTTGCGCGCCGAGGTGTACGGGACCTCCTCGCCCTCCGCGTTCTCCTGCGCGGCCTCCACGCAGAAGGCCGCCAGGTCCGGCCCGTCCACGATCCGCCGCGTGCCCTCCCGGCGGGTGGGAAAGCGCTCGGCGTCCGCCCAGCGCCGGGCGGTGTCGACGCTGACGCCGAGCAGCCGCGCCGCTTGACCGATCGTGTAGGACTCCATGGCGTGAGCCTAGGGGAACCCGGACACCGGGCGGATCACCCCCGGGCCCGCGAGGAGCGGGCGGCTCCCGCACCGTGCCGACAGCGACGGCCTGGGCCAAACCCTGTGCGCCGGTGGCCACCGGAAGCCCGCCAAGTGTCCACGTGTCAACGCAGCGTCTCGCGGGCCGCCGCCGCGATCACGTCCGCCACCGTCGACAGCGCCGGCGAGTCCAGCTTCCACTGCTGCCAGTACAACGGCACGTCCATCGGCCGCCGCGGCGCCAGCAGGACCAGCTCCCCCGACCGCACCAACGGCCTGGCCTGCGGCTCCGGCACCAGCCCCCACCCCAGCCCCGCGACCACCGCATCGCGGAATCCCTCGGACGTGGGCACGTAGTGCCGTACCGCGGCCGCACCCACCCCTACCCCCTCCCCATCCCCCGCCCCGGTGGTGGTCCCGTCGCCCGCGCCCTCCTCCACCAGTGACCGTACGAACGCGTCCTGGAGGTCGTCCTTCCGGTCGAACACGATGGTCGGCGCCTTCCGCAGGTCCCGCCCCAGCGCACCGGTCAGGTGCAGGGCCGCGAAGCCCGGGCTCGCCACCGGCAGGTACCGCGCCAGCCCCAGCCTCCGTACGGTGCATCCGGCGACCGGGTCCGGCGAGGAGGTCACGGCCGCCATCACCTGCCCCTCCCGCAGCAACGCCGTCGTGTGCGACTCGTCCTCGCGGTGCAGCTCGAAGCAGACGGGAGGATCCTGCGGCACCCGGGTCAGCGCCGGCAGGAACCAGGTCGCCAGCGAGTCCGCGTTCACCGCGATCGGCAGGCGCACCGGACCCGCCTCCGCCGCCATGCCCAGCTCGGCCCGCGCGTCGCGCTCCAGCCGTGCCAGCTGACGCGCGAATCTGATCACCACCTGCCCCGATTCCGTGGCGCGCACCGGCTTCGTCCGCATCAGCAGCACCCGGCCCGTCCGCTGCTCCAGCGCCTTGACCCGCTGGCTCACCGCCGACGGGGTCACGTGCAGAGCGGCCGCCGCCGCGTCGAAGGTGCCCTCGTCCACCACAGCCAGCAGGGTCCGCACCTGGTCCAGAGGAAGCTCATCCATCACGAGCGCTAAGGGTACGTAAAAATCTTTAGCTGTACTGAAACAGCCACGCTGCTTACCGTCGACGTCATGACACACGGCATCATCACGGCGGGCCTCGCCGGTTTCGGAACCGGACTTTCCCTCATCATCGCCATCGGCGCGCAGAACGCCTTCGTCCTGCGGCAGGGCGTGCGCCGCCACGCGGTCCTCGCGGTGGTCGCCATCTGCGCCGTGTCGGACGCGCTCCTCATCGCCCTCGGCGTCGCCGGCGTCGGCGCCTTCGTCACCGCGTGGCCGGCCGCCCTGACCGTCGTCGGGCTGGCCGGGGGCGGGTTCCTGATCTGCTACGGAATCCTCGCCGCCCGCCGGGTGATGCGCCCGACGCCGGGCGCTGCCCTCACCGCCCAGGGCAGCGCTCCCGGGTCCGGCCGCCGGGCCGTACTGACCTGCCTGGCCATGACCTGGCTCAACCCGCACGTCTACCTGGACACCGTCCTGCTCCTCGGCTCCCTCGCCGCAGACCGCGGCGATCTGCGCTGGGCCTTCGGAGTCGGCGCGTGCCTGGCAAGCCTCACCTGGTTCAGCAGCCTGGGCTACGGGGCGAGGCTCCTCAGCGGACTCCTCGCCCGCCCTTCGGCCTGGCGGGTCCTGGACGGCTTCGTCGCGGCGACGATGGTCACGATGGGCGGCCTCCTGCTGGCTCGGGCCTGACACCTCCTCTCCGCGGCAGCCACAGCCCGCACCGGCCGCGAGGAGCGCACCTTGCAGTATGAAGAGCCAGCGGGCCCGCTGGCGGGACGTGGCGCTCAACCCCGACGACCGGTATCTGTCCGGGAGGGCGGATGGCACCATGCGCCTGTGGAGCTGGAGGGGGAACTGGCCGCCGGGGAGAGCGCGTGATGAAGCCGTACAACGACAGTGTGGCGGTTGTGCTGAGCCTGGCCCGGAACGAGGCGCGCGCCGGGCGGGCATCCCAAGTCAAGCCGGAGCACCTGCTGTTGGGGCTGGCCCAGCTGTGCCGCGAGGACCTGGGCGAGAAGCTCGAGGCGAGCAGGCTGGACCCGGTGCGCCGCGTCCTGATCGAGGCGAACGCCACGTTCGTGCGGCGCCGGTTCGGGCACGATCGCGAGGGCCAGCTCAGCGGACCGCTACGGGACCATCCGCACAGCGTGGTGCTCTTCGACGAGGTGGAGAAGGCGTATCCGGAGATCCTGGACATCCTTCTGCAGATCTTCGACGAGGGCCGGCTGACCGACTCGCGCGGGCGGCACGTCTCCTTCACCGAGTCGGTCGTCATCCTCACCTCCAACCTCGGGACGCGGCAAGCCGCCGAGCCCGCCAAGTCCCCACCCCTCGGCTTCGCCCCGCCGGGCCCGCCGGACGGCCCTGCCGCGGCCGGTCAGTCGGCCGCCGCCGAGCGGATACGCGCCGCGCTCACCGAGGGACTGCGACCCGAACTCCTGGGCCGCATCGGGCACGTTGTCGTCTTCGAGCCGCTCGACGAGGCGGCGCTGCGCCGCATCCTCGACAAGCTGCTCGACCGGGTCCGCGCCCGCCTCAAAGACCGGAGCATCACGATCGCGCCCACCGAGGCCGCGTACGAGCTGCTGCTCGCCCGCACCGCGGGGGCCCGCTCGGGCACCCGCGCCCTTGAGCAGGCGGTCGAGCAGGTGCTCGTCCAGCCGCTGGGGCGCGCCTTGCTGGCGGAGCTCTTCGCCGACGGAACGGCGGTGGTGATCGACGCTGTCGACGGGGCCCTCGCGTTCTCCGGATCCGCTCCACCTATGGAAGGGCAGGACACCGCACCATGACGCCCCCGGCCACTGTCACCCTGTCCCTCGTCAAGGGGCGGCTCGACCCGGCGCAGTACGTGTTCGACGAGCGCACCACCTGTGTCCTCGGCCGCAGTGCGGACTGTTCACCGCGACTGCCCGACGACGAGCACAACAGCACGGTCTCCCGTCACCACTGTCTGCTTGACATCAACCCTCCGGACATCCGCATCCGCGACTTCGGCAGCATGAACGGCACGTTCGTCAACGGCGAGAAGATCGGTCAGCGTGCCAAGGGCCAGACGCCGGAGGAAGGCGCAGCCCAGCAGTACCCCGAGCACGACCTGGCCGACGGGGACGAAATCCGGCTCGGGGGCACGGTGTTGCGGGTCGGCGTCCAGGCGCCCCGCACGCTGGCGCTCACCCACTGCGCCAAGTGCGGGCGTGAGGTCGGCAGCGAGATGTACGGCCGGTCCGGTGAGTTCCTGTGCGGGAACTGCCGGTCGCAGCCGTCCGCCATGGCCCGGCTCCTGCTCGACCTGGCCCACAGCGGGCGCCCCGACCTGGCCCCGATCGCCGGCTATACGCTGCTCCGGGAGCTGGGGCGGGGCGGAATGGGCGCGGTGTATCTGGCCCGGCACGCGTCGACCGGCGAGCAGGTGGCATTGAAGGTGATGCTGCCGAAGGTCGCCGCGAACGCCGACGCGCGCAGGCGCTTTCTGCGCGAGGCGGAGCTCACTGGGGCGCTGCGGCACCCGAACATCGCCGCCCTGTACGACTCGGGTTTCGCCGACGGCACCTTTTACTTCACCACCGAGTACTGCACCGGCGGCAGCCTGGACCTCTTGCTGCGGCAGCGGAACGGACGCCTGCCCGCAGCCGAGGCCGTCCGTATCGCCGTGCAGGTCCTCGAAGGGCTGGAACACGCCCACGGCCAGAACGTGGTGCACCGCGATCTGACCCCCTCCAACATTCTGCTCCAGGAGGACCTCGACGGTTCCACGACGGCCAAAGTGGCCGATTTCGGCATCGCCAAGGCCTTCGACCAGGCCGGCCTCAGCGGCCTGACCCGGACCGGATCGACCGCCGGCAAGCCGCACTTCATGCCGCGCCAGCAGGTCATCAACTTCAAGAGGGCCGCACCGGCCGTGGACGTGTGGGCTCTCGCGGCCTGCCTTTACCACGCGCTGACCGGCCACACCCCGCGGGACTTCCCCCGAGACAAGGACCCCTGGCAGATCGTCCTGCAGTCAGCGCCCGTGCCCGTCCAGCGGCGCGACCCGGGCATCGAGAGCCCGCTGGCCGCCGTCATCGACCAGGCGCTGACCGAACAGCCGGCCATCGGCTTCCAGAGCGCCGGCGAGCTGCGCCGCGCCCTGCTGCCGTATGCCGGCTGACCGGCGCGAATCGTGCTGGTGACGTAGCGGCGCCGGGTTGTCACGCGGTGGCCCGCGACCAGGAACGACCGGTAAATGGAAGGTTGTTGAGTAATGAGTGACCATGGTGTGGTTCATGGTGGGCGTGTTAATTTGCGCCTGTGGCTCATGCGACCTGGGAATCAAAGCCGATAACCTTCGACACCACCGGGTTCGAACACCTCGACGGAACCCGGTGGTTCGACCCGAACACGCGCGACGTCGTGGTGCTGAGCATGCAGCAGGCCCTACCGCGCAGCCCCGTGTGGCTGTACGAGATCGAGGTGCTGCGCCGGGAGCTCGCGCGGACCCACGCCGCTCGCGTGATACCAGGCCCGTCGCCCGCCATCGCACCGGCACCCACCGCGACACTGCTCGAAGCGGACGCCGTCTTGCTTGACGGCGCCATGGCGCTGTACACGCTGGTGGCCGAGAAGCTGCCCAAGTCCTCGACGGGGCGGCTGTTCCGGGCCTCGTTCGTGCTGGCCAAGGCGGACCGCACCGCCGTGCTGACCGGTCAGTTCGAGGAGTGGCAGATCAGCGGCATGCGCGAGTCGATGGTCCTCCTCAAGAGGGGCGCGCCCTCCAAGAAGGACGGCGGGCACCCGTACGACCCGCAGTTGCCGTACGAGCCGAGTGACGACCCCGCGTGGGACGCCCAGTTCCCCCACCATCCGCTGACGAAGGCGCGGGCCTGGGTCCGCACCGTGCGCGAAAGCGCCGTGGTGGCCCCGGAGTTCGCCGCGCTGCCCAGCCTCCGGGCCGGCTGACGTGCCGGTCGGGGAGCCGCTGACACCGGCGCTGTGGGAGGTCGGCGACGTCGTCACCGGTCAGTACGAGGTGACCGGCGTGCACACGGACGGCGGGATGGGCCTGGTCTACCGGGTGCGGCACCGGGAGTGGGACACGGACCTGGCCGTGAAGTGTCCCCGGCCAGAGTTGTTCCAAACCCCTGAGCAGCAGCGGCTGTTCGTCCACGAGGCCGAGACATGGGTGTCCATCGGGCTGCATCCGAACGTGTGCGGCTGCCATTACGTACGCGTTCTGGGCGGCATCCCGCGGGTGTTCGCCGAGTACGTGCCGGGCGGCAGTCTGCGGGACCGGATCCGTGACCGGCGGCTGTACGCGGGCGGTCCGGCACAGGCCCTCGCCCGCATCCTGGACCTGGCGATCCAGACCGCCTGGGGCCTGCAGCACGCCCATGAGCGCGGCCTCGTCCACCAGGACGTGAAGCCGGCCAATGTGCTGCTCGACACCGACGGGACCGCCAAGGTCACCGACTTCGGCATCGCCAGGGCGCGCACGGCCGGGGGCGGTGAGCTGGTGCCCGGCGGCGGGATGACCATGGCGTACGCCTCGCCCGAGCAGGCCGTGCGGGCGCCGCTGAGCCGTCGTACCGACATCTACAGCTTCGCGGTGTCGGTGTTCGAGATGTTCACCGGCGAGGTGACCTGGCTGATGGGCCCGGTGGTGGGCGAGGCGCTCGCGGCGTTCCGGACCGAGGGCCCGGGGCAGGGCCCACACGCGGAGGGGCTGCCCGCACTGCCGACTGCCGTCGCCGACCTGCTCGCTCGCTGCCTGTACGAGGATCCGGCGCGCAGGCCGGGGTCGATGGCCGAGGTCGCCGACGAACTCGTCGCCTTGTACCGGGAGCTGACGGGGCAGGTTTTTCCGAGACCCCAGCCGCGCGCCGCGGAGCTGCGCGCCGACGAACTCAACAACCGGGCCCTGTCCCTCCTCGACCTGGGCCGCACGACGGAGGCCGGTGAGACCTTCGAGGCGGCCCTCAAGGTCGATCCGCGCCACCCGGAAGCCACCTACAACGCGGGCCTGGCGCGCTGGAGGCAGGCCGCTGCCACCGACGAGGACCTGATCTCCGCACTCGAAGCCGCCCGCGCCGACGCGCAGGACGCCGAGCGGGTGCGCCCGCTCCTTGACGAGGTGCACCGGGAGCGGGGCGCGGTCGGCCCCGGCGGCGACCCCGAGGTCACGGCGGTGCCCTGGTACGAGTACGAGCGGTGGATGGACTCACCGTGGGGCAGGACCCCCCGGGCAGCCCCCGACATCGAGATCCGGCCGACCCGCGACGGACGCCTCGCGCTGACGGCCATCGACGGCACGGTCCGGCTCTGGGACCTGCACACCGGCCGCTGCCTGCGCGAACTCGACGGGATGCGGCACGGCGTGGACCTCAGCCCCGACGGACGACGGGCCGCGGGGGTCGGCTCGGACGGCCTGGTCCGGCTTTGGGACCTGGCCGACGGCCGCTGTCTGCGGACCTTCACCCCCTACTACCGCTCCGGTGACACCGCCGTGCGCTCGCCCCGGCTCCTTCCCGAGGCGGGCCTGGTCGTCGCGGGCACCAGCGACGGCACGGTTCTGGGCTGGGACCTCACGACCGGCCGGGCCCGCTACACGCTGGAGGGCCGTCACGGCGGGACGGTGGAGGCGACGGCCGACGGCCGGCTGCTGACCTTCCACGGCGCCGAGGGCGTGGTGTGCGTGCGCGACCCTGAGGGTGCCCGCGAGCAGACGGTCGTGCCCGTGAAGAGTGCGCTGGACGTCCCGGTCTGCCTCACCCCCGACGGACGCACCGCTGCTACCGCCCCCTTCAACGGTGCCATCCAGCTGTGGGCCCCGGGCAACGGTGAACGCATCCGCACCATCGAGGGCTCCGCCCACTGCCTGGACCTGAGCCACGACGGGGGGCTCCTCGCGGGCGGAGACCGGGAGGGCGCGGTCAGGCTGTGGGAGACCGCCACCGGACGTGCCCTGCGGACCTTCCGCGGACACCGGGGGCAGGTCGAGTCCGTGGTGTTCCTCGACGACGGGCGGCACCTGCTCTCGGCCGGGCGGGACGGCACGGCGCGCCGATGGCGGCTGCCCGAGCCGTACACGGCGGCGGTACGGCTCAGCCGACCCCGTCGGCACGCCGAACTGAGCAGCCTGGACCACAGGGTGGCGACCCTGGTCACGGCGGCGGAACAGGCACGGCGGACCGGCCGCAGCGCCGTCGCCCTCGACCTGCTCACCCAGGCCCGCGCCGTCCCCGGCCACGAGCGGGCCCCGCAGGCACTCGCCGCCTGGCGGGCCCTGGCCCGCGACCGGCGCGTCACCCGGACGGGGCTGCGCGCAGCCTGGCCGACGAGGGTCCTGGCGCGGTTCGAGTCCGGGGCGAACCTGGCGCTGTCGGCGGACGGCAGGACGGCGGCGGTCCGACTCGCCCACACCCTCCACGTCCTCGACGTGGAGTCCGGCGAGCGCGGGCCGGTGATCGAGGGCCTGCCGGACAGCCACGGAATGAACGTCCTCAAAGGCGTCCAGTTCACCGCCGATGGACGTACGGTGCTGACCGCGAACGCCGACGGCTCACTGGACGCCTGGTCCGTGGCCACCGGCACGCCTCAGGCCTCGCTCCGGCTCACCCTGGGCGCGGCCGCGGCCCGGTTCACCGCCGACGGGCGGCGCGCCCTGGTGTGGGGCGCCGACCATGGCGTACGCCTGTGGGACATGGAGAGCGGGGCATGTCTGCGGACCCTCGACGGGGACCACGGCTGGTCTCCGGAACTGTGGCTCGCCCCGGACGGCCGGACCGCTGCGACCTGCGGGGCAGGGGACACCGTTCAGCTGTGGGACCTGGACTCCGGCCGCTGCCTGCGGGTGCTGCGCGGCCACACCGTCCCGGTGGAGGCGATCTGCGTGGACACCGAGCGACGGCTGCTGCTGTCCTGTGGCGGCCAGGGCGACGGCCGGATCCGGCTGTGGGACGCCGAAACCGGTGCCTGCCTGCGGGTGTTCGACGAGCAGCCGGGCAACGCACGGGCCGTCCGGCTGACCCCCGACGGCCGTTTCGCGCTCTCCCGCGGCTCCGATGCGGCCCTGCGGCTGTGGGAGCTCGCCACCGGCCGCTGCCTGCGGGTTCTTGACGGTCCGCAGGAGGGTTTCCATGACGCCGTGTTCGCCCCGGACGGCTGCTCGGCGCTGGCCGCCGACGCCGAGGGGGCCGTTCAACTGTGGGAGCTCGACTGGGGGCTGGCGGTTCGCGCACCCACCGAGCCGTTCACCGACAACGAAGACGACGGAGACGACGAAAGGGGCCGCGGTGTCATTCGGCCGTAAGCGGGACCGGCACGCCGCCGAGGGCGCTGCCGGGGAACTGGAGTCGATGCTCCGGGCGATCGTGCAGATGACTGGCGATCCGCAGCTGGACACCTGGGACGTCCGCCAGAGCCGCGAGGCCCAGTCCGGCGACACCGACGCCATGATCCGGCTGGGCGTCTCGCTGCTCGACCAGGGCCGTACGGAGGAGGCCGCGCAGCAGTTCCGCCGCGCGGCGGAACTGGACAGCCCGCAGGCGATGTACAACCTCTCGGTAGTCCTCAAGAGGATGGGGCAGGAGGGCGAGGCCGTGCAGTGGCAACGGCGCGCAGCCGACCGCGGCTACGCCCACGCCATGACCCAGGAGGGCTTCAGCGCCGCCGAAGGCAACCGGATGGACGAGGCGAAGCGGTGGCTTCGCGGCGCGGCGGAACAGGGCGATGTGTTGGGGATGGCGGGGCTGGGGACGGTCCTGCTCGACGGTGGCCCCACGGCGGAAGCCGAGAAGTGGTTGCGCGCCGCAGCCGACAAGGGGAACCGGTCCGCCATGTACAACTTGGCCAGTCTGACGCAGCGGGCCGGGCGGGAGGCCGAAGCCGAACAGTGGTACCGGCGCGCCGCCGACCAGGGCCACCCCCAGGCCATGAACAACCTCGGCAACATCCTCCGGCACAGCGACCGTGCCGCGGACGCCGAGCAGTGGTACCGCCGCTCGGCGGAGGCGGGCGAGCCCATGGGCATGCTCAACCTCGGTGAGGTGCTTGAACGTTCGCGTCCGCAGGAAGCCGTGCAGTGGTACCAGCAGGCCGCCGCGAAGGGTTCGGCGAAGGCCGCGGCGCATCTGCGCCGTATGCAGTCGGGCGGGCGCGGCTGACGGGCGCCCGCGCGGACAGCGGCAGCGGCTTGACAGGGCACAGAAATGGGGGGACTCGACGATGTTCGTACGTGCATTCCAGGTGCCCGAAGTACGACGGCGGCTGCTCATCACTCTGCTCGCCATCACGCTGTTCCGGCTCGGACAGAACGTGCCCCTGCCCGGGGTCGACAGCACGGCACTGGCGGCGACCGATCCGGCCACCGGGCAACTGCCGGGGCTCCTCGACCTGCTCAGCGGCGGCGGACTGGCGAAGCTCTCGGTACTCGCGCTGGGGGTCTTGCCGGTCATCGCCGCGCACTACGTCGTGGGTCTCGGCGGCCTGCTGATCCCTCGCGTGCGGGCACTGGCGGAGGCGGACCAGGCCGCTCATGCCAGGCTCGCGCGCTACACCCGGTGCGTCGCCGTCCTGCTGAGCGTGGCGCTCGCCACCGTGGTGGTGAGGATGACGGCCGACGGCCGCCCCCCGCTCGCCGGCACCTCGACCGCTTCAGCGGATGCGAGCGTCCTGTACGGAACCGACGCTCTCGCGCAGATCACCATGGTGGTCTGCATGACGGGCGGCACCGCTGTGGTCATGTGGCTGAGCGGGATCATCACCGACCGTGGATTCGGTGAGGGCCTGTCGATTCTCCTTCTCGCCCAGGTCGCGGCGGTCTTTCCGGGGCAGGTGTGGAACGCGGCGCGGGAGCCGGGTGGCGGCCTGGCCGGCAAGTCGGCTCCGCTGGTCCTCCTGGTCGCCCTGGCGCTCGTCACAGCCCTGGTCATCACCGTCCGCCAGAGCGAGCGGCGGGTCCCGATCCAGTACTCCAAGCGAATGATCGGCCGCCGGTCGTACGGCGGCACCGCGACCTATGTCCCGGTCCGCGGCGGCCAAGGCGGGTTCGCGGTGATGATCCCCGCCTCCCTGCTGCTTCTGCTGCCCGCGCCGCCGGCTCCCTGGCTCCTGGCGGCGTACGTCCTGCTCGTTTTCGCGTACGCGTTCATCCGCGGGGGCATCGAGTTCAACGCCGACGAGGTCGCGGGCGACTTGCAGCGCAGTGGGGCATTCGTCCCGGGTGTCCGGCCGGGGCGGCCGACCGCCGAGTACCTCGCCTACGTTCAGACGCGGATCGTCCTGGCCGCCGCGCTCGGCATGACGGTGGTCGCGCTGATCCCGGTGGCGGCGCTCGCCCTGCCCGGCCTGCACGCGGATCAGGCCGTCTTCGGCGTCACCGCGTTGCTCATCGTCACGCGCGTCGTCCTCGACACCGTGCTGCCCACCGCCTGGCAGATCGAGTCCTGGCTGCTGAAGCCCGGCTACGAGCGGCGCTAGTGCCGAGGGCAGAGACCCGGCCGTCCTGAGGTGCCATGCCAGACCTGCGCGCCCCCCCCTCACGGGTCGTCCCTCGTGAACGCGGGCGGCGAGCGGCGGCTGGGCGTGGACGTGCTGCGCGGTGACTCACCTACCTAGTTGGAGGAATGAGGATTTTCGCAATGCCGGCGACGAGTCGCGTGCAAGGATGTCGCCCGTGACCAGATCGTCCTCCTCGCCTGTCGCCGAGGGCACGCCCCGCAACTACGGCCTGGGTCCCCGTGCTGCTGCCGTGCTCGTGTTCGGGTCGTCGGCCGCGGTCCTGGTGGTGGAGATCGTCGCTTTGCGGCTGCTGGCTCCCTACCTCGGCCTCACCCTCGAGACCAGCACCATGGTGATCGGCATCGCCCTCACCGCGATCGCCCTCGGCTCCTGGCTGGGTGGGCGCATCGCCGACCAGGTCAATCCACGCCGGCTCATCGGCCCCTCGCTCGGGGTGTCGGGAGCGGTCGTGGCGCTCACCCCCGCCGTGCTGCGCACGACTGCGGAGTGGGCACCAGCGATGCTCTTGTTGATCGCGTCGCTGACCATCCTCGTGCCGGGCGCGTTGCTCTCTGCGGTGACGCCGATCGTGACCAAGCTGCGTCTTACCAGCCTCGCCGAGACCGGAACGGTTGTCGGCCGGCTGTCCGGCGTCGGCACCGTCGGCGCCATCGTCGGCACGGTCCTCACCGGCTTCGTCCTCGTCGCGCGGTTGCCTGTCAGCGGCATCCTGATCGGCCTCGGAACACTGCTGGTGGTCGGCTCGGCGCTGGTTGAGTGGCGAACGCGCGGGTGGAGCAGCACCCCCGCCCTCACACTCGTGGTCGTTGCCGGCGGCCTCGCCACCATGGTCGCGCCCGGTGGCTGCGACACGGAGACCAGGTACCACTGCGCACGGGTCGTCGCAGACCCCGACCGGGGCAGCGGCCGCACACTCGTTCTGGACGGCGTGCGGCACTCCTACGTCGACATCGACGACCCGACCTTCCTCAAGTTTGGTTATGTGCGCGCCATCGCGTCGGTGGTCGATGCCGCCTTTCCCAAAAGTGAGCCACTTGCCGCCCACCACCTGGGCGGCGGCGGGCTCACTTTTCCCCGTTACCTCGCGGCCACGCGGCCCGGGACGCGCAGCCTTGTGTCCGAGATCGATAGCGGGGTCGTGCGCATCGACCGCGACCAACTGGGTCTGAGATCAGAAGGCGGTATCGACGTACGCGTCGAGGACGGCAGGCTCGGCCTGCGGCGACTGGACGCCGGCAGTCGTGACCTCGTCGTCGGCGACGCCTTCGGGGGCGTCAGCGTGCCTTGGCACCTCACTACGGTGGAAGCGATGACTGACGTACGGCGGGTGCTCAACGAAGACGGCCTGTACGTTGCCAACCTCATCGATCACGGCGGCCTGGCCTTCGCACGTGCCGAAGTAGCCACCCTCAGCGAAACCTTCGAGCACGTCGCCCTCGTCGGCAAACCCGCCGATATCGGCCTCGACCCGACCGCCACCCCCGAGGGCGGCAATCTGGTGGTGCTCGCCTCCAACCGACCAGTCGACCTCCGCGCGACCCAGGAGGCGCTGGACGCCCGGCAAACCGGCTGGAAGGTCGCCACCGGCGACGACCTCACCTCCTGGATCGGCGATGCTCAACCGCTCACCGACGACTACGCACCCGTCGACCAGCTCCTCCAGCCCTACAGCCCACGGAGCGGCCAGTGACAGGACACACAACCATCACCGCCGGCGTGCCGCTCACCGTGGTCTCCAAGACGCTGCGCCACTCCACTCTGTCGACGACCGCGAACCTGTACAGCCACCTCACCCAACAAGCAGCCCGCGAAGCCGTCGACCACGTTCTCAGCGGAACGAGCAGACCGCCAGCCAGTCGGGCCGGCTGTCGTGGCGGCGGCCACCGCGCGACCACATCCACGCCTCCGCCAAGCCCTCCACAAGCTCTCAGCGGAAGTCCGCCGCGTGGTCCACCGCCCACTCCTGGAAGGATCGGGCCGGGGTGCCCGTGATGCGCTCCACCTCATCGTTGACCGGCTCCGGATTGTCGAGCATCTCCGCCTGGGCCGGCAACACGGCCTCCACCAGCTCTGCCGGGTAGCCTGCGGCCTTCATCTGCTCGACGGCCTCCTCCAGTGACACCTCCTCGAACCGCACCGGTCGCCCGATCGCCTCGCTGATCAGCGCCACCTGCCGTTCCTGGGTGATCAGTTCGGGGCCGGTGATCAGGGGGCGGGCGCCGAGCAGGGCGTCGGTCGTCAGCGCCTGAACGGCGACCGCAGCCATGTCCGCCTCGTGGATCAGCGGACGGGCCAGCCTTGCCAGCGGCGCCCGTACCGCACCGGTAGTGCGGACCTCCTCCGCCCAGCCCAGCGTGTTGCTCGCGAACCCGGTGGGCCGCAGCGCCGTCCACTCCAGGCCCGATGCCTCGATGAGCCGCTCCAGCTCCGTGTGGAACATGGTGATCGCCTCGCCCGGCTCCTCCTCGCTCCCGACCCCGGCGGATGACAGGTACACCACCCGTCGGGCGCGCTTCCCGATCGCGTCGATCACGTCCGACGCGCCCTCGGCACTCAGAAACGGCCACACCAGGAAGACCGAATCGACACCCTCCAGAGCCGTGTCCAGCGACGCGGGATCACCGAGATCACCGCGTACCGCCTGCACACCCTCCGGGAAGTCCGCCTCGCCTCTCACCAACGCCCGCACGGGCACGCCCGCCGCGTGCAGTTGGGCCACCACCGCGCCGCCGACCTTTCCGGTCGCGCCGGTCACCAGAATCCTGGACTGTGTCATCGGAATCTCCTCGTCTCGCCGTTCGATGACACGACTCTCGTACATCAACCAAGGTTCAGGTCAAGCACCGGCCGGAGTGGCCGTCAGGTGCTGTGCCAACTCATGCTTGGAGATGGGTACGCCCCGGTCGGGGAGTTGGCGCCGTACGAGGAGACCTACCGGCTCTGTTACCTCCGCGGCCCGGGGGCATCATCGTCGGCCTGACCGAGCCGCTCGGCTGACGGCCCCGCACGCGCGCACTCTGCCTGGCCCGCGGACCTGCGCCGTCCGCGCGGCAGGAGGCCCCACCCGGCTCAGGCCCTCCGGAGCAGGCTCGCCTCGATTCTGGCGAGCAGGTCCGGGTGCCGGCCGTCGTCGAGGGTGAGGGCGTCGTGCGGGCGCAGGTAGGGCAGGTTGTCCCGGATGGGGTAGCCGCGCCGCAGGCGGGGGTTGTAGAGCAGTGCCTCCTCGGGGAGGTGAACGAGCGGGCCCTTGTCCACGGGGCAGGCGAGCAGGGGGATGAGATAGGGGTCGGGCTCAGTGGGTCGCGCCATGGCGGGGCTCTCCTTGGTGGGTCGGTACGGGGGCTGGTTCGTCGTGGCGCGGCAGCGTCAGCAGGACGAGGACGGCGAGCGCGGTCCCGCCGAGGCGAAGTGCGAGCCGGAGTGGCTCACTGGGCAGTTGTTCGTCGAAGACCACGGTGCCCGCGATGACGGTGAAGACGCTGGACACGGTGGTGGTGACCGGCACGATCACGGAGGCGCGGCAGCGCTGGAGTGCTGTCTGCGACAGGGCGAGGCCGGCCGCTCCGGTGGCGACGAGCAGCCAGGGATGGGGCCCGCGCAGGAGTTCGGGCAGAGCCGCCGCCACCGGACGGTCCGCGAGTGCGGCCGAGGTGCCCTTGATGGCGAGTGAGCTCACCCCGTACAGCAGTCCGAGGGCGACGCCGTACGGCACGCCGGAGCTGCGGCGGCGGTGCCGGCGGCCGGCTCGGCGCAGCGAGGCGAGGAAGAGCAGGAGCCCGAAGGTGAGGCAGGGAAGGCAGACGAGGAGCAGGGGCAGGACGGGGGCCGCCGCCCCCACCCGGTCGCCGTCGGCGGCTCCGTCACCGAGTGAGCCGACGACCGCGAGCAGAGCACACAGGATGACGGCGGTGGCCAGGAGTTCCCGGCGGCCGGGGCGTTCACCCAGGGCCACGGCGGAGAGCGCGATCAGGAGGACCGTCCCGGAGAGGAAGACCCCCTGGGCGGCCGCGATCGGCAGCAGTTGATAGACCTTCAGCTGTGCACCGAAGCCCAGGCCAAGCACGGTGAAGCCGAGCAGCCAGCCGGGGCTGGAGGCCAGGATCCGGAGCAGGTGCAGCGGGCGGCGCGGATCCAGCGCGGGGAGCGCGGCCAGCGCGCGCTTCTCCAGGACGAAGCCCGCACTGTAGAGGATGTTGGCCAGCAGGGCGACGGCGACGCCAAAGATCATCGGCGCCGGCCTTCCTCCGCAAGGGCGTCCAGGATCTCCGCGCAGCGCCGGGCGATCTCGGCGGCGGCGGGTTCGCCGAGCAGGCGGTGGCAGTGGCGGACGGCGAGGTGGAGTCGGCCGTTGAGGGTGAGGGCGCTGACGGAAAGTCCGCGGGGCATCCGGATGGGTGCCGAGAACCACAGGGCGTGGGCCCGGCCGCCGGGGCCGAAGTCGAGCGGGTGGGTGACCCGGCCGAGGTTGCTGACCAGCGCGGTGGACGTCCAGGGTGCGGCAGCCTGGCGCAGTGCCCTGGTCAGCGGGGCCTTGGCGCCGACGGGCAGCCACGGGGTGCTGACCAGGGTGGCGACGAGGCCGCCGCTGGTGACGGGGGCGGCCTTGGCGGCGCGGGTCTGTGCGCTGATCCGGGCCAGCAGCGTGGCGGCGGCCTCCGGGCCGGGGAGCGGTGCGTCGGTGCGGATGGTGGCCAGATGGTTGTGGTTGCCCATCGGGGCGCCGGGGGCGAGCGGGCCGTGCGGGCGGTCGTCGACGGGCATCGACAGGTGGATCGGGCCGGTCGGGTGGCCGTGCCGGTGGTTCCACTCGGCCAGGGTCAGCTGAACTGCCGTCAGGAGCATGTCGTTGACGGTCGGGTGGGGCAGGTTCGGGTCGGCCCCGGTCAGCCGGCCGGGGCCGGTCCCGGGGAGCGGCAGCACGCTGAGATGGACGCCGGTACCGCGGGCGGGGGCCGGGTCGCGGTTCGGGGCGGGTGCGATGCGGGCCGGGCGGCCGCCCCGGACGGGGAGCGGGACCGGTGCGGGGTATTGGTCGGCGCGCGCGCTGGGGGCGGCAGAACCGACAGAAGAAGCACCGGTGTAGTGGTCGGCGAGGTCGCAGAGCAGCCGCAGGCAGGTGCCGGCGTCGGCGAGGGTGTGCGCCGCGGTCAGCAGCACTGCGGTGCCGCCGCCGGGTTCGGGCGCGGTCTCCAGCCGCAGTGGTGGGCCGGCAGCCAGCGGGGGCGGCTCGGTCAGGGCGCGGTGGCGGGTGTGGCCGAGGTCGGCAGTGCGAGCCACGGCGGTGGGGCCGAGCGGAGCCGGCTCCCAGTGGTAACGGCGGTGCCACCAGCGGGAGTCGCTCTGCCGCACCTGGAGGCCGGGGTGGGCGGCCAGGGTCTGGGCGAAGGCGTCCCGGAGCCGGTCGATGTCGACGGTGCCGGGGAGGTGGACCTCCAGATGGACGGTGTCCGCGTCCAGGTGTTCCTGGAGCAGATGGCGTGAGTACTCGTCCATCGCGGGAAAGGGGACGCGCCCCTGCCGCCCGGACGGGGTCCGGGCGGCAGGGGCGGCGAGGGGCGGGCGGGTCACGGGGCCTCGGCCCGGTGCCGGGGCACGGAGGCCGGACGGTCCGCCGTAACCAGTGTGGCGGCGAGCGCCAGCAGCGCGAGCACCTCGGCGGCCGGGCCGAACGCCCCGCTCGGGGCTCCGATGACCGCCACCAGGCCGGCGCCGGCCATCGCCGTCCCGGCGAGGTACGGCAGCAGGCTCGGCTTGTGGAGCGCGATCGGGATCAGCGGCAGCGCGAGGAGCGCGAGCGGACCGCCGACGACCCCGAGGACCAGCAGCGGGAAGACCACACCCAGCAGCCACCGGGGTGCGTCGGCCGCTTCCCAGTCCTGCGGGCCGGGGGCATCCGGCCGGCCGCCCCGGCGCAGCAGGGCCGGCACCACGACCAGCCCGCCGAGCACCAGAAGGGCGAGAGCGCCGAGGACCAGCCCGATGTCGTACGTGGTGGCGGGTGTGTAGGAGAGCAATACGGTGCCGCCGGTGCCCGCCGGCACCACGTAGCCCTGCTGCCAGCCGTCGAGTCGGACGGACTGCAGCGGCTTGCCGTCCAGGGTGGCGCGCCAGCCGGAGTTGGCGTTCTCGTGCACCTGGAGGTAGGCGGTACTGCCCGCGCCGATCCGTACGCTGCGCTCGTCCCCGGACCAGGAGACGACATCCACCGTGCGGCGCTCGCCGGGATCGACGGCCGGGCCGGGGGTGCGGGCGGCGAGGGTGAGGTCGGTGACGGCCAGCGCCCCGTCGTCGGAGGCGGACACCCGGTGTTCGCCCTGACCGAGCGTCAGGGTCGGCCCGGGGGCCGGACACAGGGCCACGGTGACGGGGTACCGGTTCTGCAGGGCGGAGGCCGCGCCGGACACGGAGGTCTGGTGGGCGACTCCGTCCACGGTGACGACCGGGCCCTTGCCGCAGGGCAGGGTGAAGGTGGTGCCCTGGGTGTCCTGGCCGGCCGGACGGCTCGTCAGGTCGGCCAGTGCCGGGATGTGCACCTCGCTCAGGCCGACCGGCAGTTGGAGGTTCTGCCCGGCGAGCGGGTTGTGCACGACGACGGGGGCGGTGCCGGTGACCGTGATCGTCAGCTGATCGGTGGTCAGCGCGGCGAACCGGACCAGGCCGTTGGCGTCTGCCGCCGCGCTGACCGCGTCGGTCGGGGTGCTGAGCTGCACCTGGGTCGGGCGGGAGGAGAGGCCGCCGGCGGTACCGAGGACCAGGTGGTCGATGCTGCGGCTGCCCTGCCAGGTGAGCCGGATGGTGGGCTTGCCGCCCGCGATCCAGGCGGTGGTGAGATCGCCGTCGAGCAGGTTCCGGGGGCTGCCGGAGGTGGCGGAGTCGGCCTCGATGCCGATCCGTCCGGTGGCCCGGCCGGGGGCGACCTGGTCCAGCAGGGCGTCCAGGGCTGGGCCGGGGAGGGCGACGGCGCTGCCGGTGACGGTGAAGTCGCCCGCGGCGGTGGTGAGTCTCCGGTTGAGTCCGGTCTCGACAGTGCCCGACTGGGAGCCGCCGAGGTCGAGGGTGCGGTGCAGCGAGTAGCTGTCGGCCGAGGCGGCCGGGAGGGACAGTACGCGGGTGGCCTTGACGCCGGGGATCGAGATCTCCGAGAAGCCGGCCCCGCCCACGCCGGTGGTGGCGGTGACGGCGCCCTCGATCGTGACCCTGACCCAGGTGGTCGGGCCTGCCGGGGCGTTGACGGTCTGTGCTACGGCCTGCGGCTGCAGCACGCTGACCTCCGAGCCCCGCTCCGTGGTGATCCGGACCTTGGTGACGGTGGGCCGCAGCGAGCCGCCGGCGAGCGGGGTTACCTTGAGCGTGGCCGGGATGTCCACCGACCCGTTGAGGTCGATCCGCAGCCACTGCCCCACCGGGTCCGCGCTGCTGCCTTCGGCCCAGGCCGTGCCGGTGTTCCCGTCGAAGGCCCCGACCGGGTCGTACTGCGGCAGGGCGAACAGCCAGGAGCCGTAGGAGGATGCGGTGACCGACTTGGCGCCCTCGATCACCGAGGTGGTCTGCGCGGCGGCGGAACCGGCCGGGCCCGAGGGCAGGATCTGCCTCGGTGGGCCACCCGGGTCCTGGTCGGCGTCCGGCGGGTTGGTCCCGTTGGCCGTGTAGGTGTACGAGTTGTTGCCGTCCACCAGGCCGAAGAGCGTGTCGCTCCGGCGCTGCCCGTCGGCGGTGGCCCGCAGCGCGGGGCCGGCGTCGGCCGGCAGGGGGTCGCCGGACAGGACTACCGGGCGGTCCGTCACCGTGCCGTCGGCGGAGAGCTGGAGCAGCGACTCGGTGCCGCCGCTGACGACGGCGGTGTCGGCGACCGGGCGGGTGGCCACCCGGCCCGGTCGGGTGTCACGACCGGTGGGCGCGAAGATCTCCACCGCGTCGAACTGCCGGTACAGGCCCTGGACCTGGAGGGGGGTGCCGGGCGGGATCCGTCCGGAGGTCACCGGGGAGCCGAAGCCGGTCACCCGTTCGTAGCCGGAGGCCAGCAGGGTGGCGCGCACCGTCTGCGGCGGGATGTAACCGGCTTGCGCGGGGTCGAGGTCGTTGCGGACCACCAGGTAGTGCAGGCCGGAACGCTCCAGGAAGGCGCCGAGCCCCGGCACCCGGGTGCCGGTCGCCAGTGCCTCCTGGATCGCCTCCAGGTAGCGGCGCTCGCCGGCCTGGCCGAACGGCACGAAGTTGTACTGCGCCCACGGGGAGTCGGCCAGCACGTCGAGCGGCTCGTCGATGGTCGAGCCCCAGGTGTAGAGGCCGTGCGCGTCGGCGGGGACCACCAGGGCCCGGCTGTCGGGCGAGTTGGCGTCCAGGTACGCCGCGGTCTGCTTCCACTGGGCGGGCAGCGCCTTGAACGCGCCCGGCTGGACGACGTTGCCGTTCAGGTAGGGCAGCGCGAGGCCGGGCAGCACCACGAGTGCGACCAGTGCCGGGACCAGCCGGGGCCGGGTGGCCCGCCGGGCGAGCGGCCGGCCGCACAGGTGTGCCAGGCCCAGTGCCAGGGCCAGGGCCAGCCCGGTCTGGAACTTGTAGATGTTGCGCAGCGGCGCCAGCGCGCCGTCCAGCAGCTGCTGCACCGTGCCGTGGAAGGGCGCGCCGAAGGAGCCGCCGTACCCGGCGAGGGTGATCAGCGCGACCGTGCCGACGACCAGCAGCAACCAGCGCCGCTCTGGCAGGTCGCGGCGGGCGAGCCCCGCCAGGCCGAGTGCCGCGGCGAGCGCGGAGCAGGCGATGACCAGGATGTTCGCCGCGACGTCCCAGCCGGCGGGCAGCCAGGCCGACCCGAAGTGCAGGTAGGCCACCCAGTTCCCGGCCCCGCGCAGCAGCTCGGTGGCGGACATGGTGGCGGTGGTGGTGGACGCCTGCTCGATGTAGCGGAGGAAGTCGGCGCCGTACGAGTTGAGCAGCAGCAGCGGTACGGACCACCAGGCGGTGGCCAGCAGCACGCCGGGCACCCACCAGGCGATCAGCCGCCACTTGCGGCTGCCGCCGGGCCGGCTGAGCAGGTAGAGCCCGACCGGCAGCAGCGATGCCAGCACCGAGGTCGCGTTGACGCCGCCCATCAGCGGGATCACCAGCGCCGAGCGGAGTGCGGCGGCGCGTGCCGAGACGAACCGCGTGAGCGGCAGCAGCACCCAGGGCAGGATCGCGCCGGGAAGCGCGGCAGCCGAGGTGGAGCCGACCACGATGGTGAACACCGGCCACAGCGCGTAGCACGCCGCGCCGAGCAGCCGGCTGGGCCGGGTGCCGAAGCCGAGGCGCTCGGCGAGCCGGAGTGCGCCCCAGAAGGCGGCGGTCACCACCAGCGACAGCCACAGCCTCTCCGCCAGCCAGACCGGCAGCTGGAGCAGGTCGGTGATCAGGTAGTACGGCAGCATCGGGAAGGCATAGCCGACGTACTGGTTGGACAGGCCGCCGAAGCTGCCCTCGCTCTGCCAGAGCGTTCCCAGCGAACCTAGGAAGCCCACCGGGTCGAGCGCGACGGCGAGTTTGGTGTCGAAGGCGGTCCGCCCGGGCGCCGCGGCCAGGAAGGCGGACAGGATCAGCAGCCAGAAGGCGGCGAGCCAGCGGCGGCCGGTACGCGGCTCGGGGCGTGGCGCCGAGGGCGGCGCGGCGGGGAGCTGCAGCGTGGGGGCGCTCATTCGGAGGTTCTCCGCATCACCAGGAGAAGATTCCAGGACGCGATCTCGCGCAGGCCTGGAATACGGACGAGGGTCTCGGCCAGGAACGGCCAGTAGCGCGATCGTGCGGAGAGGACCTCGACGTCGCCGCGCGCGCGCACGTGACGCAGCACCGGGCCGATGTGCACCCGGTGGAGGTTCTCACCGAGGGTGTGTTTGGCGCTGTGCCCGGTGCGCCGCTGGTAGCGGCGCCGCGCCCGGTCGGCGCCGAACAGGTGCCAGGGCGAGGTCTCGTGGCCACCCCAGGGGGAGAACCAGTTGGTGTAGGAGACGTAAACCAGGCCGCCGGGGCGGGTGACCCGCACCATTTCGCTGATGAAGATCTCCGGGTCGGGCACGTGCTCCAGCACATTGGAGGAGAAGCAGACGTCGACGGCGCCGTCGGTCAGCGGTAGCCAGTACCCGTCCGCGACGACCGCGTGGTCGGGTGTGCGGCCGCCGCGCGAGTGCAGCTCGGCGAGGTCCGGTTCGAAGAGGTAGGCGTGCGCGCCCCGGGCTCGGAACTCCTCGGTGAAGTGGCCGGCGGCGCCGCCGACGTCGGCCACCAGCGCCCCGGCCAGCGGTGTGTACCGCTCGACCTGGTCTGCGGCGTCCTCGGCCAGCAGGGTGTAAAACCTCTCCGGGTCGCTCTGCTCGCTGCGGAAGGCGCGGAACAGGGCGAGGGAGCGGCGCAGGGACGGGTCTTTCACGGGCGCTCCGCCATGGTCAGGGCTGGGAGCTCGGCAGGGGCGTGCCCGGATCCGGTCGGCCTCGCGCGGTGCAGGGCCACCGCGTCGGCCGCGGCGGCCTGAAAGCGGTCGACGCTGCGGTCCCAGGTGAACTGCTCCGCGTGGCGCCGGGCCGCCGCGCCCATCGCGGCGCGGCGTTCGGCAGACAGGGCCAGCGCGCACCAAGCCGCGGCGAATCCGCTCTCTCCCTGGGCGAGCAGGCCCGTGCGGCCGTGGACGACGGAGTCCCGCAGGCCCGGGATGTCGAATCCCACCGCGGGCGTGCCCCGGACGGCGGCCTCGGTGACCACCAGGCCCCAGCCCTCCAGCGAGGACGGGTGCAGCAGCAGCCAGCTCCGGCAGAGCAGGCGGTGCTTCTCGGCCTCGTCGACCCGACCGGTGAAGACCACGCCGGACCCGGCCTGTGCTTCCAGACCGGCCCGCTCGGGGCCGTCGCCGACGATGACCAGCTTGCCGCCGGTGATCGGGCGGACCCGCTCCCACAGGCGCAGCAGCAGGTCGATCCGCTTGTACTCCACCAGTCTTCCGACGGCGGTGAACAGCGGTTCGCCCGATTCGGGGAGCAGTGGCGCGGGTGCCTCGACTCCGTTGGGAACGAGCTGGATGCGGTCGGCGGGTACGCCGATCCGCGTCATCGCCTCGGCGGTGGAGGGGGAGACCGCGACCATCAGGCTGCGGCGGTGGGTACGGGCCAGTGCGTGGTGCTCCAGCATCTTCCCGACCCGGGACACGGGGCCGGGCAGGCGCTGGTCCCAGAGTTCGGTGTGCACGTGGTTGACCAGGCACATCACCGGTCCCCGGTGCCACAGCGGCGCCAGGTAGGGGACGCCGTTGCACACCTCGACCAGCAGGTCGGTCTCGCCGACTCTGCGGCCGAACGCGCGCGGGGTGCGCAGGAAGTGGTCGTAGGTACCGCCGGAGGAGACCACGCGGTAGTTGCGGCCGACGGGTGGTTCCGGACCTCCGCAGAGCAGGGTGACCTCGTGGCCGCGGTCGGCCAGTCCGGAGGCCAGCCGGTCCACGAGCAGTTCCGAGCCGCCGGCGACGGGGTTGGCCAGGTCTCGCCAGGCAAGGACGGTGATCCGGCGGGGGACCCCCGGTGACGGCCTCGCCGCCGTGACGGCGGGAGGCGAGTGTGGGGACAGCTGATGTGCCATGGGAGCTCCTGGGAGGGGCGCGGTGCTCAAGGCAGTGAGAAGGCAGGGACGGGTCGGGGAGGGGACCGGGGGTGACCGGTGAGGGAGCAGACGCACGGGAGGGACCGGGGATGCGGCTGGCGGCGCGCGGGTGGCGCGCGCCGCCAGTCTGTGCTGTTACTACCGCCCGGTACTACTCACCAAATTGCTAAATTCTGCTCGACTTCGCGCGGAATGTTGGATTTCTCTGTCACTTCCGCAAGCGACGAGTGTCACCGCGACGAGCGACGGCGCAGCAGGAAGCCCGCCACCAGCAGACAGACCAGGCCCGCGGCCCCGGCGGCGATCGGGGCGGTGGTGCCCACCAGGTCGAGCTTGCGGGCGGCGGCCTGCGCGGTCCGGACCTGGCCGTCCCGGCTCTCCGCCGTCATGGTGAGATCCCCCCGCAGCAGGGTCAGCAGGTCAGGACCGTCGGCCGAGGTCCGCAGGGTCACCAGCGGCTGCGTACGGGCATCCATGACGGTGCCGGTGACCGGATCCACGACCACGCTGAACCCGCCGTTCGCGTAGTACCGGTCGGCGACGATCTGGCTGCGGTCCGACAGTCCGAGCAGTTTGCCGGGGACCTGCTGAGTCCCGACCTTGGTCGCGCCGAGCACGGTGCCGTAGCGGTAGCCGGTCCGGCCGTTCACGGTCGCGGTGCCCTGGTAGTCGAGGGTGATGGTGCCGCCCAGCGTGGAGTCCCAGTAGGCGTACGGGCGCTTGGCCAGGCCGAACGGGAACTTCAGGTACGCCTCGCCGGAGAAGACCGGGTTCTCGCCGTGCGAGTGCACGGGCAGATTGGTACTGCGGTCGGTCACCCAGCGCTCCACCGTCCACTGGACGGACTGCCGGGGGTCGTGGAGCGCGAGGGTAGCCGCGGTGTCGATCTGGGTGGAGATGTCCATCACCGCGCGGGTCGGGCCGCTCTGCTCGACGTTGCCCACCACGCGCCGGGTGAGCGTGAGGTCCTGGACGGGGCTCACCGCGACGACCTTGGTGTCGAAGACGGTGCCACTGCCGGTGAAGACGGTGGTGCTGTTGGTGTCGATCGGCGTCTTGCGCAGGCTCGGCAGTGCGTACCAGTGCAGCAACGGCGCCAGCACCAGGAGGAACGTCGCGATTCCGGTCAGCGCAAGGCCGGTGCGGGACAGGCGGCGGGGCGCCGGGGCGGGCTCGGGGAGTTCCCCGGCCGGCTGGTCGAGGATCTGCCCTGTGGGTACGGACACGATTACACTCCGTAAGGAATTGGGGGTCGGCACAGACCGTGCAGTGGCGAAATGCCGTGGTGCGACGAAAGGTCCCCAACGGCTGCCTGGTTGCGGCAGTCCCCGTGTACATCCCCTGAGCCGGGAACCGTAGGTCCCCCCTTGACGGATTGTCAACGGCAGGGCAAAACTGTCGGGGCACGGGACCGGGCCGGTGCGGATGGTGTCGCCTTGCAGTTCCGCCCCGCTCGCTCGGGGCCTCAGGAAGGGACACTCCGCGATCATGCGTACCCAACGCCCCGTTCTCGCCGTCGCCCTCACCGCCGCGACGGGTGCGATACTCGCCGTCGCCGCCGCGTTCGGCCTGGTCGCCGCCGCGACCGCCACTCCCGCCCGACCCGACGTGCCGCTGGTGTCCTTCACCGGCTGATCTCGGCGCACCCCCAGGGAGGCTGCCCGCATGGGCGTACAGACAGATCTCGCTCTGGTCGCCGCACTGCGGTCGGCCTCCGCGTGGAGCGCCGTCAGCGCCGCCGACACCGAGCGGTTCATCCGCCTCGCCTCCGCCGAGATCCCCACGCTCTCGGTCGAGGTGATGCGGCAGATCCACGCACAATTCCCGCAGATCGTGGAGATCTTCGACGACGACGGCATCTCAGGCGTCCTCACCCGGATCCGGCAGGCCCTCGGCCATTTCGTCGAGAGCGTCCGGGCGGCCGGCGGCCCGAGGATCGCAGGGGACGGCGTCGTGCGATTCCGCGAGGTCGCCGCCGCCCTCGACCGGCACGAGACCCTGCCCGGGGGGACGCTCGACTTCATGCGGGCGGTCTACCGCTTCGGCGCCCGGGTATCCTGGCGCCGGCTCACCGAGATCGCGGACGGAGTCGGGATCCCGCCCGCCGCGATGTACGAATTGGCCGAGGCCAGCTTCGACTACATCGAAGCCCTCGTCGTCGAGGCCGCCCAGTACCAGATCGGCAACGAGCCCCTGGCCGCCGGCGAACGGCTCCGCCGCCAGCGCCGCCTGGTGGAGCTACTGCTCGCGGACCAGTCCGCCGAACCCGAAGCGGCGGCCCGGTACGCCGCCAACATCGGCTGGCGGCTCCCCGAGACGGTCGCGGTCGCAGTCCTCAGCCGGAACGAGAAGGTACCCCTGCCACCGGCCCTCGGCACACCGATCCTGCTCGACTGGGAGAGCGAGCAGCCCCGGCTGATCGTCCCCGGCCCCGCCCAGGCCGGGCGGGCCGACGCGCTGCGCCAGGCACTCCCGGGCTGGACCGGCGCGCTGGGGCCGACCGTACCGCTGGCCCAAGCGGCGCGGTCGCTGCACTGGGCGCAGACGGCGGTCGGGCTCATCACGGCCGGGGCCCTGCCGTCCCCCGGCCTGCTCGACTGCACCGAGCACACCACGGCGCTGCTCCTGCTGCCCCCCACCGAACTGATCGACGACCTGGCCGCCGGCTGCCTCGCACCCCTGGCCGCCTGCACACCAGGCCACGCGGAACGGCTCGCGAACACGCTGCTGGCCTGGCTCCAGACCCGGGGCGGCGCGGCGGATGTGGCGGCACGGATCGGGGTGCACCCCCAGACGGTCCGTTACCGGATGCGCCAGCTGCGGGAGTTGTGGGGGGACGCGCTGGACGACCACGATCAGCGCTTCGCGCTGGAGCTGGTGCTCCGGGCCCGGAGGCTGCGCTCCGGCGGCGCCGCCTGACGCCGATGAACGGCTGCGCGACCTGGCGACCGGCCGACGCATGACAGGGCGTCAGGCGGCGCCGCCGGAGCCGGGCATCGCACGGCTGCCTGGCGGCGCCCGGACTACGCCAGGTGCGCGCCCGCACACTCCTCGGCGCGCGGACTACTACTCGGGGACAGGCTCGGTGACTGATGCCCCGTTTCCAGTCCCCGACCCAGTCAGTGCACCGGGATGATGTCGGGGGCGCCGAGCCGTACCGCGTCGGCGGTCTGGTCGTCCGGCTGCTGCTGGGCCTCGCGTTCGGCGGCCACCCGCTTCAGGTAGTGGTTGACCTCGCGGTCCCGGTGCGATTGGTCCCACCCCAGGTGAGGCCCCATCAGTTCCACGACGGTCTGCGCCGCGTCCACACCACGGTCCCAGGACTCGATGGAGATCCGGGTACGCCGGGCGAGCACGTCCTCCAGGTGACGGGCACCCTCATGGGTCACCGCGTAGACGGCCTCGACCCGCAGGTAATCGTCGGAGCTCGGCAACGGCTCGCCGAGCGAGGGGTCGGCTGCGACCATGGCGAGCAGCTCGTGCACCAGGGAGCCGTAGCGGTTCAACAGGTGCTCGATGCGGGCTACATGCAGCCCCGAGCGCTCGGCGAGGTTGTGCCGGGAGTTCCAAAGGGCCGGATAGCCGTCGGCACCGAGCAGCGGAACGCGTTGCGTGATGCAGTCGGGCACCTTCTCGTCCAGGCCGCGGGCCGCCTCGTCGACTGCGTCCTTGGCCATCACCCGGTAGGTCGTGTACTTGCCGCCGGCCACCACGACGAGCCCGGGTACCGGGTGTGCGACCAGGTGTTCCCGTGACAGTTTGCTGGTTTCTGCGGCCTCGCCGGACAGGAGGGGACGCAGACCGGCGTAGACGCCTTCGACGTCCTCCGGAACCAGAGGTGTGGCCAGGACGCTGTTGACGTGTTCCAGTAGGTAGGTGACGTCCTTGGAGCTGAGGGCGGGATGGGCCTTGTCGAGACTCCAGTCGGTGTCGGTGGTCCCGATGATCCAGTGTCGTCCCCAGGGGATGACGAACAGCACGCTCTTCTCGGTGCGGAGGATCAGCCCCGTGCGGGAGTTGATCCGGTCACGGGGGACCAGCAGGTGTACGCCCTTGGAGGCGCGGACGTGGAACTGGCCGCGCGTGCCGGCGAGGGCCTGGGTGTCGTCGGTCCACACGCCGGTCGCGTTGATGACCTGCTTGGCTCGCACCTCTGTCTCGTTGCCGGTCTCCAGATCCGTGACAGCGGCTCCCACCACCCGCTCGCCCTGCCGCAGGAAGCGGCTGACGCGGGTGCGGTTGGCGGCCAGCGCTCCGTAGGCGACGGCCGTGCGGGCGAGGAACATGGTGTGCCGGGCGTCGTCGACCTGGGCGTCCCAGTACTGGATGGCGCCGACCAGGGCGTCGGAGCGCAGCGCGGGCGCCTCGTGCAGGGCTCGGCGCTTGAGTAGGTGGCGGTGGTGGGGCAGACCTCTGGAGGTACCGGAGGCCGCAGCCATGGTGTCGTACAGCAGCACGCCGGCGCCGACGTACGGACGCTCCCAGATCCGGTGTTGCAGGGGGTAGAGGAACGGCACCGGACGCACCAGATGAGGGGCTAGGAACTGAAGCAGGAGTCCGCGTTCCTTCAGGGCTTCGGCGACGAGCCGGAAGTCCAGCATCTCCAGGTAGCGCAGACCGCCGTGGATGAGCTTGCTGGAGCGGCTGGACGTGCCCGAGGCCCAGTCCCGGGCTTCGACGAGGCCGACTCTCAGGCCTCGGGTGGCGGCGTCCAGGGCCGCGCCGGCGCCGACGACGCCGCCCCCGACGACGAGGACGTCAAGCTCGCCCTCTCCCAGTCGGACGAGGGCCTCCGCGCGCGCCCCGGGCGAGAGAGCCACCAGGTTCGCCATGGTCTCCTCCTCGTGCACCGGGTGCGGGTGTGGGCGGCGTACGCGGCTCGGGCCGGCCCATGCGGTCGCTCCCGGCCGGAACTCATTCGACCTTGGCCCAGTCGAGCGTGCGCTCTACCGCCTTCTTCCAGCCCGCGTATCCTTCCGCGCGCTGTTCCTCGGACCACTGGGGTTCCCAGCGCTTGGACTCCTGCCAGTGGGTGCGCAGTTCGTCCGTGTCCCGCCAGAAGCCGGTGGCCAGACCGGCGGCGTAGGCGGCGCCGAGAGCGGTGGTCTCGGCGACGACCGGGCGGCTGACCGGGACGCCGAGGACGTCGGCCTGGATCTGCATGCACAGGTCGTTGGCCGTCACGCCGCCGTCGACCTTGAGCACGTCGAGGTGGACGCCGGAGTCCTGCTCCATGGCCTCCACCACGTCGCGGCTTTGGTAGCAGATGGCTTCCAGGGTGGCCCGCGCCAGGTGGCCGTTGTCGTTGTACCGGGCGAGGCCGACGATCGCGCCGCGGGCGTCGGAGCGCCAGTACGGGGCGAAGAGGCCGGAGAAGGCGGGGACGAAGTAGATCCCGCCGTTGTCCTCGACGGTACGCGCCAGGCGTTCGCTCTCGGCGGCGTCACTGATGATCTTCAGCTGGTCGCGCAGCCATTGCACCGCGGAGCCTGTGACGGCGATGGAGCCTTCGAGTGCGTAGATCGCCGGGCTGTCGCCGAATTGGTACGCCACGGTGGTGAGGAGGCCGTGCTGGGACCGCACCAGTTCGGTGCCGGTGTTGAGCACCAGGAAGTTGCCGGTGCCGTAGGTGTTCTTGGCTTCGCCCGGCGCGTAGCAGACCTGCCCGACGGTGGCTGCCTGCTGGTCGCCGAGCACACCGGTGATGGGGATGGCGGCCCGCAGCGGCCGGGACGTACGGGTCTGTCCGAACGCCTCCCGGTGGGAGGACGGGCTGATGGTTGGCAACATCGCTCGGGGAACGCCGAAGAAGCCCAGCAGCTCGTCGTCCCAGTCGAGGGTCTCCAGGTCCATCAGCATGGTGCGGCTGGCATTGGTCACGTCGGTGGCGTGGATGCCGCCGTCGGGGCCGCCGGTGAGGTTCCACAGCACCCAGCAGTCGGTGTTGCCGAAGAGGGCATGGCCCTGCTCGGCCGCCTCGCGGACTCCGTCGACGTTCTCCAAGATCCACTGGATCTTGCCGCCGGAGAAGTACGTGGCCGGCGGCAGCCCTGCTTTGCGGCGGATGACGTCGCCCTGGCCCGAGCGTTCCAGCGCTGCCGCGATGGAGTCGGTACGGGTGTCCTGCCAGACGATGGCGTTGTAGTACGGGCGGCCGTTGCGCGGGTCCCAGACGACGGTCGTCTCCCGCTGGTTGGTGATGCCGATGGCCGCCAGGTCCTCCGGCGAGAGGTTTCCGTGCCGGAGCGCGTTCTGGATCACCGAGTTGGTGCGCTCCCAGATCTCCACCGGGTCGTGTTCGACCCACCCCGAGCGCGGGAGGATCTGCGCGTGCTCCAGCTGGTGCCTCGCCACCTCGTTGCCGGCATGGTCGAAGACCATGAAACGGGTGCTGGTGGTCCCTTGGTCCACCGCGCCGACGAAGTCCGCCATGGGGTGCCACCTCTCCTTGGGCTCTCCCGGGGGCGGCCGGATCACGGCCGCCCCGGGAGCCGGTCAGCTCTCGTGTCAGCTCCGGTCCGGGGTCGGGACCCGTCCGGGGGGCTCCGGCTCAGCGGTCGGCAGGAACCGGCCGATGAAGAACTTGTAGAGGCCCGCTCCCAGCACGCCTCCGATCAGCGGACCGATGATCGGCACCCAGAAGTAGAAGTGCCCGTACTGATCTCGCCACGCTCCTCCGTAGCCGGTGAGGAAGCTGGCGAGCCGGGGACCGAAGTCGCGTGCCGGATTGATCGCGTAACCCGCGTTGGTGCCCCAGGCCATACCGATGGCCACGACGATCAGGCCGATGATGAACGGCGCCAGGTTGGCACCGGGGGCCGTGTTGAGCAGGTCCGTGACCGCGAGGACCAGCAGCAGCAGGATCGCGGTGCCGATGATCTGGTCGCGGAGCGCTCCCCATTCGGTGACCGGCAGATTCGTGTTGCCGTTGGCTGGCAGCGTGGAGAAGACGCCCTGTGTCTTGATCGTGTGGGTGGGGTCCGCCTTCGCCAGCGCCTCGCTGTAGTTCCACCGGACGATCAGGGCCGCCACGAAGGCGCCGGCCGTCTGGGCCAGCGCGTAGGGAGCCACTTTGCTCCACGGGAAGCCCTTGAACACCGCCAGCGCGACGGTCACCGCGGGATTGATGTGAGCACCGCTCAGCCTCGCCGCGACGTAGACGCCGAGAGTGACGCCGAGGCCCCAGGCCCAGGCGATGCTGTCGTGGTCTCCCAGGCCGCCCGCCGGATCCGTGAGGGCCCCGCCGGCGACTACCTGAGCCACCACACCACAACCGAAGAGGATGAGGATCATCGTGCCGGCGAATTCCGCTGAAAGCTCGCCGACCAGTCCTGATCTCTTGAGGCGCTCAGCCATGGGTGCCCGCTTCCCGCCGGCCCAAGGACCGGCCGTCGACTGCCCCGAGTCCTCCAGGACTCATTGTAGGACCGGCCAGAGCCATACGCGCGCGAGGCGATACTGCCCGCTGCCCGGCCAGGGAGGAGAGTACGCCGCCACCTGCGGCATCGTCTGCGTCGACGGCGGCGCCCTGGCCGCGTGGACCGAACTGGCCGCGCCCCCGCCCTGGGAGGCGGGCGGCACCGAGCACGCATCGCGGATGTCCGCGGCGTGACGGCACACTGTTCGTATGGCGTGCGATCGCGAATGCGCCCGCCTGTCACCGGCGATGCTTGAGCTCCGTGAGGACACTGGGCAGAGGCTCGGCCGCCGGTTCCACCCGGGAGGTCCCATGAAGATGCTGATCAACAGTCCGGAGACCGTGGTCGCCGATGCCCTGCGGGGGATGGCTGCCGCCCACCCGGAGCTGAACGTGGACGTGGAGCGGCGGGTGGTCGTACGGCGGGACGCGCGGGAGGGCGGGCGGGTCGGGCTGGTGTCCGGCGGCGGCTCCGGGCACGAGCCGCTGCACGCCGGGTTCGTCGGGTACGGGATGCTGTCGGCCGCGTGTCCCGGGGAGGTGTTCACCTCGCCCGTCCCGGACCAGATGCTGCGCGCGGCGAGCGCCGTCGACGCCGGGCAGGGCGTGCTGTTCGTCGTCAAGAACTACACCGGGGACGTGCTGAACTTCCAGATGGCCGCCGAGCTCGCCGAGGAGGAGGGCGTCCGGGTGGAGCGGGTCCTGGTCAACGACGACGTCGCCGTCACCGACAGCCTGTACACGGCCGGGCGGCGGGGCACCGGGGCGACCCTGTTCGTGGAGAAGATCGCCGGGGCGGCCGCCGAGGAGGGCGCACCGCTGGAGCAGGTGGCCGCGATCGCCCGGCGTGTCAACGAGTCCTCGCGCAGCTTCGGCGTGGCGCTCAGCGCCTGCACCACTCCGGCGAAAGGCAGCCCGACCTTCGACCTGCCGGACGCGGAGATGGAGCTCGGGGTCGGGATCCACGGCGAGCCGGGCCGAGAGCGGCGCGAGACGATGCCGGCCCGAGAGATCGCGGAGGTCGCGGTGGGCGCCGTACTCGAGGAGCTGGCGGAGGTGGCTCCGGCCGACGGGCCGGTACTGGCCCTGGTCAACGGGATGGGAGCGACGCCGCTGCTGGAGCTGTACGGGTTCCACGCCGAGGTGGCGCGGCTGCTGGAGGCCCGGGGCGTGCCGGTGGCGAGGGCGCTCGTGGGCAGCTACGTCACGTCGCTGGACATGGCGGGCTGTTCGGTGACGCTGTGCCGGGCCGACGCGGAAATGACGCGGCTGTGGGACGCGCCCGTGCAGACCGCCGCGCTGCGCTGGGGCCGCTGACCCCATGGTGGCGGTGGGCCGGCCAGACCCGGTGCGAGGCGAGGAGATCCGGTGCGTGACGCAGACTTCTTCCGTCGCTGGATGACGGTCCCCATCTGGTCCCCAGGAACGATCAAAAAGCCGTGCCGGATTGCTCCGACACGGCCTCTGACCTACGACTCTTACGAGTCGGGACGACAGGATTTGAACCTGCGACCCCTTGACCCCCAGTCAAGTGCGCTACCAAGCTGCGCCACGTCCCGATGCCCGCTGACCTGGGGTTTCCCCTGGTTGAACGCGCAGGAGAACAATACCGCACTTCGCGGGGTGGTCGCGCGCGCCTTTCCCGGTCCGGTGGGCGCGGCTGCCGCCTCTTGACCTCAACCGGGCTTGAGGTTGCAGGGTGAGTGTATGACGCAGGCAACCGCGGACAGAGCGTTCCGCTACGAGGACCTGAGCCGCCTCATCGCGCTCATGACCGGGGCCGAGAAGCACGGGCCCGCCGCCACCTCCACGCTCGACGTGCTGTGGGTGCTCTACGACCGGGTACTGCGGGTGGGGCCCGGGGCCGCCGCCGACATGGGGAGGGACCGGTTCCTGCTGTCCAAGGGGCACGGGCCGATGGCGTACTACGCCGTACTCGCCGCCAAGGGATTCTTCCCCGTCGACTGGCTGAGCGGCTTCGGCTCGTACGACTCGCCCCTCGGCCATCACCCGGACCGCACCCTGATCCCCGGCGTGGAGATCGGCAGCGGCTCGCTCGGGCACGGTCTGCCGCTCGCCGTCGGCAGCGCGCTCGGGCTGCGGGCCCAGGGGCTGGACGACCCGGCGGTGTGGGTGCTGATCGGGGACGCGGAGCTGGACGAGGGCAGCAACCACGAGGCAATCGCCTACGCGGGCTCCGCCCGGCTGGACCGGCTGCACACGGTGGTGATCGACAACGACTCCGCGACCCACGGCTGGCCCGGTGGGATCGCGGCCCGCTTCGAGGCGGCCGGCTGGTCGGCGATCACCGTGGACGGCCGGGACCATACCGCGCTGCTCGCCGCATTCACCGCACCGCATCCGGGCCGGCCGCATGTCGTGGTCGCCCGCGTCGAGAAGAAGCAGTAGGGGGCAGGGAAGCATGAACACCATGCGGGAACGGTTCGTCTCGGTCACGTCGCGCCTGCTCGATGAAGATCACCGGCTGGCACTCGTGCTCGCTGAGATCACCATGGACGGGTTCCGCCCCGCCCAGCGGCGCCACCCGGAGCGGGTGATCAATGTGGGGATCCGGGAACAGCTGCTCGTGGGCGTAGGCGGCGGGCTGGCTCTCACCGGCCTGCGGCCGATCGTCCACACCTTCGCCAGCTTCCTGGTGGAGCGGCCGTTCGAGCAGGTGAAGCTGGACTTCGGACACCAGGGCACGGGCGGCGTCCTCGTCAGCGCGAGCGCAAGCTACGACTGGCCGTCCGGCGGCTTCACGCACATGGCGCCGGGCGATGTGGCGCTCCTGGACACGCTCGACGGCTGGACCGTCCACGTCCCGGGTCACCCGGACGAGGCCGAGGCGCTCCTCCGCCACGCCTACGCCGCCGGGGACGACAAGGTGTACGTCCGGCTCTCCGAGCAGTCGAACACCACGCCGCGACCGGTGGACGGCTCGCGCTTCCAGACCGTACGGGAGGGTCGCGCGGGCGTCGTGGTCGCCGTCGGGCCGCTGCTCGACAACGTCCTCGCCGCGACTGAGGGGCTGGACGTGACGGTGCTGTACGCCTCCACCGTGCGCCCCTTCGACGACGCGGCGCTCCGCGAGGCCGTCGGCCGCAGCGCGCCCGACGTGGTCCTCGTCGAGCCCTACCTCGCCGGCACCTCCACGGCAGCGGTCGGCCGCGCCCTGGCCGACACGCGTCACCGGGTCCTGGGGCTCGGCGTGGCCCGGGCCGAGCTCCGCCGCTACGGCACCATCGAGGAGCACACCTCCGCCCACGGCTTGGACCCGCGGTCGCTCCACGAGCGGATCAGCGCCTTCCGCCGCCCCTCCGCGGACTGACACGGCCCGGCCGCGGCAGCCAAGCAGCCGCAGCCGGGCTGCCGCGGGCCGGGACTCAGCCCCTGCCGGCCCCGGCCCCGCCACCGACCCGCCACCGACCCCCCACCGGCCAGCTCCGGGTGGGCCGCGCTCAGCCTCGCCGGTCCTCCCGCTCGTGGAGCAGCGTCACCAGCTCCGCGGCCAGCGCCTTGACGGTGGCCAAGCCCTCCGTCCCCCACCGCCTCGGCATCACGTCCACCGCGCAGACGGTCCCCAGGACGGTCCCGCGCCGGTCCGTCAGCGGCGCGCCGATGTACGACCGCACGCCGTTGCCGTCGACCACCGCGTTGCCCGCGAAGCGCGCGAAGTCCCGTACGTCCTCCAGCACCAGCGCCCGCCGCCGCACCACCACGTGCGGGCAGTACCCCTGGTCCCGGGCCAGCACGCGCGCCGGGTAGCCGTTCGCCGGGACCTCCGGCGCGTGGTGCAGTCCGGCGAAGAACTGCCGCTCCTCACCGATGAAGTTGACCCCGGCATGGGGTGCGGCCAGTGTCTCCGCGACGCGCTGCGCGAAGGCGTCCAGTTCCGCGTCCGCCCGCTCCCCCAGGCCCAGTTCGCGCAGCCGGACGGCGCGCTCGGGCGCCTCCCGGTCCACCGGTGTGAGCAGCAGGTGTCCGGTCGATTCGTAGTACGTCACGGCGGTTCCCCCGGTTCCGAAGACGAAGAGCTGGATGTGTTCAGCAGATGGCGGACGAGGGCGGCCAGCGTCCCCGTCCCGGAGCTCGACGACCGCGCGTCGCACCGTACGACGGGCACGCCCGGCCCGAGCCCCACCGCCGCGCGCACCTCGTCGGGCGTGTAGCGGTGCGCGCCGTCGAACTCGTTGACGGCGACGATGAAGCCGATGCCGCGCCGCTCGAAGAAGTCCACGGCGGGAAAGCAGTCGGCGAGGCGGCGGGTGTCGGCGAGCACCACGGCTCCCAGCGCGCCCACGCACATTTCCTCCCACAGGAACCAGAAGCGCTGCTGCCCGGGCGTACCGAAGAGGTAGAGCACATGCCGCTCGTCCAGCGTGATCCGGCCGAAGTCCAGTGCGACGGTCGTCGCCGTCTTCGCCTCGACCCCCTCCAGCGCGTCGGCGGACTCGCTCAGGCCGCTCAGCAGCTCCTCCGTGCTCAGCGGTTCGATCTCGCTCACCGCGCCCACGAAGGTGGTCTTGCCCGCCCCGAATCCGCCCGCGATCAGGATCTTGAGCGTCGCCGGCGGGGACGCCCCCGCGCCCCCGCCGGCGCCCTCAGTGGCGTCCACGCCGACAGCAGCGGCAGCGGCGTCGGCGTCGGCGTCGGCGTCGGCGTCACAGTCGCTTATGTAGGCCATCGAGCACCGCCCGGAGAAGGGACTGGTCGTCGGCGGCGAACGAGCCGCCGCCGGGGAACCGCGGCGCCTGCGCCGTGAGGGCCCCGTGTTCCATCAAGTCGGACAGCAGCACCTTCACCACCACCGCCGGCAGCCGCAGCTGTCCGGCCACCTCGGCGACCGTGACCGCCGCGGCGCCCGCGCACATCCGCAGCGCCAGGGTGTGTTCCGTCCCGAGCGGGACGCGCGGGCGCACCCCCGTCGCGGTCAGCAGGGAGAGCAAGTCGAGCGCGACGCCCGGCCTGGTCCGGCCCCCGCTGGCCGTGTACGGGCGCATCAGCCGGCCCGCCGAGTCGTCGAGCCACGGTGTGTCCCGGCCGGTTCCCTTCCCGTACGGCCCCGTCGTGCGGGCCCCCGTCCTGTATGCCCCTGAAGCACATGCCCCCGTCCCGCGCTCCCTCATCGCTCCGGGTCGGCGACGGGCCGCCGCGGCGGGGCCGCCAGGTACGGACGTACGCTCTTGACCAGCATCGCCATCTCGTAGCCGAGCACCCCGGCGTCGGCCTCGCGGTCGGCGAGCACCGCCAGGCAGGTCCCGGATCCGGCCGCCGACACGAAGACGAGCGCCGTGTCGAGTTCGACCACCACCTGCCGCACCTCCGCGCCGTCCGCGAAACGCGATCCGGCGCTCCGCCCCAGCGAGTAGAGGCCCGATGCCAGCGCCGCCATGTGGTCGGCGCTGTCCGCGTCCAGCCCGTGCACGCACGTCACCAGCCCGTCGGCCGTGAGCAGTACGGCGCTGCGCGTGTAGGGGACCCGCTGTACGAGGCCGCTGAGCAGCCAGTCGAGATCCGAGAGCCGGCCGCCGGTCTTCGTCGCCACTTCGCCGCCCATGGGGGTGCGCTCCTTGCTGAGGTGAGGGGTCGGGGTCCTCGGGGTCCGGGACATCGGGGTCGGGATCATCGGGGTCATACCTGGTTCTCCGACTGGGCGAGGCCGAAGCCCCGTTGGAAGGCGGCCATCAGGCCCGGGTCGTGCACGGGTGGTTCGGCGGCGTCGGACCGCCGCGGGACGGGTGCCTCCCGCAGCTGGGAGGCGAGGTGTTCCTGGGCACGGCGCCGTGGCAGCGGCGGCCGGTCGTCGCCCGCGGCGCGGGCAGCGGGCACGGTCGGAAGCGCCGACCCTCGCGGCACCTCCGGCAGGGGCGCGAAGGACGGCGCGGGCGGCGGCTCGGTCGCCGACGTGCCGAGTGCCCCGGGCCGGCGCTCCGGGTCCCAGGCCCAGGTCTCCGCCGGCTGCGTCCACGAAGGGCGCGGCGCGTCCGTCGCCCAGGCCGGTACGGTCGGCCCCGCCCCCGGCGCGTCCGGCCGGGGCGGGGTCATCCGTACGGGCTCCAGGGGCGGCATCACCGTGCCCTCGCCGGTCCCCCACGAGGTGGCCCGGGAGCCACCCGCGGCGTCGGCGGCGCTCGGCGCCTCGGCGCCCAGCAGTTCCTGCGGCAGGACGAGGACGGCCAGGACGCCGCCGTAGATGTTGGACTTGAGCTCGACGGCGATCCCGTGCCGGCGGGCCAGCGCCGAGACGACGAAGAGGCCGATCCGCCCGTCGGCCAGCAGATGCCGGACGCTGATCTGGTCGGGGTCGCCGAGCAGGGCGTTCATCCGGCGCTGTTCCTCGGCCGGCATGCCCAGCCCGCGGTCCTCCACCTCGACCGCGATCCCGGCGGTGACCCGTTCGGCGCGCAGCACCACATCGGTGTCCGGGGCGGAGAACACGGTGGCGTTCTCCACCAGTTCGGCCAGCAGGTGCACCACGTCGGCGACGGCGTGGCCACGGACGCTGCCGCCCGCCGGTGGCACCACTTTGACCCGTGTGTACTGCTCCACCTCCGCGACCGCGGAGCGGAGCACCTCGCTCAGGTCGATGGGCCGGGTCCACTGGCGGCGGGAAGCCGCGCCGCCGAGCACGGCGAGGTTCTCGGCGTGCCGGCGGATCCGGGTGGCGAGGTGGTCGACGTGGAAGAGCTCCTTGAGCAGGTCCGGGTCCTCGACCGTGTCTTCCAGTCCGTCCAGCAGCGAGATCTCGCGGTGTACGAGGGATTGCAGCCGGCGCGCGAGGTTGACGAAGACCTCCACTTTCCGTTCGCTGTCGGACGGGGTGGCCGGACCGGCCAGCCGTACGAGGGTCGCGTGCGCCTGCTCGCGGGCGCCGCGCAGTTCCTGGGAGAGCAGCCAGAACTCGTCCACCCCGGCCGGGTCGGTGCCGGGCGGGGGTGCGGTGGGGCCGCCGCGCACCGGGCGGGGCGGGGTCTCGCCGCGCTCCAGCCGCACGGCGGCGGCCCGCAGCTCCTGGCGGCCGCGCACGCTGGAGCGGCGCAGCGCTTCGCACCGGTCCCGGACGGCCTTGGCCGCGCGCTGGGCTCCGAGCAGGGCGGCGGCGAGCGCGCCGACGACGAGGAGGGCGCAGCCGGCGAGCACCGGCCACAGCCGGGGGTCGCGTTCGCCCGCTCCCCCGCCGAGCTGCAGGGTGAAGATCACCGCGGCGGTCCCGCTGAGCCCGGCGGCGAGCGTGGGCAGTACCGCGGCGCGGACCAGCTGGGGGCGTATCTGCCGACTGGGACCGGTGACGGCGTGTCTCGACGGGGAGTGGCGGGCGGCGCGGAGTCCGGACATCGGCGTCCTCGGTACGTGGGGCCCGGCTCCCAGTAGTTCCCGGGGCCGGTGTTGATCACCGGATACCCACGCTAGACCGCACGCTCACGCCCCGGGCGGGCAGTTGGGGAAGTTCGCCGCAGTGCTTCCCGCTCCCGACGGAGCGCTCGTACGACAGCCCGAATGCGCCGGGAGCGTGCACGCCCCGGCGCGTGTCCTCCACCCCCGGGCCCCGGCGCGGATCCCGCGCGGCGGCGACCCCGGTCTGTGCCCCCGCGGCCGGGCAGGCCGCCGGTAACGGCCACAACGGCCGTCAGCGCCCCCGGCGGCCTGCACGTGATCAGCCCGCGATCAGCCCGTAAGCCGTGCCGTCACAGTTCCGTCGGGCCGATGCCAGGGGGCGCCTCCCCGCAGTAGCTGGGGTAGCCGGGTAGCCGGGTAGCCGGGTAGCCGGGTAGCCGGGTAGCCGGGTAGCCGGGTAGCCGGGGTGGCCGCACTCCCTAGGAACCGACGGCTTCGGGCTCCTCGCGGACCACGGCCTTGGGCCGGCCGGTCACGGCGGGCCGGGAGACCGCCGCGGGCGCGGGCGGGCTGGCCGCCGCGAAGGGGCGCCACCACGGCGAGGCCGGCACACCGGCGGCGCCGGGCTCGAAGGGCTGCCCGGGCACCGGCAGCGCGACCGCCGCACCGGCCGCCTCGGCTGCGGTCAGCGTGCCCTCGCCCGGTTCGTCCCACGGGTGCGGCGCCAGGTTGAAGGTGCCCCAGTGGATGGGCAGCATCGTGCCGTGCGGGACGCCGCCCTGGAGGTCGAGGTGGGCGCGCACGCCCTCCTCGGGAGTCATGTGGATGTCGGGCCAGTACTCCGAGTACGCCCCGATCTGGATCATCGTGGCGTCGAAAGGCCCGTGCTCCGCGCCGATCTCCTTGAAGCCGGGGAAGTAGCCGGTGTCACCGCTGTGGTAGATCCGGTGCTCGTCCCCCGCGACGGCCCAGGAGGCCCAGAGGGTGTGCTGCTGGTTGCGCAGACCGCGTCCGCAGAAGTGCCGGGCCGGGGTGGCCGTGAGCGAGAGGCCCGCGACCTCGGTGCTCTCGTCCCAGTCCAGCTCGCGCAGCCGGTCGGCCGGAACGCCCCAGCGCTCTAGGTGCGCGCCCACACCCAGCGGGACGGCGAAGACCGTGTCCGTACCGGCCAGAGCCTTGATCGTCGGCAGGTCGAGGTGGTCGTAGTGGTCGTGCGAGATGACCACGACGTCGACCCGGCCCAGCGAGGCCAGCGGCACGGGCACCGGGTGCAGTCGCTTGGGTCCGGCGAAGGGGAAGGGAGAGCACCGCTCGCCCCACACCGGGTCGAACAGCACGCGGCGCCCGTCGATCTCCGCGAGGACGCTGGAGTGGCCCATCCAGGTCAGGCGCAATCCGCTGACCGGAGGCTTCGCCAGCTCGGCGAGGGTCGTGGGGTACACCGGGATCGGCGCGACCGGACTCCTGCGCAGCCTCTGCTCCTTGTGGAAGTAGATCTTCGCGAACTCCGCCATCGAGCCCGAGGGCCTGGTCCGGGCCCCGACCGGATTCTGGAAGGCGCCGTCGGCGAAGTTCGGCGAGCGGCGGATGCGCTCCAGCCGGGCACCGGACGGGTCCGCGCCGAAGGCTTCGGTCCGCAGGGCGCGCAGCCGTGGACGCAGGGGACGGGAGCCGGTCAAGGCGCCTCCTGGGAGGATGGGGTCAGGGCGGTCGTACGTCTACGACCATCCCAACGAACACCGACCCCGAAGGATTCCGCGTGCGGGCCCCGCCGCCCCCGTGTCCGGGCCTCCCCCGCCCGCCCCCGTGTCACGGACGGCCGCCGGGCCCGCCGCCGTGTCCGAGGCCCACCCCCCTCCTACAGCGGCAGCAGGTCCGGCCGCTTCGCCTCGACATGGTCCCCGGAGGACTCCCCGCGCAGCCGGCGGCCGATCCACGGCACCAAGTGCTCGCGCGCCCACTGGATGTTGTCCCGCGTCACGTCGACCGAGCCGCGCGGCCGCTGCGGCGGCCACGGCTGGTCCGGATCGGTCGGCACCTCCAGGCCGAGCACCTGCGCGGCGCGCAACGCGACCCGGGTGTGCCCTTCCGGCGAAAGGTGCAGCCGGTCGGCGTCCCAGGCCCGCCGGTCCTGTACGGACTTCAGCGACCAGAGGTCGAGCACGGGGCAGTCGTAGCGGTCGGCGATGGCGCGGACGTGCGCGCTGTACGTCGCCACCTTGCCCCGGATGTGCCGCAGGACCGGCACGCCCCGCGTGTCGAAGCCGGTCGTGATCATGACCTTGCCCACGGACGCCGTGAGGTCGGCGACGGCCGCCTCGAACCGCTGCGCCACGTCGTCGGGGTCGCTGCCGGGCCGGATGATGTCGTTGCCGCCCGCGCAGAAGGTCACCAGGTCCGGCGCGAGCGCCTTCGCCCGTGGGACCTGCTCGGCCACGATCTGGTCGAGGAGCCGTCCGCGCACGGCCAGGTTCGCGTATCGGAAGTCGTGCTCGTCACGCTGATCGGCCAGGAGCACGGCAAGCCGGTCCGCCCAGCCGAGAAACGAATCCCCGGGTCCCGGGTCCCCCACACCCTCGGTGAAGCTGTCCCCGATCGCCGCGTACGAGCCGATGGTCTTGAGTGTCGTCGTCGTCGCTGCCACGGAACGACATCCTTCACCCCCGTGGGCGACCTACGCCAACGTAAGCAGGGGTTGACGGACCGTGATCTATACCACCCGAGGGGTAAGGAATAAGTACACGTCAGGCCGGGACCCCCTTCGGGCCCCGGCCTGACGCCGTCCGTGCTTCGACGGCGGGTGCCGTCAGATGCTCACGCCCTTCGAACGGAGGTAGCTCACCGGGCTGATGTCGGAGCCGTAGGACGGGCCCGTGCGGATCTCGAAGTGGAGGTGCGGGCCGGTCGAGTTGCCGGTGGAGCCGACGAGGCCGATGCGCTGGCCGCCGGTGACGCTCTGGCCGACCGAGACGGAGAGCGCCGACATGTGGGCGTACTGCGAGTACTTGCCGTCCGCGTGCCGGATGACGACCTCGTTGCCGTACGAGCCGCCCCATCCGGCGGAGACGACGGTGCCCGCACCGACGGCCTTGACGGTGGTGCCGGAGCTCGCCATGAAGTCCACGCCGGTGTGGTAGCCGGAGGACCACATGCTCCCGCTGGCCCGGTACTGGGTGGAGATCCCGCCGCTGACCGGGGCCACGAAACCGGAGCCGGTGGGGGCGCTCGAACCGGAGGAAGCCTCGCCGGAGGCCGAGGTTCCGGTGGAGGACCGGCCGACGGACGCCGCGGGCTTCTCGGCCTGCTTCTCGGCGGGCTTCTCGGCCGGCTTCTCGGCGGGCTTACGGGCCGGAGCCTTCGGGGTCGCCGGGGCCGGCTTGACCGGAGCCGCGGCCTGGCTCTTCCCGCCGAGCGTCAGCTTCAGGCCCGGGTGGATCAGGGACGGGTCGGCGCCGACGGCCTCGCGGTTGTCGGCGTACAGCTGCTGCCAGCCGCCCTCGAGCCGGCGCTCCGCCGCGATCTTGGAGAGGTAGTCGCCCGGAACGACCGTGTACTGGGTCGGTGCGGCCTGCACGGCGGCGACGGGCTCGGCCCGCAGCGCCACGGGGACCTGCTCGACGTGCTGGACCTGCGGCGCCTGCACGGTGGAGGCGGCGGCGGTCGAGACGGTCGGCGCACCGGCCGCCTGGGCGCCGGTGGCTCCCATCAGCGGCAGCGCGAGGGCCGCGCCACCGGTGCCGGCGACGGCGAAACCGCGGGATATCGAACCGGACTTGGGACGGCGGTGCTTACCCTTTGCAGGCATGCTGAATTCCTCTCCGGCGCCTGCGAGGTGAGCTGTCGGGTTCGGACTGGAGATGTCCGGCCGTACACATGTGGCACATGTACGGCTTCACCCCGAGCCGTCCCGGTTTATAGACCCGGAACGGCGGCTTACCTGGTTCCCCCGCTCCTGCCGCGCGTGAGTAGTCGGGTGCGGTTTCCGGGCGGCGGCAGGATTTGGCGGTCCACCCGGATCGATCGCGAAGGTAATCGAGTCCGGCCACAGGGAACAAGCCATGAATTTCCTGACGGAATCACAGGGATGGGAGATCGGCGGAATTACGGTCACCCTCCGTCCATTCCCTCCCGTCAACAACCGCCCCCGCTAGGCCATTCGCTTTTCGCGATCAGGCACTCACGGTCACCGTATGATCTGGCTCACGGGGACGGCCTGATGTCCCTTTCGATGACGGCAAGTTGTGGCGAAGTAGTGGCCAAGTAGCTCAATTCGGACACCCCAGGACGATACGGAGGAGCTCCCGTGACCCAGCAGATACCCCCGGCCCCGCTGGCGCAGCCCGAGCCGGAGCCCGAGCTGATCGGGGTGCGCAACTTCCGTGACGTGGGCGGGCTGCCGACCTCGGACGGACGGAGGGTCAGGACGGGACGACTCTTCCGAAGCGGACATCTGGCACATGCCACCGAAACCGACGCACAGTTCCTGTCCTCGCTCGGACTGCACACCGTCTTCGACTTCCGCAACGAGGCCGACCACGCCCTGGAGGGCCCGGACGTCGAGCTGCCCGGCGTACGGAACGTCAACATCCCCCTGTCGGACCCCGCCGACGGGCGCGAGTTCTGGAAGATGGTCCGCGAAGGCGACCTCGGCCAGCTGCGCTCCCTCCTCGGCGACGGCAAGGGCGCGGCCCGCATGTCGCACTCGTACCGCGGGATCATCACACACCGCACCGCCGAGCACAGCCGGGTCGTGCACGCCCTCGCCGAGGACAGCGTTCCCGCCCTCATGCACTGCGCGGCGGGCAAGGACCGGGCCGGCCTGTCGGTCGCCGTCACCCTGCTCGCGCTGGGTGTCGAGCGCGAGGCGATCCTGGCGGACTATCTGGAGTCGAACGCCCCGAACCGCCGTTACGTGGTGCAACGCAGCAGCGCGACGGCCGAGGCGCGTTCCCCCGAGGTGATGGAGCTGCTCGCTCCGCTCTTCGACGCCCGCGCCGAGTACCTGACCGCCGCCTTCGACACCATCGACGGGCACTGGGGCGGGGTCGAGCGCTACCTCGCCGAGGGTCTCGGGCTCACGCCCGACACCCTCGGCCGGCTCCGCGAGCGGCTGCTCGACTGACCCCCGTCCCGGGGGCCGCCTTCGGCGGGCCCCGCGACAGCCGGGGAGGCGGGCCGGGGCAGGCCGTCAGCCGTTGCCGACGGCCTGCTTCACCAGGGTTCTGCCGAAGTCCCACATCAAAGTGCCGCCGCCGTGCGCCTCGTCCATGACCGAGCGGAAGGCGCCGACGAACCGGGCGACGTCCCGCTCGTCCACGATCAGCGGCGGAATGAGCTTGATCACTTCCAGGTGGTCGCCGGAGACCTGGGTGAGGATGCGGTGCTTGCGCAGCAGCGGCACCACGACCATCTGCGCGAAGAGTCCCTTGCGGGCCGCCTGCAGCATGGCCCACCGGCTGCGCAGCCCCAGCGAGGACGGCCGGCCGAACTCGATGCCGATCATCAGCCCGCGCCCCCGCACCTCGTGCAGCAGCTCGTACTCGTCCACCAGGGCCGCGAGCCGCCCGCGCAACAGGTCGCCCATCGCCCGGGCGTTGGCCACGACCTCCTCGTCCTCCATCACCGACAGCACCGCCAGCCCCGCCGCCATCGCCTGGGCGTTGGACCCGAAGCTCGCCGAGTGCACGAGCACCCGGTCCATGGACGAGTAGACCTTCTTGAAGATCCAGTCCTTGCCCAGGGTCGCGCCGACCGGTACGTAGCCGCCCGACAGGGCTTTGGCCACGCACACCAGGTCCGGCTCCACGCCCGGCTCGTGCTGGTACGCGTAGAAGTCACCGGTCCGTCCCAGCCCGGTCTGTACCTCGTCCACGATCAGCAGCGACTTGTGCCGGTGCAGCAGTTCCTGCGCGGCGAGCAGGAACCCGGGCGGCGCTTCGAGCACCCCCTTGCCCTGGATCGGTTCGACGACGAAGGCGGCCACGTCCCCGCGCCGCAGCTCCCGCTCCAAGGCGGCCAGATCGCCCAGCGCGATCTTCGTGTCGGGGAGCAGCGGGTCGAAACCGTCCCTGAAGCTCCGCTCCCCGTTCACCGAGAGCGAGCCGGTGGTCAGCCCGTGGAAGGCGTGGTCGCAGTAGAGGACCCTGGGCCGCCCGGTGGCGTACCGGGCGAACTTCAGGGCCGTCTCGACGGCCTCGGTGCCGCTGTTGCCGAAGAAGACCCGGTCCAGGTGCGGGCTGTACGAGAGCAGCTTCTCGGCCAGCAGTCCGGGCAGCGGCTGGCAGTCGAAGCGGGTGAGGTCGGCGAGCTGGGCGTCCAGGACGTCGTGCAGCGCCCGGCGGACGACCGGGTGGTGCCGGCCCAGGCCCATCACCCCGAACCCGGCCAGCATGTCGAGGTAGTCGTTGCCCTCGGCGTCCCAGAAGTGCGCTCCCTCGGCCCGCTCGTAGACCTTGTCGAAGCCGATGGTGTGCAGCATCCGGGGCAGTTGGTGGTTGAGGTGGCGGACGTGCAGCTCGTACCGCTCCCCTCCACGCGCCGCCAGCAGGGCGCCGAGGTCGAAGCCCTGGCCCCGGCCGCCCTGCGCCGAGGCCCTGGCCCCTTCCGGTGCCGCCGTCATGCCGAGGTGCCCCGGTTGCCACTCACCGTCTCCCGGGCCGCCCGCAGGGATTCCTTGAGCGAGCCCATGGTGGCGAGGACGGCGGTGGGTTCATAGCCGCAGTGCGCCATGCAATTGGCGCAGCGCGGGTCCTTTCCGCGGCCGTACTTGCTCCAGTCGGTGTCGTTGATCAGTTCCCGGTACGTCGGCACGTAGCCGTCGCTCATCAGATAGCAGGGGCGCTGCCAGCCGAAGAGGGAGTAATTCGGAATGGCCCAGGCGGTGCAGGGGAAATCGGCCTTGCCTTCCAGGAAGTCGAGGAAGAGCGGCGAGTGGTTGAGCCGCCAGCGGCGCCGGTTGCCACCCGCGAAGGCCTTCTTGAAGAGTTCGCGGGTCTGCTCGACGCCGAGGAAGTGTTCCTGGTCGGGGGCTTTTTCGTAGGCGTAGGCGGGCGAGATCATCATCTCGTCGACCCGGAGGTCGTCGTTGAGGTAGTTCAGTACCTCGATGACTGTCTGCGGAGTGTCCGTGTTGAAGAAGGTGGAGTTGGTGGTCACCCGGAAACCGCGTTTCTTCGCTTCCTTGATGGCCGCTACGGCCTCGTCGAAGACGCCCTCCTTGGCCACCGACTCGTCGTGCCGCTCACGCAGGCCGTCGATGTGCACGGCGAAGGCGAAATAGCGGGACGGGGTGAATTTCTCGATCTTCTTGCGCAGCAGCATCGCGTTGGTGCAGAGAAAGACGTACTTCCGCTTCGCCACCAACTGCCGGACGATCTCGTCGATCTGCGGGTGCATCAAGGGCTCGCCGCCCGCGATGGACACCATCGGCGCGCCGGATTCCAGCACGGCGCCGACCGCCTGGGCGACCGGCATGCGCTGCTTGAGCACCCCGGCCGGGTGCTGGATCTTCCCGCACCCTTCGCAGGCCAAGTTGCAGGCGTAGAGCGGTTCCAGCTCGACGATCAGCGGGAACTTCTCACGCTTGCGGAGCTTTTGTTCGAGAAGATAGGTCCCGACCCTGACGGTCTGGCGCAGTGGCATGGCCATCTGGCTCACCTCCTGGGGAGCAGCGAAGAACGGTGCCATTCATAAAACGCGGGCAGTACGGCACGCAGTACACGGAAGGCCGATATTCCACCGCGGACCGTGCCGATACGGACGAGTTCGTGCTCCGGAGCGTCCACGATCACCCGGACGGCCGCAACGGGGCGGCTCGCGCCCGACGCGGGGCCGCCGAGGGTGGCGGTCCACAACGTGGCCGCCGACTCCATGTCGACCGCGATGGCACCGGTGGCGCGCAGGTGCGCGCGTTCCTGGCCGCGGACGACGTGATCGGATCCGGTCAGTGCACCGGTGTGCACGGTCCGGCCCGGCAGGGCCCGGGCCAGTGCTTCGGCGAGCAGGCCGGTACCCGTGCACGTGACGGCTCCGTGCGGGTCCCGGGTCTCCTCGGCGACGACGAGGTCGCCGGGGTGCATGCCGGGGACCAGTCCGGCGCAGAATCCGGTCGCGAGGACCGCCGCCCGGCTCAGCTCCGGCCGGTCGAGGGCCCGGCCGACGGCCCGCTCGGCCGCGCGCGGGCCCATGCCGGTACGCAGGACGGCGTGCGGCGCTTCACCCGTGCCGCCCTGGCCCGCGCTGCGCAGGGCGAGCTGCTCGATGCGCAAGGCGCAGGCGATCAGCAGCGGGGCCGCGGACCCGGCACCGTCCCCCGTGCCGGGGGCAGCCATCAGGGCTCCCCGGGCAGCGCTCCGGCGGGAGCGCACGGTTCTCCGTACAGGTAGCGGCCGAGCGCCGTGAGCGGGAACACCTGCCGGTAGAGGTGGTAGTTGATGGAGAAGTCCCAGGGGAAGCCGGTGCCCGTGAAGTACGGCTCGTCCCAGGAGCCGTCCGCCTGCTGCGTCTCCACGAGGTACGCGATGCCCCGCTCGACGGCCCTGCCGCCCCTCTCTCCGGCCGACAGCAGGGCCATCAGCGCCCACGCGGTCTGCGAGGCGGTGGAGGCGCCCTTCCCGGCCCACGACCGGTCCTGGTAGGAGCGCTGGTCCTCGCCCCATCCGCCGTCGTCGTTCTGTACGGACTCCAGCCAGCGCACGGCCCGCCGGATCGCGGGATGCGCCGTGGCGATGCCCGCGGCGGTGAGCGCCGGGACCACCGACCCGGTCCCGTACACGTAGTTGGTGCCCCAGCGGCCGAACCAGCCGCCGTCCGGCTCCTGTTCGGCCAGCAGCCAGGCGATGCCGCGCCGGGCCCGCGGGTCGGTGGCCCGGCCCTCGAACGCGAGCATCTCCACCACGTGGGCGGTGACGTCGGCCGAGGGCGGGTCGATGACCTCGCCGAAGTCACAGAAGGGCAGCTTGTTCGGGAAGGGGCTGGTGTTGTCGGCGTCGAAGGCGGCCCAGGCGCCGTTCTTCGACTGCATGCCGAGGTTCCAGGAGACCCCGCGGGCGATGGCCGCCTCGACTCGCGCCGGGTCGGGGTGCTTGATCCGGCGCAGTGCGAGGACCACCTCGGCCGTGTCGTCGATGTCGGGGTAGGTGTCGTTGTGGAACTCGAACGCCCAGCCGCCGGGGGCCAGTCCGGGCCGGCGCACCGCCCAGTCCCCGCTGCGGACGATCTCCTCGCCGAGCATCCAGTCGGCGGCCTTGACCAGTGCCGGATGGTCGCGCCGCACGCCCGCGTCCACCAGGGCGATCGCGGCGAGGCAGGTGTCCCAGACCGGGGACTGGCAGGCCTCGATCATCCGGGCGCCGTCCTCGCGCCACACCGTGAACCGGTCCAGGGATTCCAGCCCGGCGCGCATCACCGGGTGCCTGAGGTCGTAACCGAGCAGGTGCAGGGCGATGATGGAGTACACGGCGGGCGGCTGGATTCCGCCCCAGCAGCCGTCGTTCTCCTGGCGCTCGATGATCCAGCGGGCGGCCGTGGCCATCGCGGCCTTGCGCAGCCGGCGCGGCGCGAACCGCCGGTAGAGGTGCAGGGCCCTGTCCATGCGCTGGAAGGCGCCGTCCCAACTGGCAAGCGGGGCGAGCGGTTTGGCCGGGTTCGGCACCCGCGCGTCGGCGTGCAGCTCGTCCAGGGTGAAGGGGGCCGGGCGGACCGGGCGCATCGCGGAGACGACGGTGAGCGGGACGATGGTCTGGCGGGCCCAACAGCCGAAGTCGTAGATGTTCAGCGGCACCCAGGGCGGCAGGAAGACCAGCTCGGGCGGGAGTTCGGGGAGGTCGTCCCACTTCCACCAGCCGAAGAGCGCCAGCCAGATCCGGGTGAAGACCCGGGCTGCGGCGATCCCGCCGTGGGCCCGGATCCAGGCCGAGGCCCGGGACATGTGGGGGGAGTCCGGCGCGTCGCCGGCGAGGCGCAGTGCCACGTACGCCTCGATGGTGGCGGACAGTTCGGGCGGTCCGCCGTGGAAGGTGGCCCAGGTGCCGTCGTCCCGCTGCTCGCCGCGGATGAAGAGGGCGGCGGCGTACGTGGTGGCCTCGTCCCGGATGCCGAGGAACTGCCGCAGCAGCAGGTCCTCGGCGTCCATGGTGACGTTGGTCTCCAGGTCGCCCTTCCACCAGCCCTCGGGGTCCTGGCGCTCCAGCAGGTGCCGGGTCGCCCGCACGGCTGCCTCGTACGCGGCCCGGTCGGCGGGATCCGCGGGCGCGGGCTGCCCGTACGGGCCCTGCCCGTCCGCCTGCCCCCTGCCGTCGGGCCGTTCCGGCAGATCCAGGGTGGTCCGCCCCGCCCCCGGTGCCCCGGACCTCGCGGCTCCGGCCCGGCCCGCCTGCTTCGGCCCGGCGGGCGCCAGGAGCGGTACGCGCCGCGCGGGCGCGTCCGCGAGCGCGCCGGCGCGGATTCGGCCGTCTGCGGCGGTGTCCGGCAGGTCGGAGGCGAACCCCGGCGGGGCCGAGCCGGCCGGCGCCGTTCCCGCCGGGGTCCGGGACGCACGCTCCTCGGCCGGAGCCTGTGCCGGGCCCCTGACCCGGACCCGGATACCGCCTGCCTCCTCGGCATCGGCCCGGACTGCTCCGGGCGGAGCCGGCCGGGCCGGTGGGCCCGGTTCGGCGCGGTCGGGCCGCGGCTGCGGATCGGTGTCGCTGCCAGCGCCAGCGCTCTCCGCGCTGCCGTCGGTCGTCGCTGTCATGGCTTCCCCTTCGAACAGTGTCCTCTGCTGAACTGGGGTCCGCCGTCGGCCGGTGCCCGCCCTTTCAGGCAGTGGCGCCGGCCGGCGACTCGCGAGTCATATCCTCGATCGGGTGGCGATCACCGCTTGCGCACGACGACGAAGTCGGCGAGGGCGACCAGTTGGTCGCGTACGCGCTGCGGCATGTCGACGTCGTCCAGGGCGCGGATCGCGACGGCGTGCTGGCGGCGCGCCTCGTCCGCGGTCCACTGACGGCCTCCGGCCGCCTCGATGAGCGCGGCGCGGGCGGCGAACTCCTCCTCGGAGAAGTTCTCGAAGTCGTTGCTCTTGGCGTCGGCGGAGAGCAGCTCGGCGAGCTCCTCGCAGGCGGGTCCGCCCGCCGCCAGCGCGGCGACGACCGGCAGGGACTTCTTGCGCTGGCGCAGGTCGCTCCAGGTCCGCTTGCCCGTGGCCTCCGGGTCACCCCAGATGCCGAGCAGGTCGTCGACGGCCTGGAAGGCGAGGCCGAGGTGGTAGCCGTACTCCTCCAGCTTGTCGGCCGTACGGTCGTCGGCGCCGCCGAGGACGGCGCCGATGGAGACGGCGCAGGCGAGCAGGGCGCCCGTCTTGTTGCCCTCCATCTCCAGGCACTCCTCGACGCTGACGCTCTCGCGGTGCTCGTAGGAGATGTCCTGGGCCTGGCCGTCGATGAGCTTGCGGGTGGCGGTGGTCAGCCGGCGCGCCGCGCGGCCCGCCTCGACGGTGCCGAGTTCCAGCAGCACCTCGTTGGCGAGGGCGAAGAGTGCGTCGCCGACCAGGATGGCCTGGGCGGGGCCGTGCACCTTCCACACCGTGTCGCGGTGGCGGCGCTGTTCGTCGCCGTCCATCAGGTCGTCGTGCAGCAGCGAGAAGTTGTGGACGAGCTCGACCGCGACGGCGCCCGGGATGCCGACCTCGGCGGCGACGCCCGCGGCTTCGGCGGAGAGCAGTGCGAGAGCGGGGCGTACGGCCTTGCCGCCGTCGCCGTCCGCCGGCTTGCCGTGGGCGTCGATCCAGCCGAAGTGGTAGGCGGCGACGGTGTCCATGGGCGCCGCGAGCCGGTCGACCGCGGCGCGGAGTGCGGGGGTCGACAGCGTGCGGCCGCGCTCCAGGAGGGCGAGGGTGTCCGCCTTCTCCGCTCCCCTTCCGGCTGTGCCGGCAGCGGCATCCGTGTTCTCGACAGCCGGATTCCCCGGGTTCACTGGCTCTCCTCTGGTTCCTGTTCGTGCGGTGCTTGCCGTGCCTGTGCCGGTGTCGCTGATGCCGGTCGTCATGCCGCCTCCTGCAGAGGGTGTACGCGGGGGCGGCCGAGTGCGGCGAGCGCGGCATGTGCCGCGCTCAGTCCGCTCCGGACTGCGCTCTCCATGGTCGCGGGCCAACCGGTCGCAGTCCATGCACCGGCCAGGTAGAGCCCCGGCGTGTCGGTCCGCGCCCCGGGGCGCAGCCGGCCGACGCCGGGTGTGGGGGCGAAGGTTGCCGTCCGCTCCCGGGTGACGAAGAAGTCCCGTACCTTGGCGCCGCGTGCGGCGGGCAGCAGCCGTTCCAGCTCGGGCAGGTACTTCGTCCGCAGGACCGAGACGGGTTCGTCGATGTCGTCCTGGGCGACCGACTGGGACAGCGCCAGGTACTGGCCGCCGTCGGGGAGCCCGGAGGCGTCTGTACGGTCGAACACCCACTGGACCGGGGAGCCGAGCGCGGCGAAGAAGGGTGCCTTGAGCACCTTGCGGTTGTAGACGACGTGGACGTTGAGGATGGGCGCGGTGCCGATGTCCAGGAGCTTGTCGGGGTCGGCGAGGGCGCCGGCCGGGAGCAGCCCGTGCGCCTCGCGCTGCGGGACGGCGAGGACGACTGTGCCCGCGTCGAGGGACTCGCCCTCGGTGTCGATCCGCCAGTCGCCCTCCGCCGTACGGGAGAGGGCGGTGACGCGGGTGCGCAGTTCGGTCCGTACGCCGGCCGCGTCGAGCGCCCTGCGGGCGAGGGTGTCGTGCAGGTCGCCGAGCGGTACCCGGGCCCAGCCGATGTCGGCGGCGCCGTTCTCGGAGAGCAGGCCGGTCTTGAAGACCATGGCGGCCAGGCCCAGCGAGGACTGCTCGGCGGTGGCGTTGAGGGTGGCGATGCCGACGAGGTCCCACAGGGCCTCGATCGTCCGGGCGGACTGGCCGTAGCGGGCGAGCCAGGTGGCGAAGTCCAGGCCGTCCAGCGCCGGGTCGGCGGGGTCGAGGCGGCGCAGCGCGAGGGCGGCGCGCCCGACGCTCGCGCGCTCGGCGAGCGAGAGGTGCGGGTAGCGGGCCAGCGCCCCGGCCAGGTGCAGGGGCACGGGCAGGGCGCTGCGGCGCAGCCGGCCGAGGCGCGGTCCGCCGGGGTGGGCGACGTCGAGTACGGGTACGTCGAGCCGGTCCTGGAGGGGGGCGAGGGCGGCGCCGTCGACGCGGTCGAGGAACCACCGGTAGGCGGTGCAGCACCGCAGGTAGACGTGCTGGCCGTTGTCCACGGTCAGTTCGCCGCGCTTGAAGGAGAACGCGAGCCCGCCCAGGCGCGGTCGGCCTTCGAGCAGGGTCACCTGGAGCCCGGCGTCGGCGAGTTCGAGGGCGGTCGTGACGCCGGCGAGGCCGCCGCCCACGACGACGGCACGCTGCTCGCTGCCGCTCATGCGTCCTCCCCGGTGGTGCGGTGACCTGCGGGCCGGGCCCGCACGGCGCCGGGGGCCCCTCCCCCGGCGCGGGCGGAGCCCGCGGGGAGAGACGCGGCCGTCGGCCGGGGGGTTGCCTGAACCGCGCGGCCCCGCGCCGGGGCGATCGTCGTCGGGGACATCAGACCCGCCTCCGGTTGCTCTGGCGTGAGATGGTCCGCGCGTCGAGGCCGGACAGGCCGCGCACGGCGACGTACGCCTTCTCGTGCGGCGGCAGTGAGACACGGCCCCGCAGCACGGCCTCGGGCTCCCGCTCGATGCGGTCGAGGAGGCGCCGGTAGATGCCCGCCATGGCGGCGACGCAGGCTCCGCTGCGCCGGTCGAGCATGGGCAGCAGCCGGTAGCCCTCGACGAACAGGGCGCGGGCTCGCCTGACTTCGTGGTGGACGAGACCGGCGAAGTCGGCGCCGACGGGGGCCCGGTCGTCCTGGAAGCCTTCGGAGCAGCCGAACTTGGCGAGGTCCTCGGTGGGCAGGTAGGTGCGGCCGTTGGCCGCGTCCTCGCGAACGTCCCGGAGGATGTTGGTGAGTTGGAGGGCGAGGCCCAGCGTGTCGGCGTACTCGGAGGCCCGCGGCGCGTCGGGCACACCGGGTGTGGTGCCGAATACGCCGAGCGAGAGCCGCCCGATGGCTCCGGCCACACAGCGGCAGTAGACCTTGAGGTCGTCCCAGGTTTCGTAGGTCTCGCCGCGGACGTCCATCAGGACGCCGTCGATGAGTTCGTCGAGGCCGCCGAGCGGGATGGGGAACCGGCGTGCCGCGTGCGCGAGGGCGACGGCGACCGGGTCGGTGTCGTCCTCGTCGATCTCCTCGGCCCGGATCCGCCCGAGCAGGGCGCGGGTCTCCTCCAGCCGGGCCAGCTTGACCTCGGGCGCCAGCGTGCCGTCGCCGATGTCGTCGACGCGCCGGGAGAAGGCGTACAGCGCGGACATCGCCTGCCGCTTGTCGGCGGGCAGCAGCCGGATGCCGTATGCGAAGTTGCGCGCCTGTGAGCCGGTGACCGCCTCGCAGTAGCCGTATGCCGCCGAAACCGATGCAGACGGTGCGGTCGGTGCGGTCGGGTGTGTGGGGCCCTCCACGGTCGGGCTCACCCCTTTCTCGGCGCTGTGCGCAGGACGGCGGCAACCTCGCGGAGCAGGCCGCTCTTGGTGGGCTTGGGCGGGCCGGGGAGGACGTCGAAGCCGGCGGCGGTGACGGCTCGCAGGGCGGCACGCCCCCCTCCCACGAAGCCCGCGAGCAGCAGCCGGAGTCTGCCGTGCACGCTGCCCACGAGGGGCGTGCCGTCCTTCAGGAGCTCGCGTGCGCGCTCGGTTTCGAATGCGACGAGGGCGCGTACGGACGCTCCGGCGCTCGGGGCCTTGAGGTCGGCCTCGGTCACGTGGAAGCGGCGCATGTCCTGGCCGGGGAGGTAGATCCGGTCCCGGCCGAGGTCCTCGGCGACGTCCTGGAGGTGTTCGGCGATCTGCAGGGCGGTGCAGATGGCGTCGGAGTGGCGGACCCGCTCGGGGGTGCTGGTGCCGGTGAGGGCGAGCACGAGGCGGCCCACCGGGTTCGCGGAGAGCTCGCAGTAGCCGAGGAGGTCCTCGTACGTCTCGTAGCGCGTGACCCGCTGGTCCTGGCGGTTGGCTTCGATGAGCCCGAGGAAGGGCTCGGGGGTGAGGCCGTGGGCGCGGACGACGGGCTGGAGGGCGAGCAGCAGGGGATGGCGCGGAGGGCCGCCGGGGCCGCCGAAGACACGACGCAGGTCCGCCTCGAAGGCGTCGAGCATGGCGAGCCGGTCGTCCACGGCGGCGGGGTCGAGGCCGAGGAGTACGGCGTCGCGTCCGCCGGGCGCGAGGTCGCCGTCGCCGATGTCGTCGACGAGGCGGGCGTATCCGTAGACCGCCATCAGGCCATCGCGCCAGGCGCGGGGAAGGAAGGAGGGGGCGACGGGGAAGTTCTCCGCTGTGGCCTTGTCGAGGGTCGCGCGCGTGTGTGCCGTGTCGGATCGGGGCCGGGTGCCGTGCCCCGGGGTCACCGACCGCCGCCCGTGGCGAGGACGGCCGTAATGCCTGGGGGCCGGAGAATTCCCGTAGCCATTGCCGTCACATCTCCCGTTCTACACTGCCAACCCAATGCATCCTATTTCGGACACGCCGCCGGGGATTCCCCCGGACCGCCCCCGGGCCGTTCACCTGCGGTGAATCGTCCCCCCTTGCCGCGATTCAGGACTGGCTCAGCTTACGCTGTACAACGCCGCCGAGGCCGCTCGGGTATTCGCTCCGCCACCGAATGTCGTCGCTTCGAATAGGTGAGCGCGCCGAGGCCCCCGCCACGCGGAGCGGCGGGGGCCTCGGGTGGTGCGGCCCTGAAGTGCGAAAGGACGGCGCGACCCGGGGGTCAGCCGTTGGACGCCTTCTCGTATGCCGAGACGACTTCCTCCGTGGGCCCGTCCATCAGGAGCTCGCCCTTTTCCAGCCACAGCACCCGGTCGCAGGTGTCGCGGATGGACTTGTTGTTGTGGCTCACCAGGAAGACGGTGCCCGCCTTCTCCCGCAGTTCGCGAATGCGGTTCTCGGAACGCACCTGGAAGCTGCGGTCACCGGTGGCCAGGGCCTCGTCGATCATCAGGACGTCGTGGTCCTTGGCCGCCGCGATGGAGAAACGCAGACGCGCCGCCATGCCCGAGGAGTAAGTGCGCATCGGCAGGGAGATGAAATCGCCCTTCTCGTTGATGCCCGAGAAGTCGACGATTCCCTGGTAGCGCTCCTTGATCTGCTCGCGGGTCATACCCATCGCGAGACCGCCGAGGACGATGTTGCGCTCACCGGTGAGGTCGTTCATCAGCGCCGCGTTGACACCGAGCAGCGAGGGCTGGCCGTCCGTGTAGACCTTGCCGTCCTCGCAGGGCAGCAGGCCCGCGATGGCGCGCAGCAAGGTGGACTTGCCGGATCCGTTGGAGCCGATGAGGCCGATCGCCTCGCCCCTGTACGCGGTGAAGGAGACCCCTCGCACGGCGTGGACCCGGCGGACGCCCGGTGCGTCGCCCTTGCCCCGGCGGACTATCTTGCTGAGCGCCGCGGTGGCGGCGCCCTTTCCGGCGCCGCCGGTGTTGACCCGGTAGACGATGTGGACATCGTCCGCGATCACGGTGGGGACGCGCCCCTTGGTCTTGTCAGCCACGGCCGTAACGCTCCTCAGCCTTCCAGAAGTACACGAAGCCGCCGAGACCGATCACCGCGGCCCACCCCACGGCGAAGAGCCAGACGTGCGGAGGCAGGTTGCTGCTGCCGTAGTCGTCGATCAGCGCGAACCGGATGAGGTCCATGTAGATCGCCACCGGGTTCCACAGCAGCACGTCGCTGATCCACTGGGGCTGGTCCTTGAGGTAGATCCCGATCGGGAACATGACCCCGGAGGCGTACATCCACGTACGCATCACGAACGGCATCAGCTGCGCCAGGTCGGGGGTCTTGGAACCCATCCGCGCGAAGATCATGGCGAGACCGGTGTTGAAGATGAACTGCAGCGCCAGTGTCGGAATCACCAGCAGCCAGGAGAGCCGCGGGTAGTTGCCGAAGCTGACGGCGATCACGAAGACGACGATCATCGAGTACATCAGCTGCTGGAGCTGTTGCAGCGAGAAGGACACCGGGAGGGCGGCTCGCGGGAAGTGCAGCGCCCGCACCAGCCCGAGGTTCCCGGAGATCGCCCGGACGCCCGCCATCACCGAGCTCTGGGTGAAGGTGAAAACGAAGATGCCCATCATCAGGAACGGGACGTAGACGCCCTTCGGCATCTCCCGGCCCGCGCCGAGGATCAGGCCGAAGATCAGCCAGTAGACGGCCGCGTTCAGCAGGGGGGTCACCACCTGCCAGACCTGGCCGAGCTTCGCCTGGCTGTACTGCGCGACCAGCCTGGCCCGGGAAAAAGCCATGACGAAGTGACGCCGGCCCCAAAGCTGCCGCACGTAGTCGCGCAGGCCGGGCCTGGCGCCGCTCACGGAAAGCCCGTACTTCCTGGCGAGCTCCGCGGGGGTGAGCCCCGCGTCTTCGGACGGCGGCTTGCTCGTGGCGAGGGCGCCGTCGTGGGTTGTGTCACTCACAAGTTGAAACTTTCCGTCTTCAAGATGCGGCAGGGGACATCGGGCCGGTGGCGCTGGGCCCGTGATCGCGCCATGTTCCCAGACGCGAGCGGGTCAGATGACAGGTGGTCTGCCCAGTCGGGTCAACCGCCAGACCGTACGCCACCTCATGGGGCGCCGGGCACCGCAGGGAGTGGTCCATCCCTCCTTGAACCCCCCGAACCAGGCCTTGAGCGCGGGACCCGAAGGCCTGCGCACGAGCGTCAGGAGAAGCCAGACGCCCAGGTAGACCGGGACCAGCGGAACGGGCAGGTTGCGGCGGGCGAGCCACACCCGGTTACGAGCCACCATACGGTGGTAGACCGCATGCCGGGACGGCGCCGTCGTCGGGTGGAGCAGCACCATGTCCGCGCGGTAGTCGATCAGCCACCCGGCGTCGAGCGCGCGCCAGGCCAGGTCGGTCTCCTCGTGCGCGTAGAAGAACTCCCCCGGCAGGGTTCCGACCTGCTCGAACACCGCCGTGCGGACGGCATTGGCGCCGCCCAGGAAGGTCGTCACGCGGGAGGAGCGCATCGGGTCGGAAGCGCGCAGCCGCGGCACGTGCCGGCGCTGGGTCTCGCCGGTCTGCGGATCCGCGATCCGGAAGCTGATGATCCCCAGCCCGGGGTCCTCGGCGAAGGCCTGGCGGCACAGCTCGGCGGTGTCGGTGCGCTCCAGCAGTCCGTCGTCGTCCAGGAAGAGCAGGGCGTCCACATCGCGGCCGCCGGGACCGAAGGCCTCGATGCCGACGTTGCGCCCGCCGGGGATGCCCAGGTTCTCGGGCAGCTCGACCGTGCGGACGCCCTCGGGCAGCCCGGTGACCTTGACGCCCTGACCCACGACGACCACGTCGACGGGGTCGCCGTCCTGGCGGGCCACCGAGTCGAGGAGCGCCTTGAGCTCGTCGGGCCGGGTGCCCATGGTGATGATCACGGCGCCCAGCCGCATCGGGGCGGTCACTTGAGCCTGCTGGAGGCGAGGACCGACACCAGGTGCAGCAGCGTCTGCAGCAGCGCGATGCCGGCGAGTACGGCGACACCGAGCCGGGTGAAGAACAGGTCGCCCCGGACCGTGTCCAGGACGGCCAGCAACAGAATGAGCAGGGACGCCTCGATGCCGAGGACCAGCCGGTGGAACTTCAGCGCGGCGGCGGCCCGGCGGGCGAGCGCCATGCCGGACGAGCGCGGCTCCGAGGCCGCCTCCTTGACCGGGGGCTTGCCCACCTGGTGCCGGGCGACGCCGACCAGGTCGGTCTCGGCCTTGATCAGGATCGCGCCGAGCGCCGCCAGGGTGCCCAGGAAGGCCCACAGCCAGTCGATCCGCCCGCTGCCCCACAGGTCGGCCGCGCGCAGGCCGAAGCCGACCAGGACCGCCGCGTCGCACAGGTAGGCGCCGACTCGGTCCAGGTACACCCCGGAGAGCGAGAACTGCTGCCTCCAGCGGGCGATCTCCCCGTCGACGCAGTCGAGCAGCAGGTAGAGCTGGACCATCACCACCCCGAGGACGGCACCCCAGACGCCCGGCACCAGGAGGGCCGGGGCGGCGAGGACACCGGCGACGGTCATCAGGTAGGTCAGCTGGTTGGGCGTGACGCGGGTGTTCACCAGGAAGCGGTCGATGCGCAGGGAGATCTCGCGCATGTAGAGGCGCCCGGCCCAGTGCTCGCCGCTGCGCCGGTCCTTCACGCCCTCCGGGTGAACGACGGGCCGGAGTTCAGCTACGGATGGTCTTGGCATAGTCGGCGTAAGCGTCCCTGATCTCGGCTGCGGACAGGTTGAGGTGCTCCAGGATCGTGAAACGTCCCGGGCGGGTCTGGGGGGCGTACTCGACGGCCGCGACGAACTCGTCGACGCTGAAGCCGATCTCCTCGGGCAGCACCGGCAGGCCGTGGCGGCTCAGCACGTCGACGAAGAGGGCGGACTGCTCCTCCGCGCCGCGCAGGTGCATGGCGAAGGCGGCTCCGATGCCGACCTGCTCGCCGTGGAGCGCCGAGCGCCCCGGGTAGAGGAGGTCGAAGGCGTGGCTGATCTCGTGGCAGGCGCCGGACGACGGGCGGGAGTCCCCGCTGATCGACATGGCGATGCCGGAGAGGACGAGCGCCTCGGAGAGCACGGTGAGGAACTCGTCGTCGCCGCAGCCGCCGGTGTGGCGCAGCACGGACTGGCCGGCCGTACGGGCCATGGCGGCGGCGAGGCCGTCCACGGCCTCGCCGGTGATCTGGTGCGAGAGCTCCCAGTCGGCGATCGCGGAGATGTTGGAGATCGCGTCGCCGATGCCGGCGCGGATGAACCGCACCGGGGCGTCCTTGATCACGTCGAGGTCGATGACCATCGCGATCGGCGTGGGGACGCCGTAGGAACCGCGGCCGTTGTCGTTGTCCAGGATGGACACCGGCGAACAGATGCCGTCGTGCGAGAGGTTGGTGGCGACGGCCACCATGGGCAGCCCGACCCGCGCCGCGGCGTACTTCGCGACGTCGATGATCTTGCCGCCGCCGAGGCCCACGACGGCGTCGTAGCGGCGGCCCTTCATGTCGTCGGCCAGCTTGACCGCGGAGTCGATGGTGCCGTCGACGACCGGGTACCAGTCGGCGTGCGGAAGTACGGGCTCCAGCTTCAGGCGCAGCGCCGCGCCCGAGCCGCCGCTGATCGCGATCGCCAGCTTGCCGGAGGCGGAGATCCGCTGGTCGGCGAGGAGGCCGGCCAGGTCGTCCATCGCCCCGCGGCTGATGTCGACGACGACGGGCGAGGGGATCAGCCTCGTCAGTACTGGCATGCGATCGTCCGGCCCTTGGCGAGGTCGTCGTGGTTGTCGATCTCGACCCACTTGACGTCACCGATGGGGGCAACGTCGATGGTGAAACCGTCGTTGACGAGCTGCTGGTAGCCGTCCTCGTAGTAGAGGTCGGGGTCGCGCTCGAAGGTGGTCTTCAGCGCCTCGGCCAGCTCCACGGCGGCCTCGGGCTCGATGAGGGTGACACCGATGTACTCGCCCGTCGCCTCGGACGGGTCCATGAGCTTGGTGATCTTCCGCACGCCGGTCCGGGAAGCACCGCCGTCGGCGGTGACGACCTTCATCTCCTCGTCGGCCAGGGTCTTGACCGTGTCGAGGGCCAGGATGATCTTCCGGCCGTCGCCGCGGGCGGCGAGCAGGGTCTTCTCGACGGAGACCGGGTGGACGGTGTCGCCGTTGGCGAGGATCACACCCTGCTTGAGGACGTCACGCGCGCACCACAGGGAGTAGGCGTTGTTCCACTCCTCGGCCTTGTCGTTGTCGATCAGCGTGATCTTGACGCCGTACTTGGCCTCCAGTGCCTCCCTGCGCTCGTAGACGGCTTCCTTGCGGTAGCCGACGACGATGGCGACCTCGGTGAGGCCGACCTCGGCGAAGTTGCCGAGCGTCAGGTCGAGAACCGTCAGGCTCTCCTCCCGGCCTTCGGGACCGACGGGCACGAGGGCCTTGGGCAGGGTGTCGGTATAGGGACGCAGGCGGCGTCCGGCACCGGCAGCGAGTACAAGGCCGATCATGCTGGTTCTCCTTCGTCATGTACGGCGGGTGCTCCGGAGGAGACCCAGAAGCGGATGCTCTCCACGAGCACCACGAGTGCCACGAACACGGCCAGGGCCGTGAGCGCGACGGGGAAGTCCGTGTGGCGTGTCACCAGGACGGCGGCCAGTACCGCGGTCAGCAGCACCCGGCCTTCATGGCCGCCGATCGTCCGCACCAGCCAGTGCGGGGGCGCGCCGGTGCCACCGCGAATGCGGTACACCGTGTCGTAGTGATGGTAGGCGACCGCCGCGATCAGGCCGAATGCCGCCGGAAGGGCTCCGGGGACGTCCGCCTTGGCGGCGAGGATCAGCACGGTGGTGTATTCGGCGGCCCGGAACACGGGCGGGACGAGCCAGTCGAGGGCGCCCTTGAGGGGACGTGCGACGGCTGCCCCGGCGAGCAGCGCGTAGACGACCGCGGCGATGACCACCTGGCGGCTGCCGAACTCGTAGGCCCAGGCCGTCCACAGCAGGGCGGCCGAGCCGACGACGGCGGCGATCCCGGCGCCGGGCGCCATCCGGCCCACCACACGGCCGGCGAGCTCGGCGACGGGGCCGGAGTCGGCCAGGTCCGCGAGGGCCCGGGCGGCGCGGTCCGTCCTCTTCGCCTTGCGGGTCAGGGACCGCAGGACGCGGCCCGCGGTGGTGTAGAGGGCGCCGAAGGCGCAGCCGACGAGCAGGGCGTAGAAGACGATCCGCGGGGTGGTGACGGCGGTCAGGACCGCGATCATCGCCCAGCGCTCACCGATGGGGAGGATGATCATCCGCCGGACCCAGACCGTCCAGCCGACACTGTCGAGCTTGACGGAGAGCGCTGCCGTCGGGCTCCCGGTGACGGATGTACCGGCGGCCGTGGCGTCGTGGTTGGCCTCGTTGAACGAGAAGTCGACGACGTGGCGGCAGGTCATCAGGACCATCGCGCCGACGGCGAGGGCCCATACGTCGTCCCCGTCGCGGGCCGCTCCCAGCGCCAGGCCCGCGTAGAAGGAGTACTCCTTGGCGCGGTCGAAGGTCGCGTCGAGCCAGGCGCCCATCGTCGAGTACTGGAGCGAGTAGCGGGCGAGCTGCCCGTCGGTGCAGTCCAGGACGAAGGAGACGAGGAGGAGCACACCGGCCGCGGCGTAGCCCCAGCGGTCGCCGGTGGCGGCGCAGCCGGCCGCGATGAGCGCGGTGATCAGCGAGGCGGTGGTGACCTGGTTCGGGGTCAGTCCGCGGCGCGCGCACCAGCGGGCGATGTAACGCGAGTACGGGCTGATGAAGAAGGTGGTGAAGAAGCCGTCGCGGGACTTCACGGCGGTCCGCAGGCGCACCGCCTCCTCGTCCACGGCGGCGACGGCGGCGGTCGCCGCGTCCCGGTCCGCGGCGGTGGCGGGGACGGCGGCGACGAGGGTGCCGAGCTCGGGCCGCTGGACGGAGGTCCCGGCGGCCTCGACGCCGGCGGCGAGCCGGTCGGCGTAGGGCTCGGTGGCGCCGCCGGCGGCGGTGTCCGCCTCGGCGGCCGCCTTGTCCAGGGCCCCGCGGGCGCCCGGCTGGACGGCGAAGGCACCGGTGACGGCGCACGCGTCGTAGCGGGGGTCGGTCAGGGCGAGACGCAGCGCGTGCACATGGCCGACGAACGCGCTGTCCACGAAGGCCACCCGCTGGTCGGCGGGTACGGCGGCCAGCGCGGCGGCGGCCTCCTCGGGCCCGGCCGCGGGGCGGACCTCGAAGCCGAGGGAGCGCAGCTCGTCGGGGAGCGGTGATCCGGGGACCGGCAGGCCGGTAAGGATGACGGTCGGCAGACGAACTCACTCCTTGCGACGAACACGGGACGTACGCCAGGTGGGGCGGCGGCACGTCGGCAGAGGCTATCGGATGAATGGAAGCGGGGGTTCACCGCCCGTTTACGCCCCGATGAGCCGATATCCCTGTGCTTCGGGCCTACGTGTGGCCATCATCGACGATCACGCCGAGGGACCACAAACCGCCCCGGTGCTACGGTGGGCGCAGGGCCGTACGCGTCTCGTACGGGTCTGTCTGAAGGCGACTGAGCGGGAACCCGAGCGAGAAAGAGGTGGGTTGATGACCGTCGTAGTGATCGCGGCCACGCGCGGCGAACTCCGGTGCATCTCCCATTCCTCCCGGGCGTCCGGCCAGGCCTGATCTCACACGATCCGCCTCGTCGGCCGGAGCCCCTGTTCAAGGGTTCACGTTGACCGACAACAACACCTCCCGCAGCGCCGACAGCTCCGATGGCGCCGACAGCTTCCTGCGGGCTTTCTTCACGCTGCACCACGACCTGCCCCGGCAGGCTCCCGGTTCCGATGCGACCACCCGGCACCTGCTGTCGCTGTGCGGACCTCTGCCCGAGCGGCCGCGCGTCCTCGACCTGGGCTGCGGTCCGGGCCGCAGCGCTCTGCTCCTCGCCGCCGAGGCCGGCCGGGCCGGCGGCGACGTGACGGCCGTCGACCTCCACGACCACTTCCTCGGCGAGCTGCGCACGGCCGCGGCGGCCCGCGGGCTCGCCGACCGCGTCCGGGCCGTCAAGGCGGACATGGGCGCACCGCCCTGTGCGGACGGCTCCTTCGACCTCGTCTGGGCGGAGGGCTCCGCCTACGCCATCGGCTTCGACACCGCGCTCGCGCGCTGGAAGCGCCTGCTCGCACCGGGCGGCACCCTCGTGCTCACCGAGTGCGAGTGGAGCGTCGCCGAGCCGTCCCCCGGCGCACGCGCCTTCTGGGACCCCCGGTACGCGCTGCGCTCCACCGCGCGCAATCTCGCGGCCGCCCAGGCCGCCGGGTACCAGGTGCTGGGCGTGCACCACCTGCCCGACTCCGACTGGGCCGAGTACTACGGCCCGCTCGCCGGGCGGGTCCGCGCCCACGCCGACGGCGACACTCCCGCGATGGCGGCCGCGGTGGCCGCCACCCGCGAGGAGCTCGACGTACGGGCCCGGCACGGGCACGAGTACCGGTACACGGGATACGTCCTGCGCCCGGTGAGCGCCGGGCAGGGCGACGCCTGGCCGGCCCGCCCGGAGACCGCGGCCGACGTGGCCGCCGTCAGGGAGGTCAACCTCGCGGCCTTCGAGACCCCGCTGGAGGCGGACCTCGTGGACGCGCTGCGCACGGACGCCTCCTGGCTGCCGGGGCTGTCGTACGTGGCCGAGGGCCCGGACGGGTCGGTGGCCGCGCACGCCCTTCTCACCGTCTGCGAGGTCGACGGCGTACGGGCGCTCGCTCTCGCCCCGGTGGCCGTCGATCCCGCGCTCCAGCGCTCGGGGGCGGGCAGCTCGGTCGTACGTGCCCTGCTCGCGGCGGCCAAGGAGCGCGGGGAGGCGCTGGTCCTCGTCCTGGGCCATCCGGAGTACTACCCGCGCTTCGGTTTCGTACCGGCGTCGCGCTTCGGGATCCGGGCGCCCTTCGAGGTCCCGGACGAGGCGATGATGGCGCTGGTGCTGGACGATTCCGTGCCGGTCCCGGCGGGCACGGTCGGCTATCCGGCCCCCTTCGGGGTCTGACGCGCCGGGTGCCGGTGCCCGTGAGGTGACCTGCCTCCGCAGCTGCTCCTCGCCGCTTATCACGCGGCGACGGGCAGACATGCGCGGATCACCGAAGTGCGGACAAGCCTCTTTTGTACGGCAGACTGAAGGCCGAAGTCCGAAGCGAAGGATGGGTATGCCGACCACACCAGCCACCGCCGCGAGCAGCGCGTCCAACGGCACCGGCACTCAAGAAACGATCATGCTCGAACTGGTCGACGAGTCCGGCAACACGATCGGCACGGCGGAGAAGCTCTCCGCCCATCAGGCGCCCGGGCTGCTGCACCGGGCGTTCTCCGTGTTCCTCTTCGACGAGCAGGGCCGCCTGCTGCTCCAGCGGCGGGCCCTGGGCAAGTACCACTCCCCCGGCGTCTGGTCGAACACCTGTTGCGGTCATCCCTACCCCGGGGAGTCACCGTTCGCGGCGGCGGCCCGGCGGACCCACGAGGAGCTGGGGCTGTCCCCCTCGCTGCTCGCGGAGGCGGGGACGGTGCGCTACAACCACCCGGACCCCGCGTCGGGCCTGGTGGAGCAGGAGTACAACCACCTGTTCGTGGGACTCGCGCAGGCGGCGCTCCGGCCGGATCCGGAGGAGGTCGGCGACACCGCCTTCGTGACCGCCGGGGAATTGGCGCAGCGGCATGCCGAGGCGCCGTTCTCGGCCTGGTTCACGACCGTGCTGGACGCGGCGCGGCCCGCGATCCGCGAGCTGACGGGTGACGCGGCGGGCTGGTAGCGGTATCCCGCCGGTCAGACGGCGGAGGCCGAGCCGGCGGGGCCGGATGCGGTGAGCGGCAGGGCCGCCCAGATGACCTTGCCGCCGGTCGAGGTGTGCTCGACGTCGCAGACCCCGCCGGCCTCCAGCGTTACCTCCCGCACCAGGAGCAGACCCCGGCCGCCGGTCTGGCCGAAATCCGCTTCCAGCGCCTTGGGGCGGTAGGGGTGGTCGTCCTCGACGGCCACCCGTACCCACTCGCGTCCGATCGCGACTTCGACCGCGACCTCCGGGGAGAGCAGGGCGGCGTGCCGGACCGAGTTCGTCACCAGCTCGGAGACGATCAGGAGCAGCGCGTACACGAGGTCCTGATCGGCCGGCACCCCCTGGCGCCCGAGCAGCTCCCGGACCGCCCGGCGCGCCTGCGGAACGGATTCTTCTACGGCGGGAGCGGTGAACCGCCAGACTCCCTCGTACGCGAGAGGGTCGGCCGGAGCCTCCGGCTCACCTCCCGTGACCGGCGGGACACTCCCGCTGACATCCATCTTCCGTCCCCCGTCTTCACGCTCGATCGTCTCCACGCGTCAAGAGTGGGGAACGGGGCCGTCCGGGCCGGACGACTGACCAGAAGACAGCGTCAATCGCACACTTTTTGACCGCTGGCGTATGACAGAGTCAATTGTTCGACTATTCCTGCTCTTCTACTCGTCGGTTCTCGGCCGCCTCGCGCGCCTCGTCCCGCCCGCCCGCATCCGCCGCCACCTCGTCCTCCCTGACCAGACCCAGAATGCGCCGGGCGCCCAGGCCCAGGGCCACCAGGCTGAGGCCGTCGAACAGGAGGGCGAGGGAGAAGAAGGTTCCGATCACGTACAGACTGCTGCCGGGCCAACTGGCGAGCACCAGGATGCCCAGCAGGACCCCGAAGGCGCCCTGGACGAGCGAGAGCCCGAAGTTCGCCCCGCGCACGACCAGGGACCCGGCCAGCCGGAACAGGCCGCCGGTGAGGAAGAGCAGCGCGGCGAACATGGTCAGCGCCTCGGCGCTCGCCTCGGGACGGCGCAGGATCACGAAGCCGGCCGCGAGGTTGATCGCCGCCACGATGACGGCGAGCCAGAAGTAGTTGCTCTCGCGCGACTGCACGGCCTGGAGCAGGCCCACCACACCGCCCGCCAGCAGCAGCCAGCCGAAGAGGAACATCGAGGTCAGGGTGGCCACGCCGGTGTAGACCAGACCCACCAGGCCGACCAGTACGAGGATCAGGCCGAGCAGGGCCAACAGCCCGAAACTGCGGCTGAGCTTCTTCTTCTCGTGCTGCGGTTCCGGGCCGCCTGCCCGTCCCCACGCCCGTCGACCCCGCGCCCGTCCCCTCGCCTCGCCCTTCGCCTCGCTGCGGTCTGCGCCCATGGACGTGCCACCTCCTCGCAACCCCCGGGTCCGACTCCCGATCATAGGGACCGGGGCGCCGGATAGCATCCGGCGCATGGACGCAGCACAGGACGCCGCACAGGACGCCGCACAGGAGGCAGCCCTCCTGCACACGGTCGCCGGCGGAGTCGCCACCGTCGTCATCTCGCACCCCGCCAAGCGCAACGCCATGACGGCCGCGATGTGGCGGGCGCTTCCCGGCCTGCTGACCGCACTGGCGGCCGATCCCGTCGTACGGGTGCTGGTGCTGACCGGCGCCGGCCCGACCTTCTGTGCCGGGGCGGACATCTCCTCGCTCACGGGGGACGACGACGCCCGGATGCTGGCGGTGACGGCGGAAGAGGCCCTGGCCGCCTTCCCGAAGCCCACACTGGCGGCGATCCGCGGATTCTGCGTGGGCGGCGGCAGCCAGCTGGCGGCCGCCTGCGACCTGCGCTTCGCCGAGGAGGGGTCGTCGTTCGGGGTGACCCCGGCCAAGCTGGGCATCGTCTACCCGGCGTCCTCCACCCGGAGGCTGGCGGGACTGGTGGGCCCGGCCTGGGCCAAGTACCTGCTGTTCTCGGCGGAGTTGATCGACGCCGAGCAGGCACTGCGCGCCGGATTCCTGAACGAGCTGCTGCCGACCGGCCAACTGAACAAGCGGGTCGCCGAGTTCACGCGCATCCTGGCCGCGCGTTCGCAGCTGACGCAGGCGGCGGCCAAGGAGTTCGCGGACGGCCGGACGGACCGGGACGGTTACTGGGCGGAGCAGGCGGGCGCGAGCGGCGACACCGCGGAGGGTGTCGCCGCGTTCCTGGAACGCCGTACCCCGGCCTTCGGCTGGACACCGGGGAGCGGGTCCGCGCCAGGAGCTACTCCGGCGGGTTGAGGGCCCTGAGCCGGGCGACGATCTCGGCGGGGGCCTTGGCCGGCGAGCCGGCGTCGTAGGGCGGCTGGGGGTCGTACTCCGTCATCAGCTGCACGGTCTGCGCGTACGCGTCACCCGCGATCCGGCCGAGCAGGGTGAGCCCCATGTCGATGCCGGCGGAGACCCCGGCGGCGGTGACGTACTTGCCGTCGGACACCACGCGCTCACCGGTGGGGGTCGCGCCGAAGGGGAGCAGCCGGTCGAGGTAGAGCCAGTGGCTGGTGGCCCGCCGCCCGTCGAGCAGCCCGGCGGCGGCCAGCAGCAAGGACCCCGTGCAGACCGAGGTGGTCCAGGTGCTGGTGGCGTCCACCGCCCGCAGCCAGTCCAGTACGGCGGGGTTCCTCATCTCGGCCTCGGGCTGCGGCCCGCCGGGCACGATGACGATGTCCGGCCGTGTGACCTCGTCGAACCCCTTGTCGGCGATGAGCGCGAGCGACCCCGAGTCGTTGCGCACGGCTCCCGGCCGCTCGGCCACGAACACGGTCTCGGCCCCTTGGAGCGCGCCGAGGGTCTCGTAGGGCCCGACGGCATCGAGGGCGGTGAAACGGTCGTAAAGCAGTACGGCGATCTGCATGTCTCCTCCGGAGCGGTTGACGCGCTTACGGTGCGCTGCCCGGGGTGCGGGCCAGCGGGTCTCTGTCAGGCGAGGCGTCCCCGTCCCTCGGGGCCGCCCCACCGCCTGTCTGTTCGCGGCCCGGCCCGGAACGGACCGGGCCGAGGCCGGGCGCCGCCCGGAACGGGGCGGCGTACGCCATCAGGTTCCGGGGGCGCAGCCCGGTGCCGGGAAGGGCGGGGTGGGGCCCGGACTCAGCGCAGCGGCTCCGGCCCGCCGGGGCACGGGCGGTGTCGGGCACGGCGGGGACGACCAAGGCAAGGTCGAGCAAGGCAGCGGCAGCGGCAGCGGCAGCGGCAGCGGCCAGGTCTACGGGCCCGCCGTGGTCCCGAAGCGGCGGCGGTATTCCGTCGGGGGCTGGCCCAGCGTTCGCACGAACGCCCGCCGCAGCGCCTCCGGCGTCCCGTACCCGCACTCCCGCGAGATCTGCGCGATCCCCTCCCCGCTCTCTTCCAGCAGCCGCCGCGCATGCTCCACCCGCACCCGCTCGACGTACCGCCCCGGCGTCACCCCCGTCTCCGCGTGGAACGCCCGCGCGAAGTGCCGCGGCGACAGCCTGGCCCGCGCCGCCAGGGACTCCACGCTCAGGTCCTCGCCGGGGTGCTCCGTGATCCACTGCTGGACATCCCGCAGCGGCTCCCGCCGCGCCGTCTGCGCCGCCAGCTGCGCGCTGAACTGCGCCTGGTTCCCGGGCCGGCGCAGGAACACCACCAGGTGCCGGGCGATCGTCAGCGCCACCTCCCGCCCGTGGTCCTCTTCCACCAGCGCCAGCGCGAGGTCGATCCCCGCCGTGACCCCGGCCGAGGTGGCGACCGGTCCGTCCCGTACGTAGATCGGGTCCGGCTCGACCACGACGTCCGGGTAGTCCCGCGCCATCCGCTCGCACACGGACCAGTGCGTCGTGGCCCGGCGCCCCTCCAGGAACCCGGCCTCGGCCAGCAGCAGTCCGCCCGTGCACACGGACACCAGCCGCTCCGCGCCACCCCCGTGAGCGCGCAGCCAGTCGGTGATCCGCGGCTCGAAGTCCGCCGTGTACTGGCCTCCCGGCACCAGCAGCGTCGTCCCCGCCCCCGGCCGGGCGCTCTCCAGGTCCCCGTCCGGGACCAGCGTCAGCCCGCTGTTCGTGCGGACCGGCGCACCGCCCGGCGACACCGTCCGGATCTCGTACCCGGTCCGCCCGGGGAAGCGGGCGGCGCCGGCGAAGACCTCGACCGGCCCGGTCACGTCCAGGCTCTGGACCCCGTCGTAGAGGACGACGAGCACGCGTGGCAACGACATGGCCTCATGGTGTGACGCAGGTCCCGGTGGCCGCAATGCCGTGCTTCCCACCTATCCGGCCATCTGTCATCCAGGACGGCTCCGGGGCGCGGATAGGATCGGCACATCATGACTGCAACCCTCGTCGCCAAGAAGCTGACCGCCGCGCACGGTGAGCGCACGCTCTTCGCCGATCTCGACCTCGTCGTCGCGCCCGGCGACGTCATCGGCCTGGTCGGCGTCAACGGCGCCGGGAAGTCCACGCTGCTGCGCCTGCTCGCCGGGCTGGACACGCCCGAGACCGGTGAGCTGCGGCTCTCCCCGCCCACCGCCGCCGTCGGCCACCTGCCCCAGGAGCCGGAGCGCCGCCCCGCCGAGTCGGTGCGGGACTTCCTGGCCCGGCGTACGGGCGTGGCCGCGGCGCAGGCGGAGCTGGACACGGCCACGCAGGGCCTGGTGGACGGGACCCCGGGCGCGGACGACGCGTACGCGACCGCGCTCGACCAGTGGCTGAACCTGGGCGGCGCGGACCTCGACGAACGGGCCCAGGAGGTCGCCGACGACCTCGGCCTCTCCGTCGGCCTGGACCTCCCCATGACCGCGCTCTCGGGCGGCCAGGCGGCCCGTGCGGGTCTCGCCTCGCTGCTCCTCTCCCGCTACGACGTCTTCCTCCTCGACGAGCCCACCAACGACCTGGACCTGGACGGCCTGGAGCGGCTGGAGCGGTTCGTCAAGGGGCTGCGCGCGGGCACGGTCGTGATCAGTCACGACCGCGAGTTCCTCACCCGGACGGTCACCAAGGTCCTCGAACTCGACCTGGCCCAGCAGCAGATCAACCTCTACGGCGGCGGCTACGAGGCCTACCTGGAGGAGCGCGAGCGCGCCCGCGACCATGCCCGCGAGGAGTTCGACGAGTACGCCGACAAGCGCTCGGCGCTCGAAGGCCGGGCCCAGATGCAGCGCGGCTGGATGGACAAGGGCGTCAAGAACGCCCGCCGCAAGGCGACGGACAACGACAAGATCGGCAAGAAGTTCCGCAGCGAGGCGAGCGAGAAGCAGGCGTCGAAGGCCCGCCAGACGCAGCGCGCGATCGAGCGTCTCGAAGTCGTCGACGAGCCGCGCAAGGAGTGGGAGCTGCGGATGGAGATCGCGGCGGCGCCGCGCTCCGGCTCGGTGGTGGCGACGCTGCGCGAGGCGGCCGTCCGGCGCGGGGACTTCGTACTCGGCCCGGCCAGTCTGCAGATCGACTGGGCGGACCGGGTGGCGATCACCGGTGCCAACGGTGCCGGCAAGTCCACCCTCCTGGCCGTCCTGCTCGGCCGGCTGACGCCGGACTCCGGTGCGGCCACGCTGGGTTCGGGGGTGCTGGTCGGCGAAGTGGACCAGGCCCGGGGGCTCTTCCTCGGCGAGGAGCCGCTGCTGGAGGCCTTCTGCGCGGCCGTCCCGGAAACGGAACCGGCCGAAGTGCGCACCCTGCTGGCCAAGTTCGGACTCAAGGCAGCGCACGTACTGCGCCCCGCGGCCACCCTCTCCCCCGGCGAGCGCACCCGGGCGGCCCTGGCGCTGCTCCAGGGCCGCGGGGTGAACCTGTTGGTGCTGGACGAGCCCACGAACCACCTCGACCTCGTGGCGATCGAGCAGCTGGAGGCCGCCCTGGAGGCGTACGAGGGCACTCTGCTGCTGGTCACCCACGACCGCCGCATGCTGGACGCCGTCCACGTGACCCGGCGCCTGGAAGTGGCGGACGGCAAGGTCACCGAGCTCTAGCACGGCCCCGGGCACACCTGGTCATGCCGGGCTCCCGGACTAGCCCGTCTCTTTTGGATCTTGCCGGGCCCGCGCTGCCCGGCACCGCACCTCGCTGCGTTGTCGAAAGCGCCCCAGTACGTCCAGTACAAGGACGCTCCTCCGCCTTCCGATGCACGGCACCGGTCAACGCGGGCGCGGCCGACAAGATCCAAAAGAGACGACCTAGTACTCCTCGGGCCCCTTCCCCTCACTGCGGTGCTTGCGGGGCTCCTTGGGGTCCTGCGGCCGGTCGAGGCGGCTGGCCTCGTCCGTGTCCGCGGCCCGGACGGGCCCCGGCTCGGCCTCGGGCCGTTCCGTGTGCGGCTTGCGGCGCTGCGCCTCGTCGCCCTCGTCGTTCAGCGGAACGCCTCCGGCGCCACCCTGGTCCTCCATGGCACACCTCCTCTACCCCGTGCGGCCCTCCCTCGCCCAGCGGGTGCCCTGGCGAGGGCCCGGCAAACCCGGCCCCCTGCCCGCTCAGGCCGGGCGGTCGGCCGGAGGTCGGCGCTTGCGGGCCATCCTGCGGGCCACGAAGCCGCGCGGGAGGTGACGTGCGGCCAGTGCGTACGCCTGGTAGCGGCGGCCGGTGATGCTGACCGGGCGGCGCAGCGCGAGGTCGCGCAGGGCCTTGGCCACCACCTCCTCGGGCTCCAGCCAGACCGCTTCGCGCAGCGCGCTGACGTCCATGCCGGCCCGCTGCTGGAACTCGGTGCGGGTGAAGCCGGGAACCACCGCCAGGACCCTGACCCCGTACGGCTCCATGTCCACCCGGAGCGACTCGCTGAAAGCGGTGATCCAGGCCTTGGCGGCGCCGTAGGTCCCGGTCGGCAGGAGTCCGGCCACCGAGGAGACGTTGACCACCGCGCCCCGCCGGCGCTCGCGCAGGCCGGGCAGCACGGCGTGGGTGAGCCGGAGCGGGACCTTGACCAGCAGGTCGAGCATCCGCTCCTCGTCCTCGACCGGGCTGTACGGGAAGGGCGCGGGAAGTCCGAAGCCCGCGTTGTTGACGAGGATGTCCACCGGCCGCGCCCGGTCGGCGAGCCGCTCGACCACCGAGGCGCGGCCGCTGGGGTCCAGCAGGTCGGCCGCCAGTACCTCGGCGGCCGCTGCGAACTCCCGGCCGAGCTCTGCCGCGACCGAGTCGAGCCGGTCCTTGTCACGGGCGACGAGGACCAGGTCGCAGCCCTTGGCGGCGAAGCCACGGGCGAAGGCCGCGCCCAGTCCGGCACTGGCCCCGGTGATCAGAACGGTGGTCAAGAGAGCGTCACTTCCCAGCGGTCGAACGTGTCACGGGGTGAAGGCGGTGGTGGCCGGCGAGGCGTAGGCGTGGGCGACGTCGACGAGGAAGCGGGCCTCGTCCGCCAGGTCTCCGCCCTCCGCGGAGGTCTGCATGGCGGCGGGCAGCTCCAGCGCGGCCGCCTCGCCCGGCTGCCCGGCCCGTCCGGCCAGTTTCGCCTGCCGCGCCTCCTTCAGTACGCAGGCCAGCGCGGCCGCGGTGCGCCGCTGCTCGGGGACCCCGCTCCCGGCGACGTGGCTGCGGGCGCGTTCCGGGACGCCCGGGGCGACGTACTCGCCGAGGATCAGGATGGCGTCGCGCGTCTCGATGACCTTGCGGTACACCAGCAGGTTGCGCGGGACGGGCGGCCACAGCAGTTCCAGGACCCGGCCGGCCCGGGGCTTGTTGAGGGCGACGTGCGGGACGGCGTGGACCAGGTCGCGCCACAGCGGCCACAGCCGCCAGGCGGTGGCGATGTCGGCGGCGGTGCGGCGGAAGGTGAAGAGCGTCGGCACGAGGATCGCGGCGGCGCGCAGTATGCCGTGCAGGTTCATCAGCAGCGGCAGGGCGGGCATCGCCCAGGTGCTGTCGAAGAGGGCCTTGAGCAGGTACGCGAACCAGAACAGCCCGGCGAGCGCGGTGCCGAGGCCGAACAGGCGCAGCCCGGCTGCCAGGCCGCGGCTCTCGGTACGACGGCTGTAGCGCCAGCACAGCGAGACACAGATGATGTTCGCGATCACGTGCGCGGAGATCAGGACGAGCCAGTACGCGAGGGAGGGCACGGGCTCGCCGACCGGGGGCATGGTGTGCGTGCCGTGTGCCGGCGCGGCGGCGTCCAGAGCCACGAGCGTGGTCAGCCAGCACGCGGTGGCGATCCAGGCGGCGAGCTGGAGCCGGCGGCCGCGGGTGGCCGCGGCCACGAAGTAGATCACGGCGCCCGCCGACAGCACGCCGATGAGGTTGCGGACGAGGCCTACGGTGTGCGAGTAGCCGGGGTCGCGCATCGCGTAGGCGACGACGTCGGGGAGGTTCAGGGTCATCGCGGCGGCGGCGGTGGCGACGGCGAGCCACAGGCCGCGCTGTTGCGGGGAGCGCAGGGCCCCCGGGGCGCGGAGCAGGACCGCGATCCACAGGCAGAGCACACTGGGGACGGCGAGCCAGTTGCCGAAGGCTGTCAGGTCAGCTGCCATGGTTCCCCCGCTCGTACCCCATGGCGGATTCCAGCCGGGCCAGGGTGCCGCGGGCCGGGGCGGCCGACTGCGGGCCGGTGTTCGCCGTGCGGATGCGGATCATGCTGGCGAGCATCTCCGCCTCCTGCTCCTGGCGGGTGGTGTAGTTGGTGCGCCCCAGGACGACGGGAGCACCTCCATCGGCATCCTCGCCCTCCAGCGAGTGGTGGCCGAAGAGGATGTGGCCGAGCTCGTGGAGCACGATGTGCTCGCGGTGCAGCGGGGTGGTCTGGGCCTCGTAGAAGACGTAGTCGACGGTGGCGGTGCCCACCCACAGTCCGCAGACGCCGGATTCCGCCGCCTCTTTGGGGAGCGGGTGCAGCCTGATGGGGCGGCCTCGCTGTTCGGCTATTCGATGGCACAGCCCGTCGAGAGAGAACGGATGGGTCAGATCCAGATGGCCGAGAATGGTCTCGCACCTTTTGCGCAGGCTGAGTTGCGGGTACGGCATGTGATCCCTCTTCGGACCCTTTCTCGGGCAGCGTCGGTAGGCGTGTGTGGGCATGGGCATGGCGTCCTGTGCCTTCAAGGCGGCCTCGGGGAATGCGGTCCTGAGGGAAATACGGAAGCCCGTCCGCCGGGTGACGAACGGGCGTTCCACCATGCCTACAGATCTTGTACGGGAAATGGCAAGGCAAGTCCGCTTCGCGGGTGCCTATTCGGCCATTCCGTACGGAGACCGCCGCGCGCCGGGTGGCCGCAAAGGCACGGGGCCGAGGTCCCTACCGCTTGCGACGCTCCTCGGGCCCGGTGAGTCCGGCGCGTCGCAGGGCGTCGGCCATCGCACTGTTGGCGGGAGCGGGGGCGGACGTGCTGCCGCCGCCCGGCCGACGGCTCGGCCCCTGGCCGCGCCGGCCCTGGCCGCCGCCCTGACCGCCCTGACCGCCCTGGCCGCCCTGACCGCCTTGTCCCGCCTGCCGCTGGCCCTGGTCCTGCCCCTGGCCTTGACCCTGGCTCTGGTTCTTGGCGCCCTCGCGTGCCGTTCCCGCGCCACGCTGCTGCGGAGGACGGCCGCCGCCGCCCCGCCGCTCCTGCCTCTCCTCGCGCTGCCTGGGGGCGCCCGGCGCACGCTCCGCCCCGGCCTCGTCCTCCAGCCGCAGCGTCAGCGAGATCCGCTTGCGCGGAATGTCCACGTCCATGACCTTCACGCGGACGATGTCCCCGGGCTTGACCACGTCGCGGGGGTCCTTGACGAAGTTCTTCGACAGCGCCGAGACGTGCGCCAGGCCGTCCTGGTGGACGCCGATGTCGATGAAGGCGCCGAAGGCGGCCACGTTGGTGACCACACCCTCAAGGATCATCCCGGGGGCGAGGTCGCCGATCTTCTCCACGCCCTCCTTGAAGGTGGCCGTCTTGAAGGCGGGTCGCGGGTCGCGGCCCGGCTTGTCCAGCTCCCGCAGGATGTCGGTGACCGTGGGCAGGCCGAAGGCCTCGGTGACGAACTGCTCCGGCCGCAGGGAGCGCAGTACACCGGTGTTGCCGATCAGGGCCGCCACCTCACCGCCCGCCGCCTTGCCCATCGCCCGGACCACCGGGTAGGCCTCGGGGTGCACGGCGGAGGCGTCCAGCGGGTCGTCCCCGCCGCGGATCCGCAGGAAGCCCGCGCACTGCTCGTACGCCTTCGGACCCAGCCGGGCCACGTCCTTGAGCCCCTTGCGGCTGCGGAAGGGGCCGTTGGCGTCGCGGTGGGCCACGATGTTCTCGGCGAGTCCGCCGCTGATGCCCGAGACCCGCGAGAGCAGGGGCGCGGAGGCGGTGTTGACGTCCACGCCGACTCCGTTCACGCAGTCCTCGACCACCGCGTCGAGGGAGCGCGACAGCTTCACCTCCGACAGGTCGTGCTGGTACTGGCCCACGCCGATCGACTTCGGGTCGATCTTGACCAGCTCGGCGAGCGGGTCCTGGAGACGGCGGGCGATGGAGACCGCGCCGCGCAACGACACGTCCATGTCGGGGAGTTCCTGCGAGGCGAAGGCCGAGGCCGAGTACACGGAGGCACCGGCCTCCGAGACCATGACCTTGGTGAGCTTCAGCTCGGGGTGACGCGTGATGAGGTCCCCGGCCAGCCTGTCGGTCTCGCGGGAAGCCGTGCCGTTGCCGATGGCGATGAGATCTACCGCGTGCTCCTCGGCGAGGCGGGCGAGCTTGGCGAGGGACTCGTCCCACTTGTTGGCGGGCACGTGCGGATAGATCACATCGGTCGCCACGACCTTGCCGGTCGCGTCCACGACGGCGACCTTCACTCCCGTACGGAAACCCGGGTCCAGGCCGAGCGTCGCGCGGGTGCCGGCGGGTGCGGCGAGCAGCAGATCGCGCAGGTTCGACGCGAAGACCCGTACGGCTTCGTCCTCGGCGGCCTGCCGCAGCCGCATCCGCAGGTCGATGCCGAGGTGCACCTGGATCTTCGTGCGCCACGCCCACCGGACCGTGTCGGCCAGCCACTTGTCGCCCGGCCGGCCGCGATCGTTGATGCCGAACCGGCGGGCGACCATCCCCTCGTACGTGGAGGGCCCGGGGGTGGCTGAGTCCTCGCGGTCCTCCGGCTCCAGGGTGAGGTCGAGGACGTCCTCCTTCTCACCGCGCAGCATGGCCAGGACGCGGTGAGAGGGCAGCGCGGTGAAGGGCTCGGCGAAGTCGAAGTAGTCGGCGAACTTGGCGCCCGCCTCCTCCTTGCCCTCACGGACCTTGGCGACGAGCCTGCCGCGGGTCCACATGCGTTCGCGGAGCTCGCCGATCAGGTCGGCGTCCTCGCCGAAGCGCTCCGTGAGGATGGCGCGGGCGCCGTCCAGAGCTGCCGCCGGATCGGCGACGCCCTTGCCGGCGTCGACGAACGCGGCCGCCGCCGCGGCCGGTTCCACCGACGGGTCGGCCAGCAGCCCGTCGGCGAGCGGCTCCAGGCCGGCCTCGCGGGCGATCTGCGCCTTGGTGCGCCGCTTGGGCTTGAAGGGCAGGTAGATGTCCTCCAGCCGGGCCTTGGTGTCGGCCGCGTGGATCCGCGCCTCCAGCTCGGCGTCGAGCTTGCCCTGCTCCCGTACGGAGTCGAGGATCGCCGCGCGCCGGTCCTCCAGCTCGCGCAGATACCGCAGCCGCTCCTCGAGGGTGCGCAGCTGGGCGTCGTCGAGCATCTCGGTCGCTTCCTTGCGGTAGCGCGCGATGAACGGCACGGTGGAACCGCCGTCGAGCAGCTCGACGGCGGCCTTGACCTGCCGCTCCCGTACGCCGAGCTCCTCGGCGATCCTGGCTTCGATGGACGTCGTCACGATCGGGTTCCGCCTGCCTTCGTTTGCACTGGAAGGCTGCCAATTGTGGCAGGTGGTGGTGACGGACGCCGGGACCCTGCTCAGACCTTGCCGAAGAGGTCGCGCGGAAAGGCCCCGGCGGCGATCGCCTTCATGACGAAACCGCCGCCGAGTTCGGCGAGACGGGCCAGGCCCTGGGCGCCGAGGTGTTCGTACGGGGCCGCGTCGAGGCGGTCGGTGTCCGCTTCGAGGCGCTCGCGTACGGCCTTGCCCTCCTCGGTGAGCTCGCCGTTCGCGTCGAGGATCCCGCGGGCGCGCAGCCGCTCGGCGGCGGCGTCCAGGTCGGACTGCTCCCAGCCACGGCTGGCCGTGATCCACTTCGGGGTCATGCCCCGGCCGGTGGCGGTGTGGCTGACCAGGGCCTCCACGGGGTCGAGGTCCGCGATGAGCAGGGCCGCGAGGTGGCCGTCGCCGCGGTGCTCGCGCAGCAGGGTGGTGGCGTGCCACAGGAGCAGGTGCGGCTCCTCGGGTACGGGGAGGTCCGCGTGGGCGGCGTAGAGGGTGCGGGCGTGGCGGGTGCAGCCCTCGGCTGCGCGCATCGCCAGGCCGGCGGCCTCCGCGAGCTCGGGGGACTCGATGGTCTCGGCGCCGAGCAGGCGGCGCAGGGTGGTGTCGGCGGCCCGCAGCCGGGCCGCGAGGACCTGCTCCGGGGTGGCGCTGTCCCATACGGCGGGCAGGTGCCGGGCCACCAGGTCCTGACGGTAGTTGTAGAAGGTGGCGGTCACCGTGCCGGAGCCGACGGCGCCCATGGCGGCGGCGCGGCTGGCGAGGTTGACGGCGACGGGGTCGGTGACGCCGAGGGCCGCGAGTTCCTTGGCGAGGTCCGGCGAGAAGTAGATGGTGGCGTGCAGCGGGTTGATCGCGGCGTGCCAGCAGCGGCGGGCGGCGAGCGGGGGAAGCGTCATGGCGCGTAGGTTACCGACTGCTCAGTATGTCGGGTAGACCCGCGCGGCACGACGGCGGTTTCGGGCCGTTTCTCCCCGGTGGCGGCCGCATGGCGATCGTGTGACAGCAGGGGCCATGGACATGACCTCCCGCTCCGGGGTGAATACCTTCGAACGGAACCGCCTCCTCTCCCACTTGGAGTTCTGCGTGCACCGCAAAGTCATCGCCCCGAGCGTCCTCGCCGCCTCCCTGCTGCTGGTGATCCCGGCGTCGGCGGCGAGTTCGGTTCCGGGCGCCCCGGGCATCGGCGATCCCTACTACCCGGCCAGCGGCAACGGCGGATACGACGTGTCCCACTACGACCTGCGCCTGAAGTACCAGCCGCAGACGGACCTCCTCGAAGGGACGGCCACCCTGCTGGCCACCGCGAAGCAGGACCTGTCCCGCTTCAACCTCGACTTCGGCCTTCAGGTCAGCGAGGTGCGGGTCAACGGTGTCAAGGCCGGGTTCGCCACGTCCGGGACGCAGGAGCTGGAGGTCACCCCGGCGAAGCCGCTCGCGCGCAACACTCCGCTGACCGTCGTCGTCAAGTACGCCGGCAAGCCCTCCGCGTTGAAGGTGGACGGGTGGACGGCCTGGCACCGTACGCCCGACGGCGGCGTGGCGGCGCAGGAGCCCGACTCGGCGATCTGGTGGTTCCCGAGCAACGACCACCCGCTCGACAAGGCCACCTTCGACGTGTCCGTCAGCGTCCCCGACGGCACCCAGGCCATCAGCAACGGCGTGCTCCAGTCGCAGACTTCGCGGCTCGGCTGGACCCGGTACAACTGGCGCTCCAACAAACCGCAGGCCACCTACCTCACCACGCTGGCCGTCGGCAAGTTCGACATCACCACCGACAAGACGGCGAGCGGGCTGCCGATCCTCAACGCCTACAGCAAGGACCTCGGTGACCACGCGGGCGCGGCGCGGGCGAGCGTGGAGCGGACCGGCGAGGTCGCCGAGTGGCTGGAGGGCGTGTTCGGCCCTTACCCCTTCAACGCACTGGGCGGCTACGTCCCGAACGTGAGCGCGGGCTTCGCACTGGAGACCCAGACACGGCCGTTCTACGGCCCGCGCCAGTTCCAGAACGGCGCCAACGTCTCGGTGGTCGTGCACGAGCTGGCCCACCAGTGGTACGGCGACAGCGTGTCCGTCGAGGGCTGGAAGGACATCTGGATCAACGAGGGCTTCGCCCGCTACAGCCAGTGGCTGTGGTCGGAGAAGGAGGGCGAGGGCACGGCTCGGGAGCTGGCCGACTGGGCCTATGCGTCCCGCCCGGCCGAAGACCCGTTCTGGCAGGTCAAGCCGGGTGACCCGGGCGCGGCGAACCAGTTCCACGGAGCCGTCTACGACCGGGGGGCGATCGCGGTGCAGGCGCTGCGCAACGAGGTCGGCGACGAGAAGTTCTTCCGGATCCTCAAGGGCTGGCCGACCGAGCGCGCCTACGGCAACGCCGAGGTCGGGGACTTCGTCCGGTACGCGGAGGAGGTCTCCGGGCAGCCACTGGCCCAGCTGTTCGACACCTGGCTGTACACCCCGGGCAAGCCGGCCGCCTCGGCCCTCGGCCCCGCCGCCGCCCGGACCACCCAGTCCCCGGCGGCCGGCTCACTCCGGAGCGCCCCGGCCGCGCCGGTGGAGCCGAAGTCCTGGAAGAAGATCGCGGAGACGAACACGGTCCACGACCACGGCCACTGAGCCCCTCAGCGGGCGGCGGCGCGCCATCGGGCCCGCGCCGCCCGCGCGATGGGCAGGTACCGCAGTCGCTCCGGCAGCAGCGGTACGAGGAGCCGTACGGCCGTGCTGAACCACCGGAGCCTGCGCTCCTGGGCCGGGCTCCACTCCAGCCCGATGGCGGCGCGCGCCTCGGGCGGCATGTACCCGACGGTGGTGAAGGCGCGGAAGCGCAGGAACGCCACCCGCAGCACCGGCCAGGCGAGCCGCAGCAACAGCCGTACGGCGGGCGGCCCGCCCTCCGGGGGCGGGAGCGGCACATCGGTGGCGACCAGCTCGCGGGCGACCTCGGTGGGTTCGATCTCCTCGGCCAGCATCCGGCGGTAGTAGGGCCAGTACTCCTCGATGCTCTGCGGCATGTCACGGTCGTGGAGGCCGAGGATCCGGCCCACCTGGAGCCACTCGCGGTAGAGCTGCCGCTCCTGGGCGGGGGTGAAACGGCGCAGCAGGTACCGCCCGGCGTACAGGTAGACGGGGAAGCCGGTGGCGTGCACCCAGGCGTAGCAGGCGGGGTCGAGGGAGTGGTAGCGCCTCCCGCGGGTGTCGGTGCCCTGGATCTCCTTGTGCAGCCGGCGCACCCGGCGGCCCTCCTCGGCGGCGTCCTCCCCGCCGTACACCCACAGCTGCACGGAGCGCAGCGAGCGCTCGCCCCGGCCCCAGGGGTCGGTGCGGAAGACGGAGTACTGGTCCACCCCGGCCGCGATCGCCGGGTGCGCGACCTGCATGGTGAAGGCGGCCGGCAGCATCAGCAGGGCCCGGATGTCGCCGGCGATCGTCCACAGCACTCCGCCCGGCGGAGGCGGCTCGGGGTCGCTCCGGCGGCGGGCCGTCGTCCCGGAGGGCCCTTCGGCCGGATGTCGCGTGGTGCTCATGCGCTTGCCCCCAGATGTAGCCCCTCTGTCCTTCCAGTATGACCGCGGTCGGGCGCACCCCCGCGATGTCCCGGAGCGGACAGAAAGTCTTGTCACAGGTGTTACCCAGAGGTAACCGCGGCTGCTTGGATGACGGAGCCGATCTTCCCCCGCAGGAATGATGGAGACTCCATGCTGCACACCTCGCACCAGCGCCACCGGGCCGCCGCCGCGGCCGTCGCGGTGGTCGCCGCCGGCGCGCTGGCCGTCACCACCGCGCCCGCCGCCACGGCGGCGGAGAGCGCCGCCGCCCCGCGGCTCAGCGTCCTGTCGTACAACGTGTTCCTGATGAGCAAGAACCTCTACCCGAACTGGGGCCAGGACCACCGGGCCGCGCAGATCCCCCGGGCCTCCTTCTACCAGGGGCACGACGTAGTGGTGATCCAGGAGGCCTTCGACAACGCCGCCTCGGACGCGCTGAAGGCCAACTCGGCGGCGCAGTACCCGTACCAGACCCCGGTCGTCGGGCGCGGCAAGACCGGCTGGGACGCCACGGGCGGCGCGTACTCCTCCACCACCCCGGAGGACGGCGGCGTCACGGTCCTGAGCAAGTGGCCCATCGTCCGCAAGGAACAGGTCGTGTACAAGGACGCCTGCGGCGCCGACTGGTGGTCCAACAAGGGCTTCGCCTATGCGGTGCTGGACGTGAACGGCAGCAGGGTGCACGTGGTCGGCACCCACGCGCAGTCCACCGACCCGGGCTGCGGCGCGGGCGAGGCGGCCGACATGCGCGCCCGCCAGTTCCGCGCCATCGACGCGTTCCTGGACGGGAAGAACATCCCGGCGAGCGAACAGGTCATCGTGGCGGGCGACATGAACGTCGACTCGCACACTCCCGAGTACGCCGCCATGCTCGCGAACGCCGACCTGGCGGGCTCCGACACCCGCACGGGCCACCCGTACTCCTTCGACACCGCGATGAACTCGATAGCGAGCTACCGCTACCCGAGCGACCCGCGCGAGGACCTGGACTACGTCCTCCACCGCAAGGGCCACGCCCGCCCGGCGGGCTGGGAGAACAACGTGGTCAAGGAGGAGTCGGCGCCCTGGACGGTCTCCAGCTGGGGCACTTCCTACACCTACACCAACCTCTCCGACCATTATCCTGTTGTGGGGTATGTGGCCCCCTAGTTGAACAAGGCCTTTCAGCCGCCGTGGGCCGCTCAGCGGGCACCTCGTCCGCCGGAGCCCACACCGGCACCACCCGCCTGGACGCACACAGCCCCCTCTCGGCCCTTTGGGGTCCGGGAGGGGGCGCCTTCGTGCGTCCCGGCTCAGTCGAGCGGGAGGGCCTGGTGCGCGGCCACGATTGCGTCGATGCGGTGCGCCAAGTCGAAGTCCGCGTCCGTCAGCCGGTGACCGGCGTCGTGGGTGGTGATGGACGCCCGGAGGTGGTCGATGCGCAGGTCGAGATCGGCGTGGTGCTGGATGCGGCGGGACCGGTCGGCGATGGTCACGATCGCGGCCACCGCCGCGTGATAGCGGATGTCGTAGGTGCGGGTGATCTCGTGACCCTTCCGCTCCCACCCCGGCAGCCCGGCCAGATGCTCGGCGATCTCCTCGTCGGACAGCGGCGTCGGTACGTCCATGTCAGCTCCCCTCGTTGACAGGCGCCAGGATCTCGGTGAGGTCCCGGCCCACCGGGGCATCGTGCCACGGCCGCATCGCCCGCTCCAGGCTCGTCAGTTCGCCGTGCATTCGCACGGAGCGGGTCTCCACAGCAATGGCTGCGGCTTCCCGAGCGATCTCGACCGCGTGATCCGGCTCCCGGGCTACGGCGGCCGCCGTAGCGTGCCGGGCAAGGTACACACCACGGTCTCTGCGCGCGGTGGACGGCACTGCGACGAGCACCTGTGACCACAGGTACTCCGCTTCCCGGCCGAGACCCAACCGGCCGTAGCAAGTGGCCCGCTGCACCTCCAGGTAACCGGGTGTCCGTCGGCAGGCGTTGCCCCAGGGCAGGTCATCGTCCACGTGGGAGATGAGGCTGTCCGCGGTGTCGATGAGGCGGTCGACGGCGGTGCGGTCTCCGGTGAGGCTGGCGCCGTGGGCCTGCTGCTGCATGGCCATCACACGGACCTTCGGAAAGAGCCTGTCGTCGTCGAGGGCGGCCTCGCACAGGCCGATGACCCCGTGGCCGTCGCCGAGGTCTGTGCGGACCTGCGCAAGGTTGACGAGGCTGTAGCCGATGAGATGCGGGTCCCGGGAGCGGGCCGCGATCTCCTGCGTTATGCCCCGCCAGAACCTGGCCGCGCCGAGGTCCCCGGCGTCCTGGTAGAGCCAGCCGACCAGCGCGGCGTACGCAGCGCCGACTCGGAGCAGGCCGCGGCGGGTCTCGTCCTTCGCATTGCGAACCAGCTTGTCGATGAGCTGGTACTGGGCAGATACGGTGCCGATGAGGTCGTGCGGGCCGAGCATCATGTCTGCCCGGTAATGGCCCTCCAGCTGGCTTTGGAAGTACCCAATCAGTGCGGGGTCAACGTGCTGGGGCGCGGTGGGGCCGGGCACGAGCGCGGCGGCTGTCAAGGATGCGAACGTCCTGCGTTTCACGTCTTCCTCTTGGTGTGCCTCGGGACGGATCCAGTCGGCGGGCGCCGTGAATCCGAGATCCTCGGGCCACTGGCCGAGCGCGTCGTGCAGCACGATCGCCCGCTCCTCCGGCGGCCAGCCGGGCTCCGGGCCTTCCCACCGCCGCCATGTCCGGGCCGACACCGTGAAGTGCGAATCATCGAGGAGGCGTTGCCCGTGCGCCTGAAGCCCCGCGGCGGCAGCCTCCATGGTGCGCCAGCTCACCCGGAGCCGGGCGGCCCTGAGTGCGTCATTGCGGTGGCCCATGGCCCCAGTCTGAGGTGTCATCACGTCTGTCCCCGGCCGTGGCCGCTACGTGGCCACCGATGGCCACGCGATGGCCTATCTGCCCATCTGCGTGCCAGCCCATCATCCTCCTATGACGACGAACAGCGCAGACGAACGGGGCCGGGAGCGCCGGACATTGCCTGAACGTCCGTCGGGCCCCAGCGCCGAGCTGATCGCCCGAGCGGACGCCGGTTGGGCGCGGTTCCTCGCGGCCGCCAGCTGGAAGCTGGAGCCGTCAGATGACTGAGGCATACGAGTACGTGCCGCACCGGCTACTGAAGCGGCGGGTACGTGACATCGCGTCCGGTGCCGAGGGCGAGCTGATGGCCGTCATCAACGAGAACGTGTCGGATGACGCTGCATACGGGCGCTGGGTCGAGCTGGCGTACATCCGCGTCCCGTCCGGCCGTGAAATCACCACCGCCGTCGACAACATCGAACCGGTCTGATGGGCGAGCTCGCCCGGCAAGTCCTGTACGTCGTCATCGTGCTCGGCGTCTTCGCCGCGATCGTCGTCGGCACCCACTAAGACCCCGCCCCTGCCGGGATGAACCGCCGGTCCCCGACGGGGGCGGCCCCTTCGCACCATCGGAATCTCACCAAGGAGACCCCTGTGGCCCGTAAGAACCAGCCCTGCAGCCCGGTACCACCCTGCTCCGTGAAGCCGGCCGGAGGCGCAGCACCCGGCCGCGCGGCGACGCTCACGCGCGGGGCCCACGACGCCCGGGCCCTGCTCTCCGCTGACGACTTCATGGCGGTTGTCGCGACTGTCGCCGGCAACAACCCCGACATGGGTTGGACGATGGCCGAGCGGGTCACCGTCGAGGGCCTCAAGTTCGTCGCTGCTGGCGCAAGGACCGACAAGGGCATCGCCCCGTCCCGCGTTGTGGACGAGGGGTGGCACGCCCTCATCCTGCACACCGCCGTGTACGCGGGCCTGAACAAGCGGCTCGGCGGCGAGTTCGTCCACCACTACCCCCAGCTGCCCGACGCCGGCCGCTACGACCCGGCAGTCCACGAGCACACACTGGCCGCGATCCGAGCCGCTGGATACGAGCCGGACCTGGAACTGTGGACCGCCCCTGGCGACGGCGTCACCGAGGTCTCCGCGAAGTGCCAGCACGCACCGAGCTGCGCGATCCGCCCGATGCCCAAGCCTGAGTGGCCGTAGTCTCTGGGGCCAAGGCAAGGAGGCCAACGTGACCGAGTGGATCGATCCGCGGTACGCAGATCTGGTAGCTGAGTGGCGAGCAGCGCAGGAGCCCGACTCCCGCGACCCGGATGAGCCCCGCCCCGTGCGTGGCTTCCTCTTCCCGAGCGGCCAGAACTGAGCCGTCTGGAGCCCCGGCCGGTCCTCTTCCGACCGGGGCTCCTCACACCGGGCGCCGCCTGCGGCTCGTACGGTGGTGGCCGTGAGGTACCTGAGCGTCATGTTGCGCTTAGTCTCTATCCGACCACCACCCGGTGATCGGCCGCTGACCGGCTCCCGCGGGTGCCCGCCGGACGGCGGGCACCCGCGGGAGACCTCCGGGCGCCCGCCCCGGTCAGCCGCCTTCCTTCACCGCCCGCGTTTCCGGGCCGTCGTACGGGGCCTCGTACAGGCCGTCGATGAGCGCGCCGTACTTGTCGCGCACCACCCGGCGGCGCAGCTTGAGCGAGGGGGTGAGCTCGCCGGACTCGGGGCCCCACTCCTCGGTCAGCAGCCGGTACCTCTTGATCTGCTCGGTCCGGTTGAGCCGGGCGTTGGCCGCCTCGACCGCGCGGGCGATCTCCTCCCGGACGGCGGGGTGCCCGGCGAGCGCGCTCAGGGAAGGGGCCTCGATCCCCCGGGCCGCCGCCCAGGCCGGCGCCAGCTCCGGGTCCAGGACGAGCAGGGCGACGAGGTAGGAGCGGCCGTCGCCGTGTACCAGGGCCTGCCCGATGAGCGGATGCTCCTTGACGGTGTTCTCCACCAGCGCCGGTGAGACGTTCTTGCCGTTCGAGGTGATGATCAGCTCCCTCTTGCGGTCGGTCAGCCAGAGGAACCCGTCCTCGTCCATCCGGCCGATGTCGCCCGTCGGGAACCAGCCCTCCCCGTCGGCCGCGCTCTCCACCGACCCGTCCGCCCGCAGATAACCGCTGAAGACGGTCGCACCTCGGGTCAGGATCTCCCCGTCCTCGGCGACCTTCAGCTCCAGCCCCTCGATCGGGCGGCCCACCGAACCGAGCCGGAAGCCGTCCGGGCTGTTGACCGTGCACACGCCGGAGGTCTCGGCGAGCCCCCAGGCGTCCATGATGGTGATGCCCCAGCCCGCCCAGAAGCGGACCACGTCGATCGGCATCGGCGCCGTCGCGCTGGCCGTCCAGAGCAGCCGGTCCAGCCCGGCCAGGGCCAGCATCGGGTCGAGGACCCGCTCCTTCGCCCTGGCGTACGAGGCTTCGAGCGCGGCCGGGACCTCCTCGCCGCGCTCACGGTGCCCGGCCCGGGCGCGGGCGAGGTCGTTCGCGGCCTCGATCGCCTCCCGCTGTTCCCGCGGGAGGCGGGCGAGCACCGCCCGTACGGAAGCGGCGAGCTTCTCCCACACCCGGGGCACGCCGAAGAACTGCACGGGGTGCAGTTCGCGGACCGCCTCCGAGACGGCGGCGGGGTCGGCGCACAGCCGCACGTGGGCGGCGCGCAGGAGCGGCAGGTAGATGCCGAGAATGCGTTCGGCGATGTGCGCGAAGGGCAGGTAGCAGATGTGCTCGGCGTGTTCCGGCAGTTCGACGTTCCGGTCGAGGCGGACCGCCTGGAGCATGATGTTGCGGTGGGTCAGCGGGACGCCCTTGGGGTCGCCGGTGGTGCCGGAGGTGTAGACGACGGTCAGCGGGTCCTCGGGGCGGGTCTCGCGCCAGGCCTTCTCGAAGGCGTCGGCGCGGTGCGGGCGGGCCCCGCTCGCCTGGAGGGATCCGTACGTCCGGTGCGGGCCGGCGTCCGCGGCCTCGGCGACGACCAGCCGCTCCAGCGGGACCGTGTCGTCGGCCAGCAGCGGTTCCCAGCGGCCGAGTTCGCGGGCGCCTTCGACTACGGCGACCCTGGCCCGGCTGTGGCGGGCGATGTGGGCCACCTGCCCGGGCGCGGAGGTTCCGTAGACGGTGACGGGGACCGCGCCGAGGTGGACGAGGGCGAGGTCGCTGAGCCAGTGTTCGGGGCGGTTGCCCATCATCAGCAGCACGTGCTCGCCGCGCCCGATGCCGAGGGCGGCATAGCCGGAGGCGAGGGCGGCGACCTCGCGGCGGACCTCGGTCCAGCTGAGGGTGGTCCACTCCCCCGCGCCGGGGCCCGCGCGCCACGACAGGGCGGGCAGCTCTCCGTACTCGGCGGCGTTGCGCGCCAGCAGGGCGGGGAGTGTGATCTCCTCGGGTCGTCCGGGCAGTCGCAGGTTCGTGGTCATGGGCAGCTCCTGGCCGTTTCACATCGTTGGTGCGACAGCAATACTGTTGAACCCAAGCTGTGGAGCAGAGAGCGAGGCGCAGACGATGGCCGACCAGGCACCCGAGCCGATGCTCACCGTGGACGAGCTGGCGGCCAGGGCGGGCGTCACCGTCCGCACCGTACGGTTCTACAGCACGCGCGGGCTTTTGCCCCCTCCCGTGATCGGCCCTCGACGGGTGGGGCACTACGGTCCGGAACACCTCTCCCGGCTGGCCCTGATCGAGGAGTTGCAGCATCAGGGCATGACCCTCTCCGCCATCGAGCGCTACCTGGACGCGCTGCCCGACGACCTGAGCGCCCACGATCTGGCGATCCACCGCGCGCTGGTGGCCACGTGGGCGCCGGATGCGGCGCAGGAGGTCTCGCGGTCCGAGCTGGAGAAGCGGGCGGGGCGCGGCCTGTCCGACACCGACGTCCGGCGGCTGACGGCCATGAACGTGCTCGCGGCGTCGGGGGACGGTTTCCGGGTGGATGTGGGGCTGCTGCGGCTGGGGGTGGCGCTGCTCGACGTACCGATCGCCCACGAGACGATCCTGGCGGCCCGGAAGGTGCTGATGGAGCACACCAGGTCGGCGGCGCACGAGCTGACGGCCCTGTTCCGGGACGAGGTGTGGGGGCCGTTCACCCGGGGCGAGAGCGATCCGGAGCGGGTGGAATCGATGAAGGCGCTGTCGGCGCACATGCAGCCGATGGTGGTGCAGGCGCTGGTGACCGCTTTCCAGCGGTCGCTGAAGGAGGAACTGCGGGCGGCGTTCGTCTCCGGCGAGGAGTGAACGCCGCCCGCGTGCCGCGAGGGCGTCAGTCGCCGTAGGTCTCTCCCCGCTCGGCCTTCGCCACGAGGGAGGCCGGCGGGGTGAAGCGCTCGCCGTACTTCTCGGCGAGCTCCCGGGCGCGCGTGACGAAGCCGGACAGGCCGCCGTCGTAGCCGTTGATGTACTGGAGGACGCCGCCGGTCCAGGCCGGGAAGCCGATGCCCATGATGGAGCCGATGTTGGCGTCGGCGACCGAGGTGAGCACGCCCTCGTCGAGGCAGCGGACGCTGTCCAGCGCCTCGGAGAAGAGCATCCGCTCCTTCATGTCCTCGAAGGGGATCTCGTAACCGGGCTTCGTGAAGTTCTCGCGCAGACCGGGCCAGATCCCCGCGCGCTTGCCGGCCTCGTCGTACGCGTAGAAGCCGGCGCCACCGCTGCGGCCCGGGCGGCCGAACTCGTCCACCATCCGGTCGATGACCGTGTCGGCGGGGTGCTCGGCCCAGGGCCGGCCCTCGGCCTCGAAGGCCTTGCGGGTCTCGTCGCGGATCTTGCGCGGGAGGGTGAGGGTGAGCTCGTCCATCAGGGAGAGCACCTTGGCGGGGTAGCCGGCCTGCGCGGCGGCCTGCTCGACGGAGGCGGGTTCGATGCCCTCGCCGACCATCGCCACGCCCTCGTTGATGAACTGGCCGATGACGCGGGAGGTGAAGAAGCCGCGCGAGTCGTTGACCACGATCGGGGTCTTGTTGATCTGGCGGACGAGGTCGAAGGCGCGGGCGACGGCCTCGTCGCCGGTCTGCTCGCCCTTGATGATCTCGACCAGCGGCATCTTGTCCACGGGCGAGAAGAAGTGCAGCCCGATGAAGTCGGCCGGCCTCTTGACGCCCTCGGCGAGCCCGGAGATCGGCAGGGTGGAGGTGTTGGAGCAGAGCAGTGCGTCGGGCGCGACGACGTCCTGGATCTCCTGGAACACCGTGTGCTTGAGGGAGGTGTCCTCGAAGACGGCCTCGATGACGGCGTCGCAGCCCGCCAGGTCGGCGGCGTCGGCGGTCGGGGTGATCCGGGCGAGCAGCTGGGCGCGCTCGGACTCGGTCGTGCGCCCGCGCGTGAGCGCCTTGTCGAGGAGCTTCTCGGAGTACGCCTTGCCCTTGGCGGCGGCCTCGGGCGAGACGTCCTTCAGCACCACCTCGATGCCCGCGCGGGCGCAGGAGTACGCGATGCCGGCGCCCATCATGCCCGCGCCGAGGACGGCGACCTTGCGGACCGTGCGCGGCAGGGCGCCGCGGGGGCGGCTGCGGCCGGCGTTGACGGCCTGGAGGTCGAAGAAGAACGCCTGGATCATGTTCTTGGCGGTCTGCCCGGTGACCAGCTCGGTGAAGTAGCGGGCCTCGATGGTCAGTGCGGTCTCGAAGTCGACCTGGGAGCCCTCGACGGCGCAGGCCAGGATGTTGCGCGGCGCCGGGTACGGGGCCCCGTTCAGCTGCTTCTTCAAGTTGGCCGGGAAGGCGGGGAGATTGGCGGCGAAGCGCGGGTGGGAGGGCGTACCGCCGGGGATCTTGTAGCCGGGGACGTCCCAGGGCTGCTTCGACTCGGGGTTGGCGTCGATGAAGGCGCGGGCCTTGGCCAGCATCTCTTCGGGGGTGGCGGCCAGTTCGTGGACCAGCCCGTTCTCCAGGGCCCGCCGGGGGTTGTACTGGGTCCCCTGGAGCAGGACCTTGAGCAGCGCGTCGGCGATGCCCATCAGGCGCACGGTGCGGGTGACGCCGCCGCCGGCCGGGAGCAGGCCGAGGGTGACCTCGGGCAGGCCGATCTTGGAGCCGGGCGCGTCGAGGGCGATGCGGTGGTGGGAGGCGAGGCAGATCTCGTAACCGCCGCCCAGGGCCGCGCCGTTGATGGCGGCGACGACGGGCTTGCCGAGGGTCTCGATGCGACGCAGCGAGTTCTTGATGGCGTTGCCGGCGTCGAAGGCCAGCTGCGCGTGCTCGGGGCGCAGCTGGATCATGTCCTTGAGGTCGCCGCCCGCGAAGAAGGTCTTCTTGGCGGAGGTGTAGATGATCCCGCGGATGGAGTCCTTCTCGGCCTCGGCGCGGTCGGCTACGCCCGCGATGGAGTCCTTGAAGGCCTGGTTCATCGTGTTGGCGGACTGGCCGGGGTCGTCGAGGATCAGGGTGACGACGCCGGTCTCGTCCTGTTCCCAGCGGATCGTGGTGGACTCGCTCATGGTCACTGCTTTCGGTTAAGTCCGTACGGAAGGGGGTCTGGGCACGGGACGGTCTCAGAGGCGCTCGACGATGGTGGCGACGCCCATGCCGCCGCCGACGCAGAGGGTGACGAGCCCGTAGCGCTTGTCCTGGCGCTCCAGCTCGTCGACGACGGTGCCGAGGATCATCGCGCCGGTGGCGCCGAGCGGGTGGCCGAGCGCGATGGCGCCGCCGTTGACGTTGACCTTGTCCAGGGAGACGCCCATGTCCTTGACGAAGCGCAGGACGACGCCGGCGAAGGCCTCGTTGATCTCGATCAGGTCGATGTCGTCGATGGTCAGCCCGGCCTTGGCGAGGGCCTTGCGGGTGGCGGGGGCGGGGCCGGTGAGCATGATGGTGGGCTCGGAGCCGGAGACCGCGGCCGAGACGATCCGGGCGCGGGGGGTGAGACCGCCTCGCTCGCCGGCCTCGCGGGAGCCGATGGCGACGAGCGAGGCGCCGTCCACGATGCCGGAGGAGTTGCCCGCGTGGTGGACGTGGTCGATCTTCTCGACCCAGTGGTACTTCTGCAGCGCGACGGCGTCGAAGCCGCCGAGTTCGCCGATGTCCGCGAAGGACGGCTTGAGCCTGGCGAGGGAGTCGGCGGTGGTGCCGGGGCGGATGAACTCGTCGTGGTCCAGGACGACCAGGCCGTTGCGGTCGGTGACGGGGACGACGGACTTGGCGAAGCGGCCGTCCTTCCAGGCCGCGGCGGCCCGCTCCTGGGACAGGGCCGCGTACTCGTCCACATCGCGCCGGGAGAAGCCCTCGATGGTGGCGATCAGGTCGGCGCCGATGCCCTGCGGGACGAAGCCGGTGTCCCAGTTGGTCATCGGGTCGGCGAACCAGGCCCCGCCGTCGGAGGCCATCGGGACGCGCGACATGGACTCGACGCCGCCGGCGAGGACGAGGTCCTCCCAGCCGGAGCGGACCTTGGCGGCGGCCATGTTGACGGCCTCCAGGCCCGAGGCACAGAAGCGGTTCTCCTGCACGCCCGCCACGGTGTCCGGAAGCCCCGCCGCGATGGCCGCGATCCGGGCGATGTCGGAGCCCTGGTCGCCGACCGGTCCGACGACGCCGAGCACGATGTCGTCGATGGCCGCCGGGTCCAGGCCGGGGTTGCGCTCGCGCAGGGCGTGGATGAGGCCGACGACCAGGTCGATCGGCTTGGTGCCGTGCAGGGCGCCGTTGGCCTTGCCGCGGCCGCGCGGGGTGCGGATCGCGTCGTATACGTAAGCTTCGGTGCTCACTGGTCAAGCCTTTCGGAGGTTCGGGGCGAGAGGGGATCGGGCGGGAAGCGGGCGGAGACCACAGGAAGCGGGTGGCGACCGGACGGGGTTCGAGCGGCGATCGGGCGGGGATCGGGCGGGAAGCGGGGGCGGGGAAGGTCAGCCGAGCAGGGAGCGGCCGATGATCTCTTTCATGATCTCGGTCGTGCCGCCGTAGATGGTCTGGATGCGGCCGTCAGTGAAGGCCCGCGCGACCCGGTACTCGGTCATGTAGCCGTATCCGCCGTGGAGTTGCAGGCAGCGGTCGGCGACCCGCTTCTGGAGCTCGGTCGCCCACCATTTGGCCATCGAGGCGTGCACGTGGTCCAGCTCGCCGCTCGCGTGGTCGGCGATGCAGCGGTCGAGGAAGGACCGGGTGACGGCGCACTCGGTGGCCATCTCCGCGATCTCGAACCGGATGTGCTGGAGCTTGGCGAGCGGCCGGCCGAAGGCCTCGCGCTCCTTCACGTACCGGGTGGTGATCTCCACCAGGTGTTCGGCGGCGGCGATGCCGGCCATCGCGATGCCCATCCGCTCCTGCGCGAGATTGGTCATCAGGTGGACGAAGGCGCCGTTCAGCTCGCCGAGCAGGTTCTCCTTGGGGACGCGCACGTCGTGGAAGAACAACTCCGCCGTGTCCTGGGCCTTCTGACCGATCTTGTCGAGGTTGCGGCCGCGCTCGAAGCCCTCCGCGCCGCGCTCGACGACGAGCAGCGACAGGCCGTGCGCGCCGCCCTCGGGGGTGGTCTTCGCGACCACGATCACCAGGTCGGCGAGGATGCCGTTGGAGATGAAGGTCTTGGAACCGTTGAGCACCCAGTGATCGCCACGGTCCTCGGCGCTCGTGCGGATCCCCTGGAGGTCGGAGCCCGCGCCCGGCTCGGTCATGGCGATGGCGGTGATGATCTCGCCGGAGCAGAAGCCGGGCAGCCAGCGGCGCTTCTGCTCCTCGGTGGCCAGCGAGGTCAGGTAGGGCCCGATGATGTCGTTGTGCAGGCCGATCGCGAGCCCGGGGGCACCTGCCCGGGTGAACTCCTCGGCGATCACGGCGGCGTAGCGGAAATCGGCGTTCCCACCGCCCCCGTACTCCTCCGGGACCGCCAGGCCCAGCAGTCCCTGCCGGCCGGCCGCCCGCCACGCCTCGCGGCTGACGATGCCGTCCTTCTCCCACTGCTCGTAGTGCGGCAGCACCTCCTTGGCGAGGAAGGTGCGGACGCTCTCGCGGAACGCCTCGTGGTCGGCGTCGAAGATCTGTCGCTTCATCGGTCGGCTCCCTGCGGCCGGTTCTGGACGGTTTCGACCAGCCGGGCCGGCTCGCGGCCGACCGGCGTGACGTGGAGCATGGTGACGCGGGCCTCGCCGGCCGGCCGGGTGAGGCTCGGGGACCGTTCCATCAGCCCTCCCCGCCGGGCTTGTTCAGGGCCGGCAGGTCCCAGTCCCGGGCGATCTCCTCGGCGTGCGCACCAGGCCGGGCGGGGCCGCTGGTGACGGCGGCCGGGGTCAGCGAGAAGCGGGGCGCGGGCGCGGGCTGGGTGATCCCGCCGAAGTCGGTGAAGGTCCCGCGGGCGGCGAGGTGCGGGTGGTGCGGCGCCTCGCGCAGCGAGAGCACCGGCGCCACGCAGGCGTCGCTTCCGGCGAAGACCGCCGTCCACTCCTCGCGCGTACGGGACTTGAAGCGGGCGGTGACGGCCTCGCGCAGTTCACCCCAGCGGTCGAGGTCCTTGCGGGCCGGGGCCTGCTCCTTGATGCCGAGGAGCTCGGTGAACTCGTCGTAGAACTGCTGCTCCAGCGCGCCGACCGCCATGTACCGGCCGTCGGAGGTCTCGTAGGTGCCGTAGAAGGGGCAGCCGCCGTCGAGGAGGTTGGACCCGCGCCGGTCCTGCCAGCCCCCGGCCGCCATCATCCCGTGGATCATGGCGGTGAGGTGGGCGGTGCCGTCGACGATGGCCGCGTCGACGACCTGGCCGGCGCCGGTGGCCCGGGCGTGCTGGAGGGCCGCGAGGACGCCGATGACGAGGTACAGCGAGCCGCCCGCGTAGTCCCCGACCAGGTTGGCGGGGACGGCCGGCGGCTCATCCGGATGGCCGATCATGCCCAGCGCGCCGGTGACGGCGATGTACGCGATGTCGTGCCCGGCGGTGTGGGCGAGCGGGCCGTCCTGGCCCCAGCCCGTCATCCGGCCGTAGACCAGCCGCGGGTTGCGGGCGTGGCAGTCGGCCGGTCCGACGCCGAGCCGTTCGGCGACCCCGGGGCGGAAGCCCTCGATGAGTACGTCGGCCCGCTCGACCAGGTCCAGGACGCGGGCGGGCCCCTCGGCCGCCTTGAGGTCGATCAGCACGGACCGTTTGTTGCGGTTGGTGATGTCGAAGGCCGGGTCGACCGCGAGCCCACCGCCGCCGGGCCGGTCCACCCGTACGACGTCCGCCCCGAGGTCGGCGAGGAGCATGGCGGCGAACGGGCCGGGGCCGATGCCCGCCAGCTCGACGACGCGCACGCCGGCGAGCGGGCCGTTCCGGGTCTCCCGGCCGTTCTCGTGCCCGTTCCCTGTCACTGCCATCGAGCCCCCAGCATTCTGGTGTGCGTGCTGTGCATGGTGTGCGACTGTTTGACACAACTGATGTAACACCAGTGATGCTAGGAACGTGTTCCACTCAGCACAAGAGCAAGCGCTTAGCCGTTTGCCTCGATTCCCGCGATCCGGGCGTCCAGCTCCTTGATGTGCCGCTTGAGCGCCACGGTCCGGTAGCTCTCCTCCACCCACTCGCTCAACACCTCGACCGTGGGCGCCCCCTTCTCCCTCAGCGGCACGGTGACCCAGCCGGACCGCCCCAGGCCGTAACCGGTCGGCTCGGCGCCGGGCGCGGTCATCGCGTGCCCGTGCAGCGCCTCGTCCTTGAGCTTGACGGACAGTCCGGGCTGCTGCGGCCCGTCGACGGATCCCAGGAAGACGAAGATCTTCTTGTTGACCTTGATCACGCAGTCATCGGGACCCCACGGGTGGTCCTCCACGGCCTCCGGCAGCCCGAGAGCGAACTCCCGCACCGCCTCCCACTTGCGCACACCGGCCTTCATGAACGCCTCCAGACACCGCAGGTCCGACCTGCTCACACGGACAGTCGGTCCTCACGCTAGCGCCCGCCGCCGACACCGCAGGAGAGGCCGTCACACGGGTGGCTGCCGCCTTGGTCCGGCCTTGCGCCGATTGTCCCGCCAACCCGCTCCCGCACCGCGGCAGGACGGGGCTACCCGGGGAAACGGAGGCCCGCGGGCTATGTACTCTGAGCGGGCTTTCGATCCTGTTCAAATGTTCAAACAGAAAATAGGGGGGCCGGTGCGCAATCGCCGACTCGCAATTTCCGCCGCCGTCATCGCGGCCAGCGTGGGTCTCATACCGGGCATCGCCCACGCGGACGATCCGGCTCGCGGCGACGCGTCCGGTATGAGCGTTCCCGACCTGAGCGAGGCCGCGGCGGAGAACTTCCGCACCTTCACCAGCCCTGCCGACCGGTCGGTCCGCAAGACCCCTCCGACCACCGAGGGCAAGGCGACCGCTCAGGCGGAGAGCGCCGGCAACCCGGACCTGGCGGTCGGCCTGGGGGCCTACAACATCAGCGCGCACTCGCTGGATCTGGACACCTCCATCAACAGCGCGCCGGACGCCCAGCTCAGCGTCACCATCGCCTGGGGCGACGGCACCACGAGCCAGAAGAACGTCGTCGGCAGCATCGAGTTCGCCACCGAGCACAACTACGCGGAACTCGGCACCTACAAGGTGACCGTCACCGTGACGGACGCCGCGAACAGCACCTCGGCCTCCAACAGCGTCGCGGTCACCACGGCCGGCTCGGACTTCACCCCGTACGGCCCCACCCGGCTGCTGGACACCCGCAACGGTACGGGCGCGGCGCAGGCCAAGGTGGCCCCGTACTCCTCGTCCCGGGTGAAGATCGGTGGCAACGGCGCGATCCCGGCGGGCGTCAGCGCCGTGGTCCTGAACGTGACGGTCACCAACACCACCAGCGGCGGCCACGTCACGGCCTTCCCCTCGGGGTCCACGCGCCCGACCACGTCGAACGTCAACTTCGCCCCCGGCCAGACCGTCCCGAACCTGGTCATCGTGCCGGTCGGCAAGGACGGTTACGTCCAGCTGTACAACGGCGGCTGGGAGTCGATCGACCTGATCGCCGACGTCACCGGCTACTTCACCCGGACCGCCTCCAGCGGTTACACGCCGATGGCGCCGGTCCGCTTCGCCGACACCCGCGAGGGCCTCGGTACCGCCAGGGGCCAGCTCGCCGGCCAGGCCTCGTTCGGCCTCCAGATCGGCGGCACCCGCGGCGTGCCCGCCGGCGTCACCGCCGTGGCGCTCAACGTGACGGTCACCAACCCGCGCGAGGCCGGCCACCTGACCGCCTACCCGAGCGGGCAGCAGGCGCCGACCGCCTCCAACGTGAACTTCAGCGCCGGTCAGACCATCGCCAACTCGGTGATCGTCCCGGTCGGGGCCGACGGCAAGATCAACATCCGCAACGGCGCCTGGATGCCGACCGACGTCATCGTCGACGTCGTCGGCTACTACAGCACCGCCGGCGAGGGCTCCTACCTGAGCTTCACGCCGGGGCGCATGTTCGACACCCGCGACTACGGGCCGATGGAGGGCCGCAGCTACATCTGGGCCGACATGTCCCCGGACGAGCCCAACATCACGGGCTTTGTGCTGAACACCACGGTCACCAACCCGGGCGGCCCCGGCTTCCTCGCGGTCGCGCCGGACCCGAACTCGCTCTGGCAGTACGACAACGGAAAGGACAACTGGCCGACTCCGCCCACCTCCTCCACGCTGAACTTCACTGCGGGCAAGACCGTCCCGAACCTGGTCCAGGCGAGCACGGGCGACAACGGCATCGTCGACTTCTGGAACCAGTCCGACAACGACATCGACCTCATCGTCGATGTGTTCGGCTACTACGACAAGAACTGATCCACCGGCAGGTGTGGAACCCAGCGCCCCGGGAACGGCCGTCCAGGCCGTCCCCGGGGCGCTGTTCGTGCCGCCTGCGGGGCCCCGCGTGCTCGCGGCTGCTCGCACACCCGATCGCACCTGCCCGCACGGCCTGTCGAAGCGCACGCTAGCCTCAGCCACCGACTGCAGCTGGAGGAGCCGTGATGAGCAACGAGATGCGCCGGAGCGATCCGGAACGGGCCTACGACGTGGTGCTCTTCGGCGCCACGGGATTCGTGGGGGCGCTGACCGCCGAGTATCTCGCCGCGCACGCCCCGGCGGGCTGCCGGTGGGCCCTCGCGGGACGGGACCCCGTAAAGCTGGAGCGGCTGCGCGAGCGGCTGGCCGCGATCCATCCCGGATGCGCCGAGCTGCCGCTGCTGCGGGCCGACTCCCGGGACGCCGAGGCACTGCGTGAACTGGCCGCCTCCACGCGGGTGCTGGCCACGACGGTGGGGCCGTACGTCTGGTACGGGGCGGAGCTGGTCGCCGCCTGCGCCGAGGCGGGCACGGACTACGTGGACCTCACCGGCGAGCCGGAATTCGTGGACCGCATGTACGTCGAACACGACGCGCGCGCCCGGGAGACCGGGGCGCGGCTCGTGCACGCCTGCGGCTTCGACTCGATCCCGGCCGACCTCGGCGCGTACTTCACGGTGCGCCGGCTCCCCGAGGGGGTCCCGCTGAGGGTCGACGGGTTCATGCGGTCCAACGCCCTCTTCTCGGGCGGAACGCTGGCCTCAGCCCTCACCGCGCTGAGCCGCGGCCCGCAGACCCTGGCCGCCGCGCACGCGCGCCGGCTGTACGAGCCCCGGCTGCTGGGGCGGCGGGCGCGAGGGCCGCTGGGGGCACCGCGGTTCAGCCGCGAGACCGGCACCTGGGCGCTGCCGCTGCCCTCGCTGGACCCGCGGATCGTGGCCCGGTCGGCGGCGTCGCTGGAGCGGTACGGCCCGGACTTCCGCTACCGGCACTACGCCTCCGTCGAGAACCTCCCCGTCGCGGTGGGCGGTACGGCGGCGCTCGGCGCGACGGTGGCCCTCGCCCAGCTCCCGCCGGTCCGGCGGTGGCTCATGAACCGCTGGGAGCCGGGCCGGGGACCGGACGCGGAGCGGCGGGCGCGCAGCTGGTTCACCGTGCGGTTCGTGGGCGAGGGCGGCGGACGGCGCGTGTTCACCGAGGTGTCGGGCGGCGACCCGGGCTACGGGGAGACGGCGAAGATGCTGGCGGAGTCGGCGCTCTGCCTGGCGTACGACGCCCTGCCGCGGGCCGCCGGACAGCTGACGACGGCGGTGGCGATGGGCGACGCCCTCATCGCCCGCCTCCAGAAGGCCGGGATCACCTTCCGGGTGGCGGACGCGCGCTGACGGTGACGCCCGCTGCACCACGCGGACGGGGACGGCGACAGGGACGGGGACGGGCTACGAGGCTTCGCGCAGGGCGCGGCGGCACAGGGAATCGGCGTGCCGGGTCGTCTCGGGGATCCGGAAGCGGGGACTCAGCGCGAGGACGTGGGCGCACGCGTTGTCCAGCGAGACGCGGTGGCCCACGGAGACGTAGACCGGCTTGACCTCGTCCTGGGTGCGCAGCGCCCGGCCGACGACCGAGCCGTCGGGCGCGAGCAGCGGGGCGGCGTCGCCGCGCCGGGCCCCCGGTTCCTCGTAGGTGAAGGTGAACGGATTCTTCGCGACGCCGATGGCCGGCAGGCCGGTGACGACCCCGAGGTGGCAGGCGAGGCCGAAGCCGCGGGGGTGGGCGAGTCCGTAGCCGTCGCAGACGACGAGCCCGGGCTCGGTGGTGAGGGCGTCGAGGGCGGCCAGTACGGTCGGCAGCTCGCGGAAGGCCAGCAGGCCGGGCACGTACGGGAAGCTGACGTGCCCGACGGCGGTGGCCTGCTCGACGACCTCCAGGGTGGCGGCGTCGAGCACCACGGCCGCGGCGGCGACCAGGTCGCGCGCGTCGTCGTAGGCGACGTCCACGCCCGTGACGAGCCCGTGGCCGGGTGGCGGTCCGGGCTCGGTGAGCACGACCTGGTGACGTAGTTCGTCCTGTATCGCCCGGGCCTCGGCCTCGTCGGCGGGGGTCTTCACACGTGTCATGATGGTGCGAGAGTAGCCTGGCGATCATGTTCGTCATGGAGCTCACTTACACCGCGCCCGTCGAAGCCGTCGAAGAGGAGATGGACGCCCACATCGCCTGGCTGGACGGCTATTACGCATCCGGCGTCTTCCTCGCCTCGGGCCGCAAGGTCCCGCGCGACGGAGGCGTGATCCTGGCCGGCGGGGTCTCGCGGGCGGAGATCGAGAAGATCGCGGCCGAGGATCCCTTCACGGTGGCGGGCGTCTGCGCCTACCGCATCACGGAGTTCATCGCCACGAAGACCTCGGCGGACCTGTCGACGGTTCGGGAGAGCCCGGTGGTGTAGCGCCGCCCGGGCCACGGCCGCCGGATCGTCGACGGTCTCGTCGCCCGGCTCGGCGGAGCCCCGGCATCCGCTACGTCCAGCCGCGCGCCGGTCTCTGCGGCGAGCCCGGGTACAAGGCGGCGGGCTTCACCTCCGGCCTCTGCCCCGGCATGGACCTGTGCACGGACGAGAGATCACCGCCGCTCCAGGCGGCCCACCCGGCCCTTCTCCCCCGCGGCCCAACAGCCGGTGTCCGCCGCGCAGTCGACCGTGTCGAACGAGCCCGCCTCCAGCGCCCGCCAGCTGCGGCCCCCGTCGGTCGTCACGTCCGTCCCCGTCGGACCCACCGCCAGCGCCGTACCGCGGCTGTACGGGTACCAGGCCGCGCCCGAGCGGTAGGCGGGGGGAGGGGTCGCCGCCTGGCTCCAGGTGTGCCCCCCGTCGCGGGAGACGGCCGCGGCCCGCGGGGAGGCCTGCCCGGTGCGGTAGTCACCGCCGACCGCGAGGCCCGTCGTACGGTCGCGGAAGGCGAGGGCGAAGACCCCGCGCGCCGGGTCGCCCGCCGGGACGGTGGAGTCGGCGACCCGCCAGGTCAGGCCGCGGTCCGCGGAGTGCAGGACCCGTGCGGTGGCCCCGCCTCCCGTGGCCAGCCAGACGTCGCGCGGGCCGGAGCCGACCAGGCACTGGCCACTCGCGGCGAAGCCCGCCTCACCCGGCAGCGCCTCCGGCATCCCTTCGCTCGGCAGCACCTGCCAGCTCCGCCCGCCGTCGTCCGTGGACAGGATGCGGAACTTGCCGTCCACCGGGTCGCTCATCGCCAGCCCGCGCCGGGTGTCGAAGAAGGTGAGGCAGTCGTAGAAGGCGCGCGGGTCCGGGTTGCGGAAGGTCTCGGTCCAGGTGGCGCCGCCGTCCTCGGTGCGCAACACCCTGGACGCCTCGCCCTCCCCGATGGACAGGGCGACCGCACGGCGCGCGTCGAAGGCCTCGATGTCCCTCAGTTCCAGCTTCTCCGCGACGGCGCCCGGCGGTGAGACGTCCCGCCAGCTGCGGCCGCCGTCGACGGTGCGCAGCACCGTCCCCCGGGAGCCGGCCACCCAGGCCGTCGAGCGGCTGACCGCCGCCAGCCCCCGGAAGCGGGCGTCCTTGCCGGTTTCCTTCAGCGCCCAGCCCGCGTGGCGCAGTTCCCCTGGCAGGCCGGCCCCGGACGTCCTTCCGGTCTCACCCGCCTGGGCGGCCTGGGCGGGCGCCGCAAGCACCCCGATCGCCAAAGCCGCCACGCACATGCCCACTCCCAGACGTCTCATGGCGCCGGAAGCTAACGCACCCCCGATCGGCCGTCCAGAGCGCGTTTCCGCCTGCCCACAGCTGGCTGAGCGTGACTTTGCGCCTGTCGAGTGAGCGGTAACCGGCCGTACTTCGACCCCTCCGGGGCTTGTGGGGCCGACCGGGCACCCTTCCGGCGCACCCCGCACATGGTCACTCGGTGCGATCACACAGGCGCCTTCCAGCCAATCGGTGACACAGCTCACGTGATCGCGCGTGCACTGATCCGCCGATTCCCGCGTCTATCGGGTTGCCGGGGTCCACCCACAGCTCCGGCAGCAGATCCGCCCCAAGGGAGTGAGCCTTGATCACTGTCATCGAACAGGCCGTACAGGCACGTCTGATCGCCACCGCGCCGAGGGTCGAGACCGTTCCCGTCACCCTCTGCTACGACCGCGCGGATCCCTTCGCCGTGCGCATGGCCTTTCCGGCGCCGGCCACGCTGGAGGGCGTGGAGGTCTCGTGGACCTTCGCGCGCGAGCTGTTGGAGTCCGGGCTCGACCGCCCGTCGGGCAACGGCGACGTCCGCGTGCGCCCGTACGACGGCGACCGGACCACGATCGAGTTCCACGCGCCGGAGGGCGTCGCGATCGTGCTGATGGCGACGGCCGAGCTGTACCGGTTCCTGGAGCGGGCGTCGACCGTGGTGCCGCCCGGCCTGGAGCACCTCTACCTCGACATGGACCACAGTCTGGCCGAGCTGCTGCGCGACACCTGCTGACTGACGCCGACCGCGGGTGACCGCGGTGACCCCTGCGAGCGCTGTGAGCACTGTGACCGGCGTGAACGGATGTGACCGCCGCGTAAATCGTTTGCGGGCCTCTTCGGCCGCCCGTACCTTCGTAGCTGCCCCATCACCGTCGAAACGGAGCAGGACATTGCTCGTCTGAGGTTGGAGACACCGACCCCGGTCCCGCCGTCAGCGCCCTCGCCCTGACCGTCCGACCGTCGGCCGTCTCCCCACGTTGCACGCACCACTCACGCAACCTGGAGGCCTCCATGAGCCTTGCCCCTGTTTTCATCAACTGCTCCTCCCTGTCCTTCGACTGGCCTGACGGCACTCCCGTATTCGACGGATTCCAGCTCGCCGTCGGACCCGGACGTACGGGGCTGATCGGCCTCAACGGCTGTGGGAAGTCCACCCTGTTGAAGCTGATCGCGGGCGAGCTCATCCCGTCGGACGGCCAGTTGTCCGTCGCCGGCACCGTGGGCTACCTCCCGCAGAGCGTCACCCTCGACACCTCGCTGCGCGTGGACGAGGCACTCGGTATCCGCACCACCCGCGCGGCCCTGCACGCCATCGAGGCGGGCGAGGCCACCGAGGCGAACTTCACCGCGGTCGGCGACGACTGGGACGTGGAGGAACGCGCCCTGGCCGCACTCGACGAGCTGGGGCTCGCCCGGATCGGCCTGGACCGCACTGTCGGTGAACTGTCGGGTGGTGAAGGGGTGTTGCTGCGGCTGGCCGCCCTGCTTCTCGCCCGGCCCGACGTCCTGCTGCTGGACGAGCCCACCAACAACCTGGACCTGCGTGCCCGCCGCCGCCTCTACGCGGCGGTCGAGCACTGGACCGGGGTGATGGTGCTGGTCAGTCACGACCGGGAGCTGCTGGAGCGGGTCGATCAGATCGCCGACCTGCGTGACGGTGAAGTCCGCTGGTACGGAGGGAACTTCACGGACTACGAGGAGATCCTCGCCGCCGAGCAGGAGTCGGCGCAGCGGATGGTCCGCGTCGCGGAGGCCGACGTACAGCGGCAGAAGCGTGACCTGGCCGAGGCGCACGTCAAGTTGGCGCGGCGCAAGCGGTACGGCCAGAAGATGTACGACAACAAACGCGAGCCGAAGGTCGTCATGGGCGCCCGCAAACGCTCGGCGCAGGAATCGGCCGGCAAGCACCGGATCATGCACACCGAGAAGCTGGCACAGGCGAAGGAGCGGCTGGACCAGGCGGTGGAGGCGGTGCGCGACGACGACCAGATCCGGATCGAGCTGCCCGCCACCCAGGTCCCGCCCGGTCGGCACGTCCTCAGCCTCAGCGACCTGCACCTCGCCCACGGGGCCACCGTGGCGGGGGAATGGGAGCTGCGTGGTCCCGAGCGGACCGCTCTGGTGGGTCGCAACGGCTCGGGCAAGACCACGCTGTTGCGCACGATCGCGGGACTGCTCGCGCCGGTGTCCGGGGCAGCGGTGACGCACGTGACCACGCGGTACCTGCCGCAACGGCTGGACGTACTGGACGAGAGCCGCTCGGTGGTGGAGAACGTGGCCCGGTTCGCCCCGCAGGCTACGAACAACCTGATCCGGGCGCGGCTCGCGCACTTCCTGTTCCGGGGCGAGCGCGCGGACCGGCCGGCCGGCACCCTGTCGGGCGGCGAGCGCTTCCGGGCGGCGCTGGCGGCGCTGCTGCTGGCGGAGCCGGCTCCGCAGCTGCTGATGCTGGACGAGCCGACGAACAATCTGGATCTGGCGAGCGTTCGGCAGTTGGGGGACGCTCTGGAGTCCTACGAGGGCGCGCTCGTGGTGGCGAGCCATGACGTGCCGTTCCTGGAGTCGATCGGCATCACGCGGTGGCTGCTGCTGGACGGCGAACTGCGGGCGACGACGGCCGAGGAGGTCCGGGAGTCGCTGTGGCACGAATAGCCATCCGTGGCGCTCGGGTCCACGTCGCCTGACCGGGTGATTGAAGCGCGGGACGGCGGTGAGCTCGCCGTCCCCGCCACACACCTCGGCGACCGCGGCGGACACCCCTGGCGGCTCCGGCACTCCCCGCTCCCGGTGGGCGGGGAGTGCGCCGCTGGACCCCGGCCGTGGACGACGATCCGCGGGGCTCGCACTGCCTGGCTGTCCGCTGTCCGCTCGGCCGCGGCGAGGAGGGAAAGGCGTACATCGGGGACATAAAGGGTCATAACGTAAGCCCCTGACTCGACCTGCGCCCTCCGCGCCACGATCTCGGCCGTCAAAATCAGGACCTCAGATCACCTGCTGGCGTGACTTTCGTCCTTCACTGCCTACTCAAACCCCTCGCGAACTGCATAGATAACTGGACGTAACCAGACATATGCCTGCCGGGGGCTTGGCTGCCCCTTGATGTCGCGCTTAACCTACGATTCCGTAGGCTACGCAACCGTAGGTAATTCGCTTTTGCACCCAGGAGTACCCGTGACAATCACCTCTCCCCACCTCGGCAGCTCGGAGGCGTGGACGGACGCCAAGCTGCTGTTCGCGCTGGAAGAGGTGGTCGAGAAGGAACTCAACCGCCATCTGAAGGTCACCAAGGACTGGATGCCCCACGAGTACGTCCCGTGGAGCGACGGCCGGAACTTCCCGGGCTTCTTCGAGGACGGCGAAGCCTGGGACCCGAAGCAGTCCAAGGTCACCGAAATCGGCAAGATCGCGCTCGTCGTGAACCTGCTGACCGAGGACAACCTCCCCAGCTACCACCACGAGATCGCCTCGCTCTTCGGCCGCGAGGGCGCGTGGGGCACCTGGGTGCACCGCTGGACCGCCGAAGAGGGCCGCCACGGCATCGTGATGCGCGACTACCTGCTCGCCTCGCGCGCCGTGGACCCGGACAAGCTGGAAGCGTTCCGCATGCAGCACATGTCGGAGGGGTTCGAGTCCGACAACCGCCACTCGATGCTGCACTCCGTGGCGTACGTGGCCTTCCAGGAGCTCGCGACCCGCATCTCGCACCGCAACACGGGACACCAGTCCGGTGACCCGGTCTGCGACCGGATGCTCGCCCGCATCGCGCAGGACGAGAACCTGCACATGGTCTTCTACCGCAACCTGCTGGGTGCGGCCTTCGAGCTCGCCCCGGACCTGACGATGCAGGCCGTGCGGGACGTCGTGGTCAACTTCCGGATGCCCGGACACGGCATGCCCGGCTTCGAGCGGATGGCCGCGCAGATGGCGATCGGCGGGGTCTACAACCTGCGGATCCACCACGACGACGTCCTGAGCCCCGTGATCCGCTACCTGAAGATCATGGACATCGACGGCCTCGGCCCGGACGGCCAGAAGGCCCAGGAGGAGCTCGGTCTGTTCATGAACGGCCTGGACTCCGAGGCCCGCAAGTTCGACGAGCGCCTGGCCGCCCGCGCCGCGCGAATCGCGGCCCGCAAGGCCTGAACGATGTCCGCTCGCTCGCGCGAGTGACGCCGATTGCCCTGGCAGAGCCCTGGTGGAGCCGCGACGCTCTGCCAGGGCTTCCTGCTGCGCAGCCGGAAGGGGACGCGGACCTGATCAGCCGCGGCGAGGCCGCAGGGCGAGGCGTTCCGACTCGGAGAGGCCGCCCCAGACACCGAAGCGCTCATCATTGGCCAGGGCGTATTCGAGGCATGCCGCCCGCCCCTCGCACGCCCCGCACAGCCGCTTCGCGTCGCGCAGCGACGAACCCGGCTCCGGGAAGAAGAAGCTCGGGCCCGTCTGGGCGCACAGGGCGAGGTCGAACCAGGCGGTGGCTGTGGCAGCGGTGTTCATCGACATGCCGGAGATACTGAGCGCCGCCGATGGACGTCCGATCAACGCCTGATCAACACCCTGCCGCCGGCGCCGGCCGTGTGCCGACGGTCGGCGCGCCGGCCATGACCGTGAACCGTACGCCGAAGAGATCCGCCGGCTTCGCGAAGCGGCCGGCTCCCTCCAGGGAGACGGGGCTCAGCCGGACCTTGCCCCCGTGTCCTCCTCCGCCCTCCCCTTCCGCCCCCCTTCCATCCCCCCTTCCGTGCTCTTCGAGCATGGCACCCGCCACTGACAGCGGCCGCTCCGACAGAGTGAACGACCGTGCGTTCTGTAAGATGGTGGGATGGCAGACGGACGTGTGGAACGCGGGAACCAGACGCGACGAACCGTTCTCGACCGGACGATGAGGATCGCCTCCGTGGACGGTCTGGAGGGTCTGTCCCTGGGGAAGATCGCCACCGATCTGGGCCTGAGCAAGAGCGGTGTCTTCGCTCTCTTCGGCTCCAAAGAGGACCTTCAGCTCGCGACCGTCCGCGCCGCCGTGGACGTGTTCGTGGCCCAGGTCGTACGCCCCGTGCGCGAGGACGCCGCCGGTGTCGCCAAGGTGTGGCGCCTGTGCGAGCGCTGGCTCGACTACTCCGACCGCCGGATCTTCCCCGGTGGGTGCTTCTTCTACTCCGTCTCCGCGGAGTTCGATGCGCGCCCCGGCCCCGTACACGACGAGATCGCCAAGGTGCGCTCGGACTGGACGCGTTACGTGGAGCGGGTCCTGGACGAGGCGCGCCTCGCGGGCGGTTTCCGGGCCGGGTACGGGGCGGCGGACGTGCCGCAGCTGGCCTTCGAGATCATCGCGCTGATGGAACTGGCCAACGCGCACTCGGTCCTGCATGAGGAACCGGTGGCCTACGAGCGCGCCGGCCGAGGCATCCTCGACCGGCTGCGTGCGGTGGCGGCCGCCGCGGACGAGCTCCCGGAACGGCCTCCTGCCGTCAAACCCCCTGCTTGACCCGGCTCCTGACTCGCATCGAGCACCCCGCGGCCGCCGCACCCAGCGCGCTGAGCGCCGCCAGGAGAAAGACCCCGCGCCACTGCTCCCCGCCGTCTGCTCCGGCGCCCGTCAGCAGCGCTGCCGTGGCCGCGATGCCGAGCCCGCCCAGCAGCCCGGCCGGCAGGAAGATCTGGGCGTACGAGGTCGAGGCCTCGGTCCAGCCCCACAGCAGCAGGGCGTTGGCGGCGAACAGCAGGGAACCGACGGTGACGGCCGCGGGACCGTTGCGGTCGGCGCCGGGGGCGGTGCCGGGGGTGCCGGCGGCATCTGGGCCGGGGCCGGGGTCGGTGACCGGCGGAGCGGGGCGGCTCACCGGGCGACCGCCGGAGCGCCGGCCGCGGCCGGCCCGGAAGACGGCGGCACGGGCGGTGGCGACGTGGCGAACTCGACCGACGCGGCGATGACTCCCGGATCGGCGAGGATCCGGCGATGGCCCAGCCCGCTGGTCTCGATCAGGCGGGCCCGGGTGCCGTAGGCGGTCGCGATCACCCGGGACTGGGCCGGCGCGGCGACGTCATCATCCGTGTCGTGGATGAGAAGGACCGGTACCGGGATGTCCGACGGTCGCCAGCGGGCGTCGAGGCGCTCCCAGATGTCGGCTTCGCCGGGGAAGAGGCGCTGCTCGACGTGGCTGCGCAAGAGCTGCCCGATTCGCTCGCTCAGACCGAGACGGAGACGGAACTGGTCGACGAGATACTCGAATTGGGCGACTCCCCCGATGGCGACGATCCGGTCGGCGCGCACCCCGTCGCGCAACGTGAACAGGCTGGCGAGCACCCCGAGGGAGTGGGCCACGACGGTCGAGAAGTCGCCGTACCGCGTGTGTAGTTGGCGGATGACCTCGCGGAAGTCCCGGACCGTGGCGGCCCGGCCGCCGGACTCGCCGTGCCCGGGGGCGTCGAACGACACCACGGTGTGACCCTGGGCGCGCAGGGCCTCGACGAAGCCGGCGAACCGTGAGGCGCGCGAGGACCAGCCGTGGACGAGCAGGACCGGCCGGTCGCCGTCACCCCAGCGGTACGTGGTGACGGGTGCGCCACGTACGACCAGTCGGCCGGTCTCGGCCCGGGCCATCAGCTCCGCCTCGTCCGGACGGAGCCGTGCGCGGCCGAGCGGGCGGACGAACAGCGCGAACACGCGGGGCCCGGCGAGGCCCGGCGCGAGACGTGCGCTGATGTTGAGGGTGGCGCGCAGGAGTGAAGCCGTGGGATTCATGCCTGGTTCTCCGGATCCTCAGGACGGCCGAACGACCAAACGGCCGCAGGGCCGGACGGCGATGACAGGACGATGAGGAGACATTAGCACGATCGTTCGTGTTGTTTTCGCCTCTGGCTTCGGCTGGTGGATGCGTCAGCGGGTGTTGGGGGTGCGACGGGGGCGAGCGCGGCGCTCGGTTCACGCCGCGTCGCCCGCCTTGCGGCACGGTCGGAGACCGAACCGGCTACGGCTGAACGGTTGCGGTTTCTCCACTCTGCTCCTGGTCACCGGCCCCGAACGGGGTCAACTACCGTGGAACTTCGCCGAAGACCATGCGGAGACCGCGGGCTGTGTCCACGTACTCGCGGACCCGGTGGATCAGTCCGTCCCGGAGCTCGATGACGAAGCAGTAGTCGTTGCTGTAGGGGTTGCCGTTGGCGAGCGTCGCCGTCACGGCCGCCTCCACGGCCACCCGCTCGCCGTCGACGTGGACCCCGTGGAAGGTGACCGCGACGTCACGCGCGTACAGGCGGGGGAAGTCCTGGGCGAAGAAGCGCACGATCGCCTCCCTGCCCACCATGTGGTTGCTCCCCCCGAGCGCGACGGCAGCGGCGTTCCCAGGGGGCGACAGCCATTCGGCGTCCTCGGTGAGGACCGCGGAGATCCGGTCCGGGTCGTTGCCGGCGAGCGCCTGGAAGGCGTTCTGGATGATGTCGTGGCTCATGAACCCACTGTCGCCTTCAGCGCGCGTCAGCGTATTGGACAAATGTTCCCTTAAGCCCTCGCTCGAATGGGGCGGTGCCGTCCACCGCCTGGTGGCGACAGGTCACCACCGACTCGCCGGCACCCGGCTGCCCGCCCGAGCGCCCGTACTCGTCGACATCCGGGGGATCAACACCGATCCCGCCCGCTCACCGGGACCCGACCTGGCCCTCGGGGCCGGCCCCACTTCTGCATCGGCGCCCGGCTCGCACAGCTCGAACCGCGCGCCGTGGCCACCGTGCTGCGAACCCGTACGGGGCTACTGCTCGGGCTTCGCCCGGCTCGGCTGTACGCGCTTCGGTTCGCCCGGCATCTTCGGGTAGTCCGGGGGATACGGCATGTCCCCCAGGCCGTGCTTGTGTTCGTCCCGGGCGGCCAACTCCAGTACCGCGTCCAAGGCGAAGGCGTGCTCGTCCATGTCCGCGTGCAGGTCGCCCAGTTCGGCGTAGCGCGCGGGCATCGTCACGATGTCGAAGTCGCGCGGTTCCGCGTCGTCCACCTCGTCCCAGCGCAGGGGCGCCGACACCGGGGCGTGCGGACGCGGGCGGACGGAGTAGGCGGAGGCGATCGTGCGGTCGCGCGCCGTCTGGTTGTAGTCGACGAAGATCCGCTCGCCGCGCTCCTCCTTCCACCAGGCCGTGGTGACCCTGCCCGGCATCCGGCGCTCCAGTTCCCGGCCGAGGGCGATCGCGCACCGCCGGACCTCGGTGAAGGTCCAGCGCGGCGCGATCGGCACGAAGACGTGCAGCCCGCGCCCGCCCGAGGTCTTGGGCCAGCCCCGCAAGCCGAGCTCCTCCAGCAGGGCGCGCAGCTCATGGGCGGCCGCCACCGCGTGGTGGTAGTCGGTGCCCGGCTGCGGGTCCAGGTCGATCCGCAGTTCGTCGGGCCGGTCGGTGTCCTCGCGCCGCACCGGCCAGGGGTGGAAGGTGAGGCAGCCCAGATTGGCAGCCCACAGGACGGCGGCCGGTTCGGTCGGGCAGATCTCGTCGGCCGTACGGCCGCTCGGGAAGGCGATGTGGGCGGTCGGGATCCAGTCGGGGAGGTTCTTCGGTGCCCGCTTCTGGAAGAAGGACTCGCCCTCCACTCCGTCCGGGTACCGCTCCAGGGTTGTGGGACGGTTGCGCAGGGCTCGCGTGATGCCGTCCGCGACCGCCAGGTAGTACTCGGCCACGTCCCGCTTGGTGAGGCCGCGCTCCGGGAAGTACACCTTGTCCGGGCTGGACAGCCGAACCGTCCGCCCACCCGCCTCCAGCTCGATCGCATTACCGGCAGCACCCATGTGCGCCACGGTAGGCGCGCCTGGCCGGGCGCGCATACCGGGCGGGGCCGGACGTACCACCGCAGAATCTCAGGTATGGATCTGCCGGTGATGCCCCCCGTGAAACCGATGCTCGCCAAGTCCGTGACCAAGATCCCGCCGGGCATGCAGTACGAGGCCAAGTGGGACGGCTTCCGTGCCATCGTGCACCGCGACGGCGAAGAGATCGAGATCGGCAGCCGGACGGGCAAGAGCCTCACCAGGTACTTTCCCGAGCTGGTCACCGCCCTCACGGCAAACCTGCCCACCCGCTGCGTCGTGGACGGCGAGATCGTCATCGTTCACGGCGGCCGGCTCGACTTCGACCGGCTGACCGAGCGGATCCATCCCGCGCAGTCCCGCGTCACCATGCTCGCCGAGAAGACGCCCGCCGGTTTCATCGCCTTCGATCTGCTGGCGCTCGGCGACGAGTCGCTCCTCGACACCCCGCTCGCCGACCGCCGTACCGCCCTCGTCCAGGCACTCTCCACCGCTCGTCCCCCCGTCCATCTCGCGCCCGCGACCACCGACCCCGCGCTCGCGCAGGAGTGGTTCGAGCAGTTCGAGGGCGCCGGGCTCGACGGGGTGATCGCCAAACCCCTCGATCTCCCCTACCGGCCCGATGCCCGCCTCATGTACAAGATCAAACACGAGCGTACGGCCGACGTCGTCGTCGCGGGTTTCCGTTTCCACAAGAGCGGTCCGATTGTCGGATCGCTACTCCTCGGCCTGTACGACGACCGCGGCACCCTTCAGCACGTGGGCGTCTGCGCCGCCTTCCCGATGAAGCGCCGCGCCGAACTGGTCGACGAGCTCGCACCGCTCCGCATGCCGGACCCGGAGGGCCACCCGTGGGCCGCCTGGGCCGAGGAGGCCGCCCACGAGAGCGCCCGGCTGCCCGGTGCGCAGAGCCGCTGGACCGGCAAGAAGGACCTGTCCTGGGTGCCGCTGCGGCCCGAGCGGGTCGTCGAGGTGGCGTACGACCACATGGAGGGGGACCGCTTCCGGCACACCGCGCAGTTCCGGCGCTGGCGGCCCGACCGGGCCCCGGAGAGCTGCACCTACGCCCAACTGCAGGAGGTCGTCCGGTACGACCTCGCCGAGGTGCTGGGCGGGCCTCCGGACGGCTGAACGGCGGTGGCCCGGCCACCTCGGCCGTCCACCTCGGCCCACCCCCTCGGCACGGCTACCACCTCGGCCCCGTCACCTCGGCCCGGCGCCCTCACCCCGAGGTCAGCTTCTCCCACTCCGCCCGCTCCGGCCCGGCCGCGTGAGGCGCGTACTGCGGCCGCGCGTCCAGCCACCGGGCCACCCGGGCCCGGACCTCCGGGTCCGCGTACGCCCGCTCCGGGGAGTCCGCCAGGTGCCGGACCTTGGCCCGCGCCCGCATCACCTCGGGATCCTCCAGCGCGCAGTCGAACAGCGCCGCCACCTCGCGGGCCGTCCCCGTACGCGCGGCCCGCGTCGCGAAGCGCTCCCCGATGGCAGCGTCGGCGACGACCTGGAAGTCGAACCACGGCTTCAGGGTGCGCAGCGCCCAGGCGTGGTGGTCGGCGGCGAACCGCTCCGACCCCGGGTCGCGGTGGGCCGTACGGGCTACCCTGCGCGCACCCCACAGCGCCAGCGAAGTGCCCTGCCCGAGGGTCGGGTTGGTGTGCGTGATGGAGTCCCCGACGGGCACCAACCCGCTCACCACCGGGCCCTGCTCGTCGACCAGCGCGCTCCACCGGTTGTCCAGGCTCGCGGTGGCGAGGACTTCGGACAGCGGCTCGGCACCCAGTTCAAGCCAGGCCGCGCCGGGCGGGAAGGTACGGGCGGCGGCTTCGAAGACGGCGGGATCACGCAGGGCGGAGCGCGTGGTGTCCTCGGTGTGAACGAACAGCGTCACGGCGAACAGCCGGTTGTCGGCCGGGAAGGCCGCGCAGCCGGCGAAAGTGCCGCCGGTCACCGCCCAGGGCCGGCGCGGGCCTTCCTCCACGCCCGCGGGCAGGCGGTACCAGCGGCAGAAGTACGCGAGCCCCGTGCGGTGCCGTTCCACGACGGGCGGGCGGCAGCCCGCCACGGCCAGCCAGCGCTCCACACCCCCGCGCCGCCCGCCCGCGTCCACGACGAGGTCCCCCGCGTAACTCCCGGTGCCCGTGGTCACTCCCGTCACCCGGGTCCCGCGCCCCGAGCCCGGCTCCGACCCCGCAGTGGACAGCGACCGCGGCCCCGACCCTGACCCCGGCTCCGTGGTGAGCCCGGTGACCGGCTCCCCGTACCGCGTGACGACCCCGGCTTCCGCGCGCAGGGCCGTGACCAGCGCGCTCTCCAGCACGATGCGCCTGGCCTGGAGCATGACGAGGTCCTCGTCGCCCGGCCGCGCCGGCGGACGCGCCTCAAACCAGTCCAGCTCGTGCCGCTCGCGGGCCCCGAGCCGCAGCATCTCCTCATAGACGTCGGGCAGTTCATCCCGCAGCACCTTGCGCGCGGCCCCGAGCAGCACGTGCGGCTGGGTCGCCTGGGGTACGGCGGGCCGGCGCCAGCCGAAGAAATCCCGGTCCAGCGCGGTGCCGGGGGCACGCGTGTCCCGCTCGAACAATTCGACGGTGTGCCCCTGCCGCGCCGTGAGCAGGGCCGTGGCCAGCCCTCCGACGCCTCCGCCGATGACCAGTACATGTGCCATTCGCGCGCCCCCCTGAGCCGATGAACCGTACGACCATCACACCGTCCGGAGCCTGCGCGAACGGAACCCGACCGAAACCCGCACAGGTGGCCGAGGTCCGACATGTACGTCGACCCGCGCCCGGCCGGTGCGATCAGCCGAGACCCCTCACGGTGCGGGTGCCGGTGCCGGTGTCGGTGCGGGTGCGAGTGCCGGTGCGGGTGCCCGTGTTGGTGCTGGTGCCGCCACGCCCCGCGCCACCCGCGGCGGCCCGGTGGATCTCCACCGCCCGGCGGGTCTCCGCCTCGATCAGGTCGGCGTTGATGGCGACGGCCGCGTGCTCGCCCTGGGCAGCCGCGCCGGCGACCTTCTCCATCGGGGATGTCACATTGCCCGCCGCCCAGACGCCCGCGAGCGCGGTGGCCCCGGTCGCCGGGTCGGACTCGACGCAGACGCCGATCACCTGTCCGCCCCGCTCCATCGTGACCGCCGGCAGGCCCAGGCTGGTCAGGACACCCGAACGGGCGGTGAACCGCGGAGCCACCACGAGCGCCCGGCACGCCACCGTCGCCCCGTCGGCCAGGGTCACCCCGCTCAGCCGGTCGTCGCTCACGACGAGGCCGGTCACCTCGCCCTCGACGACCTCTACGCCCCGCGCGGCCAGCAGTTCCCGGTTCTCCTCCGTGAGCTTCCAGGTGTGCGACAACAGCGTCGTGCGGTCGCTCCACTGCCGCCAGAGCTGAGCCTGATGCACGGCGAGAGGCCCGGTGGCCAGCACCGCGAGCGGCTCGTCCCGCACCTCCCAACCGTGGCAGTACGGGCAGTGCAGCACGTCCCGCCCCCAGCGCGCACCGAGGCCCGGCACCGCCGGAAGCTCGTCCACCAGACCGGTGGCGACCAGCAGCCGCCCCGCCCGTACGGTCGAGCCGTCCCCGCAGCGGACGAGGAAGCCCCCCTCGGGCAGCCGGTCGGCGGCGACGGCCGTGCCCGACCGGATCTCACCGCCGTAACCGGTGACCTCCGCCCGGCCCTCGGCCAGCAGATCGGCCGGGCTGTCCCCGTCCTTGCCGAGGTAGCCGTGCATGTGCGCGGCGGGGGCGTTGCGCGGGCTGCCGGAGTCGATCACCAGCACGGAACGGCGGGCCCGGACCAGGGTGAGCGCCCCGGCCAGCCCGGCGGCCCCGCCGCCCACGACCACCACGTCGAACCGGTCTTTCCTCGTGTTCTCCATGTCGGTGAGGATCCGCCCGCGAGCTCCCCCTTGACAAATGTTGTTGCCGAAGCGGCAAATGGAGCCATGGCCACCGAAGAGCGGGACGAAGACCTCGCGGACGTGCTCACCGCCGTCGGCCCGCGACTGCGTGCACTGCGTCGGCAGCGCGGCACCACGCTGTCCCAACTGAGCGAGATCACGGGCATCTCGCTCTCCACCCTCTCCCGGCTGGAGTCCGGCCAGCGCCGGCCGACGCTGGAACTGCTCCTGCCGCTGGCCAAGGCCCACCGGGTGGCGCTCGACGAGCTGGTCGGCGCCCCCGAGACCGGGGATCCGCGGATCCGCCCGCGCCCCTTCGTCCGGAACGGCGGCACCTACGTCCCGCTGACCCGCAATTTCGGCGGGGTGCACGCCTTCAAGCAGATCCTCCCGCCCCTCGCGGTTCCACCGCCCGCGCCCGAACTCAAGGTCCACGAAGGCTACGAGTGGCTGTACGTGCTGTCCGGACGCCTCCGCCTGCTGCTGGGCGAGCACGATCTCGTCCTCGGCGCGGGTGAGGCCGCCGAGTTCGACACGCACACCCCGCACGCCTTCTCCAACGCGGGTCCGCAGCCGGTGGAGTTCCTCAGCCTCTTCGGCCCACAGGGTGAGCGGATCCACGTACGGGCCAGGCCCACCACCACCTCGGGCTCCCCGGGCCCCACCGGCACCGCAGCCCCCTGACCGCAGCCCCTGACCCCTAACGTCTGACGTCTCACGTCTCACGTCTGAAGCCTGACGCCTGACCGAATGAACGACCCGCCGCCGACCGGCCCGGAACAGAGGATCGCCATGACCGTCCCCAACGAGCGCCCCGAGCGGGCCGTACCCGAGCCCAACGCCGTCGCCGGCGTCGGACTGATCGTGGTCGCCCCGGACGGCCGGGTGCTGCTCGGCCAAGCGCACGACGGCCGCTGGGAGCTGCCCGGCGGCAAGGTCGACCCGGGTGAGGGCTTCGAGCAGGCCGCCGCCCGGGAGCTCGCCGAGGAAACGGACCTGCGGGCGGCCGCCGGGGGGATCCGGGTCTTGGCCGTCCACTTGGAGGCGGAGTCTGACGTGCCCCGGCTGACGGCGGCCGCCGTCACCACCACCGCGCAGGGCGTCCCCACCGTCACCGAGCCTCACAAGATCGCCCGCTGGCAGTGGTTCTCCCCCGCCGAGATCCCCTCGGCCCTCTATCCCCCTTCGGCGGCCGTCCTGCGCACCTGGCGCCCGGAGCTCACGACGCTGCCGTACGTGCCCTCGTACGACTACCCGATCGCGACCGCGGGCCTCGACACGGACGGAGAGGTCGACACGGACCCAGGCGCGGGCACGGCTTCGGGCGCAAGCGCGGCCGCGGAGACCAGCGCCTGAAACACCGGGCCCCGCCCCCGTCGGAGGCTCCCAGGCAGGCGCGGCGGCGGCGACCCGGACCGTCCGACCCGACCCCACCCGACCCGGACCAACCCGGCCCGGACCGTCGAGGCCGCAGAGCCGCAGATCCCCTTGCCCGGGGCGGCGACGGCGCGCCGGCCGACCGGCCCGTTACCCCCGCGGCGCCACCCGCGGCGCGAAGTTCCCCTCGCTCAGGTCCTCGGCCAGCAGCCGCTTCGCGATCGCGTCCGCCGCCACCCGCAGTTCGGCGCTCCGCGGCCGCCCCCGGTCCTTCTCCAACTGGTCGCCGAGCCAGTCCGCCCACGCCCGCGAGATGACCGCGGCCTCCCGCTCCCCCGCCGGGGTGTGCGCGAAGAAGCCGTTCTCCCGCGTCAGGTACCCCTCGTCCACCATCCGCTCGAAGACCGGAAGCAGCACCTCCGGCGGCAGCGACCGCCGGTTCGCGACGAGTCCCAGGCTGGCGTGGCCGACCGTCCGGGTCAGCAAGTCCACCTGCATCACGGCCCACACGCCCGCCATGTCCAGCCGCGTGTCCGAGGCCTCCACGATCCTGCGCGCCGTGTCCGTCCCCATGGTCCGTACGAGCTTGCCGACCGCCAGCTCCAGCAGCTTCGCGGAGTCCCCGGAGGCCGTGGCCGGCGAGGCGAAGCCGTCGCCCATGTCCCTGGAACCGGCCCGGGCGCTGTCGCGGAGCCGGACCTGCTTGAGGAAGAGCGCCACGACGAAGCCGACCACCGCCACCGGCACGGTCCACAGGAACACCGTGTGCAACGCCTGCGCGTACGCGCCGATGACCGGAACCGCGGCCGCCGGATCGAGTCCGTGCACCCCTTGCGGGCTCTGTGCGGCCGCGCCCAGGCGCGCCGGATCCGCCCCGGTGGCCCGCGCCGCCTCCTCGACCCCCTTCGTCAGCTCGGGCTTCAGGCTGTTCGCGTAGATCGTGCCGAACACGGCCGTCCCGAAGGAACTGCCGAGCGTACGGAAGAAGGTGACGCCCGACGTCGCGGTACCGAGGTCGGCGTAGTCGACGGTGTTCTGCACGGCGATCGTCAGTACTTGCATGCACAGGCCGATGCCGGTACCGAGCACGAACATGTACACCGATTCCAGCCATGCGCTGCTCTGCGGTCCCATCCGGGAGAGCAGGTACAGGCCCACGGCCATCACCAGACAGCCCGCGATGGGGAAGATCCGGTACCGCCCGGTCTTGCCCGTGACGTTGCCGCTGAAGACGGACGCGATCAGCAGGCCGATGACCAGCGGCAATGTCCGTACGCCCGACACCGTGGCCGAATCACCGTCCACGTACTGCAGGTACGTCGGCAGGAAGGTCATCGCGCCCAGCATCGCGAAGCCGACGACGAAGCTGAGCACCGAGCAGACCGTGAAGACGGGGTTGCGGAAGAGCCGCATCGGCAGCATCGGCTGCGCCGCCCGCGTCTCCACCAGGCAGAACAGGGCCAGGGCTACGGCGCCGCCGCCGAACAGCCCGATGATCATCGCCGAGCCCCAGGCGTACTCGTTCCCGCCCCAGCTGGTGGCCAGGATCAGCGCGCTGGAGCCGGCCGCGACCAGGGCGATGCCCAGGTAGTCGATCACCGGCCGCCCGGCCGCCCGTACCGACGGGATCGTGCGCGCGGCGGTCACGACCACCAGGACGGCGATCGGGACGTTGACGTAGAAGGCCCAGCGCCAGCTCAGATGGTCGGTGAAGAGCCCTCCCAGCAGCGGCCCGATCACGGTCGCGACGCCGAAGACGGCGCCGATCGTGCCCTGGTACTTGCCCCGATCGCGCAGCGGGACCACATCGGCGATCAGGGCCATCGAGGTGACCATGAGGCCGCCGGCGCCGATGCCCTGCACGCCCCGCCACAGGATGAGCAGGGTCATGTTGCCGGCGAGGCCGCACAGGAACGAACCGGTGATGAAGATGACGGCCGAGACCTGGAAGATCACCTTCCGGCCGAAGAGGTCACCGAACTTGCCCACCAGCACCGTCGCGACGGTCTCCGCGAGCAGATACGAGGTCACCACCCACGACATGTGGGCCGCGCCGCCGAGATCCGCAACGATCGTGGGCAGGGCGGTGCCCACGATCGTCTGGTCGAGGGCGGCCAGCAGTACGCCCAGCATGATCGTGCCGAAGACCACGTTGCGCCGCCGCCGGTCCAGCACGGGTGGCGCCGCGGTGACAGCGGGGGCAGTGGTCACACCTCGCACTCTCACAGCGCCCCCGCCGCGCCGCATGCGGCGCGGGCTGTACGGGTGACCCGCGGGCACACCGTGGGACGTTGGGAAGTGCGGAGTCAGCGCAGGTAGGCCAGGCCCGGATGGGCCGCCGCATACCCGTCCAGCAGCCGCCGGGCCACCCCCACCGAGTCCACCAGCGGGTGCAGCGCGAAGGCCTTCACCGCGTCCGCCCGCGAACCGCTCGCCGCGGCCGCCAGGATCTCCCGCTCCACCGCCTTGACGGCCGTGACCAGGCCCACCGCGTGGAGCGGGAGCGGGGCCACGGCCACCGGGTGGGCGCCGTTCGCGTCGACCAGACAGGGCACCTCGATGACCGCCTCCGCGTCGAGGACGGACAGCGTGCCGCGGTTGGGGACGTTGAGGATCAGCGTGGCCCGCTCGTCCCGGGCGATCGCTCGCATCAGCGCGAGCGCGACCTTCTCGTAGCCCCCGGATTCCAGGTCGCTCTCGTCGCGCTCACCGACGCCCGCCGCCTCGCGGTTCTCGGCCATGTACGTGGCTTCGCGCTCGGCCCTGGTCCGCTCCCAGGCGGCGAGTGCCGCCCCGGCCCGCTGCCCGGCCCGGCCCGCCTCGGCGTAGAAGCCGCGCTGCTGGTCGCGCAGGAAGGCGCCGCGGGTCTGCTCGGCCTCCTGGTAGGCCCGTACGGTGTCACGGTTGAAGTAGTAGTAGTGCAGGTACTCGTTCGGGATCGCGCCGAGCGAGCGCAGCCACTCGGCTCCGAAGAGCCTGCCCTCCTCGAAGGACTCCAGGGCGTCGGCGTCGGCCAGCAGCCGGGGCAGCTCGTCGCGGCCGCCGATGCGCAGCCCGCGGACCCAGCCCAGGTGGTTGAGGCCGACGTAGTCGATCCAGGCCTCGTCCGGCCGGGCTCCCAGCAGCCTGGCGATGCGACGGCCGAGCCCCACGGGCGAGTCGCAGATGCCGATCACCCGCTCCCCGAGCTCTTCGGCCATCGCCTCGGTGACCAGCCCGGCCGGGTTGGTGAAGTTGATGACCCACGCGTCGGGGGCGATACGGGCGATCCTGCGCGCGATCCCACGGGCCACCGGCACGGTCCGCAGACCGTACGCGATCCCGCCCGCGCCCACCGTCTCCTGCCCCAGCACACCCTCGGCCAGGGCGATCCGCTCGTCCGCGGCGCGCCCCTCCAGGCCGCCGACGCGGATGGCGGAGAAGACGAAGTCGGCCCCGCGCAGGGCTTCGTCGAGGTCCCCGGTGGCGCTGACGGCCGGGGCGTCCGGCACTGCGGCGGCGGCCGCCTGGCCGGCGAGGACCCGGGCCATGGCGCCGAGGCGCCCGGGATCCTCGTCGTACAGCGTCACGTGGGACACCCGGCCCTCGGCGTGGTCGCCGAGCAGCGCTCCGTATACGAGCGGTACCCGGAACCCGCCCCCGCCGAGGATCGTCAGCCGCACGCCCCTACCGCCCTTCACGAGTGCCACGACGCGTGCCACGGCGAACGCCACGATCCGCGGCATCCGCGGCCTCCGCACCCTGCGGCACACCGTCGGCGCACCACCGCGCACACGATTCAGGGCACCAGTGTCCCCCGGCCGGTCACTCCCCCAGCGGCGGCACGGCGCGCAGCCTGGCCCCCTGCTGCTGCGGAACCCCGCCGCCGCGGACCGGACCCGCCGGCGCACCCTGCGGCGCGGAGAGGATCAGGGTGATCCGGGTCAGCCCCATCGCGTCCAGCATCCGGCTGGTTTCGGCCACCATCCGGCAGCGTGCCAGGCCCCACCGCGGGTCGGGATGGCGCACGGTGCGCACCGCCCCGTCCTGCTCTGCGGCGTGGGCCCCGTGCGTGCTCAGCCAGTGCGGCACCCCGTACCGGTAGGCCGCCTCCATGAACGGGTCGCGGGCCACCTCCTGGCGGATGCTGCGCAGCCCCTCGTCCTCCGGCGCCTCGGACAGCGCGGTCGCGAACCGGGCCAGGAGCGGTACACACCAGGCCGGTTCGTGGTCCTCCAGCACGCCCGCGGCGTCCGGGTGGAACAGCACGAAGCGCAGGAAGTTGTCGTCCGGCAGGGCCGTCGGGTGCGGCCGTACGGCCTGGAAGAGCTGGTCGAAGGCGGAGTTGGTGAGCGCGACGTCCCAGCGGTGGTCCACCAGGAAGCTGGGGTAGGGCACGGACTCCATGAGCGCCGCGTAGTCGCACAGGTAGTCGCGCTGGGCCGGGTCCGCGGGCAGCCGGTTCTCCTCGGCGGCCCGCCAGGTCGGCGGCGGGTCGCGGTCGACCATGACGCGGAAGAGCCAGAAGCACTGCCGCTCGCTCATCTCCAACGCCTCGGCCAGGGCGAGCAGTTTGCGGTCCGTCCATTCCTTGACCAGGCCGCGCTCCCAATTGCCGTACGCACGGACGCTGATGCGCAGCCGTGCGGCCAGGTCCTCCTGGCTCAGGCCCAGTTCTTCGCGGCGCTGGCGCAAAATCTCCTTGCGTCGCTCCGACCGCACGGCGCCGCGTGCGGACTCCTCGCCCGACAGGCGGCCCTCACCGGCTCGGGCGAGGCCATCGGACGGGCCCACCGCTGCGAGATGTGGCACCGAGAGCTCCCCCTTCTCACGGTCTGGATCTTCATTTCCGTGTGGCGATCCTGCTACCGACTTCATTCGAGTGTCAACTATTGTGGCAATTCCAGCCTCTTGACAGCTCATTCCCGCCACAGCTGTGGCACGTTCTAGCCCTTCCGGAGCAGAACGGCTAGATTCCAGAAGCCGACCATGTGCCCGAACCGACTTCGCGCGATCTAGGAGAACCACTGGTGACAGACGGCTTCCCGGCTCCCGTCGCGGTGGCCCACGCACCCCTGGCCGCCACCGTCACACGCGTCGCCGAACTCGCGGGCAAGATGGGCCGCGACCTGAACCAGGTCTTCGACCTGCGGCGCCTCTCGGAGGCCTCCGGCGTGCCCACGGACGTGGTCAGGACCCTGTTGGAGGGGCGGCCGGCCGGTGAGCCCGATCTCCAGACCCGCTTCCTCCAGCGTCTCGACCTGCTCCGGCGCACCCGCGTCAAACCCAACGGCCGCCGCTACACGCAGCAGGAGATCGCGGACGGCGCCGGCATGTCCCGGCAGCAGGCCGGGGCCCTGATCAACGGCGACCGCCGGCCCACCATGGAGCACTGCGACGCGATCCAGCGCTTCTTCGGGGTGCACGCCGGCTTCCTCACCGCCCACGACGCCGACGCCCTCACCGACGCTCTCCAGCGGACCGAGCAACAGCTGCTCCAGGACTTCGCCGGCCGTTCGCGGGAGACGGCACCGGCCGTGGCCGCTTCGGCGGGCGATCCGCTGGCAAGACTCCTCCAGAACCACGGGGTGCGGGGCATCGCCTGGCGCGCCGCCCAACTGCCCAGCGACAAGCACCGGGACAAGGTGACCGAATGGCTGGACATGCTTCTCGAAAGCGTCAAACCGAATGAATCCTGACCCAGTCGAAAGCCTGGGTCTGATCCTTGAGTCCTGATCCGGATCCGCGCCGACGGGGAGAACGGTGAGCATAGGCAGAGAGCAGCGGCGGTTGTGCGGGGAGCTGGTGGCCGGCATCCGGCTGACCGCGCCCGTGGAACCCGTGGACCTCTACGCCGCCCTCTGCGAGGGCATGAGCAGACACCGCGGCCGCCGGGTGGACTTCCGGATGGCCTCGTTCCCGCCGGGGACGGCCAGCGGCCTGTGGCTCGACATGGCGGACCGCGATCTGGTGGTCATCGAGGAACGCACCGCACCGGACCACCAGTTGGTGATCCTGGGTCACGAGCTGTGGCACATGAAGGCCGGCCACTGCAGTCACCACGTCGACGGCGCGGCCGTCGCCGCTCGGCTGCTGTCCGACGAGGCCGATCTCGGCGAGACGGTCCGCCGCGTCGCCGCGCGCACGCGCGCCGACGTCCAGGAGGAGACCGAGGCCGAAACCTTCGGCTTACTGCTGGGCAGCCGGTGCAGGACCTGGCTGGCCGGATCGGCGAACCACCGGGCTCCGGCCCAGCGTGACCATTTGGCGGGCCGGATCGAGGCCTCGCTCGGATACCGGGGGCACAGGAACGACCGTTGAACGGCGAGGACTACTACATACCGGCGGCCGCGATGGCGATCTCGCTCGCCTTCAAGCTGCCGGCGCTACGACACAACTGGCGTGACCCTTTGCTGCGCTCGGTCTGCGCCCTGCTGACCCTGGCCGGAGCGGTGTTCACCTTCGCCGCCCCGCCCACCATCGAGGCGGTCAACCGCTGGACCGGCATCGTCAACGTCTCGGCCCCCCTCGTCTACTGCCTGATCACCGCCTTCAGCGCCTCCTGCCTGGTCCTGGTCGTCAACTGGCGGGGCGGCCCGCCCGAACAGACACGGCGGATCTCACGGCGCTGGATCCTCGGCTACAGCGCCGTCATCGTGGCCCTGATCGTGCTGTTCGTCCTCGGCGAGGCCCCCGTCGAGCGGCTGCGCGACTTCGACACCCACTACGCGAACACGCCCTACATCCGCCAGATGATCGGCCTCTACCTGCTGGCGCACCACGTGGCCGCGGTCGTGATGGTGGCCATGTGCTGGCGCTGGTCCCTGCAGGTGCGCGGGTGGCTGCGGGTCGGCCTGGTGATCATCGTTTCCGGCTACATGTTCAACCTCAGCTACGACGCCACCAAGATCTCCGCGGTCGTCGCCCGCTGGCTGGGCCACAACCTCGACGGCCTGAGCACCTTCGTCGCCCCGCCGCTCGCCGCCGTGGGCGCGCTGATCAGCGCGATCGGTTTCGTGCTCCCGCTGGTCTGCCAGCGGATGTCGGACAACTGGCAGACCTGGACGACGTACCGGCGGCTCGGCACGCTCTGGCAGGAGGTGCAGATCTCCGCACCCGGCGGCGGTACCCCCGGCGTGCGGATGTCGTGGTGGTCCGCCGCCGAACTGCGCGTGATCCAGCGCGAGTCCGACATCCACGACGGATTCCTCCACCTCGGCCCGTACTTCGACCGCCGCCACCGCGACGACGCCTACGAGCGCGCCGTCGCGGAAGGGGCCGACGAGGAGACCGCCCGCGCGGTCGCCGACGCCGCCATGGTCGCGGCCGCCGTACAGGCCCGCTCGGCCGACCCCGAGGGCGCGGTCATCGGGGCGGCCGCCGAGGAGACCACGCTCGACACCGCCGACGGGCCGCGCGATCTCCTGCGGATCTCGCACGCCCTGCGCCATTCGCCGGTGGTGGCGGCCCTGCGCCGGCAGGTGGCGCTGTCGGGCAGCGGCCCGGGCTGAAGGATGTCCGGCGCCCCGCGGCTCAGTGCGCGGCCGACACCACCGACTGGGGGAACAGGTCCTGGAAGGGGTCGGCCGAATCGATGCCGTTGCGCCCGTAGGGCGCGTCGAAGCTCCACACCATGAACAGCAGGAACACGATCAGCGCACTGAACAGCCCGGCCAGCAGCAACTCCCGCCCGGAGCGGCGGATCTGCAGAGCGAAGATCAACCCGACGGTGACCACCCCGCCGACCAGCAGCCCGAACCACACCACACCCGGCAGCGTCGGCTCGGAGCTCTGCGTCCGCGAGTGCCGGGCGTCGTCGGCGGCGGCGATGTGGTCGAGCAGTGGCTGGTAGGCCTGCGCCTGGAGCTCGGTGGTAGGGCTCTGGTGCGTGAGGTCGCTGCGCAGCTTGCCGAGCAGCTGGGCGCCCTCGGCGGACGCGCGCTCGCCGGACGTCAGCAGCGGCCAGTCCACGGCGACGGTGTGGGAGACGTACGCGTTCACCTCGCCGCGGATGCGGTCGCGGACCGGGGCGGGGTAGACGTCGGCGCGCTGGGTGACCTCGTACAGCGACTGGGCCTCGCGGCGGACGCTTTCCTCGGCGGCGCCGCGTGCCTCCCAGACACCGGCGATGGCCAGGCCCAGCACGATGGCGTAGACCACACCTACCATCATCGTCATGTACTCGATGACGTCGGGGGTTTCGCTGGTGTCCTCGTCGTCCGCGACCCGGCGGTGCCGGATCGTGGTGATGGTGAAGACGAGGGCGCAGACGAGCGCCATGGCGATGGCCAGAACCACCCATTCGGACACGTGGATTCTCCGTTGTGGATCGGTGGAGGGATGCGCGGAGGTCAGCCGCGGCTCTTGGAACGAGGCCGCAGGGCGGCGGCGGCCAGGACGGCCGGCGTGGTGACGACGGCCATGAGCATCATGGTGGACAGGCCGTCCGGGCCGCGCAGCTCACGTGCCACAGCGCGGTACGGACGCACGTGAAAGGCGCTCACGGGCGCGGCGGCGGCCCTGGCCCGGGGCGGGGCGGGTGTGTCAGCCGGCGCCGGTCCGGTCGCGCTCGCGGCAGCCGGCGCGGGAGCCGGCGGCTTCGGATCCCCCGCCTCAGCCTTCGCGCCCGGCCCGGCCGGCTCCGGCCGGGCGGCGACCGCGGACGGCTCGGGAGTCCGGCCCGGGTGGTGCACAGTGGGCCGTTCGGCCCCGGGCGCGGGCATCCGCAGCGAGGGCCGCGGGGAGGGCCGTGCCGGGGGCGGCGCGGCCACGCCCGGCCGCGGTGGCCCGGCCGGCACGCACACGTCGACCCGTGCGCCGTCGCCCGCGACCGCCACATGGCCGTGCAGCGGGCAGAGCACCGCGACCAGACCCGCTCCGGTGAGGTACTGCCAAGCGGCCACCGCGCGTCCTTCCGTTTCCGCAGCGCATATAAGGGTTACGGCTGAAGAAACGATCAGGACGGGGGTTCGACACGCGGCAGACAGGTCAAGATCCTTGACGGATGGACGACTTCCGGCCATCGCCGCGGCATCCGTCCCCCGGACGGGCGCGCGCGACCACGGGACGCGGTGGAGTCCCTCCCGCCCCCGGCTGCCGCTGGGCGCGGCGGGACGAGGGCCGAACCGCCCCGCCCCCGGGGACACGTGAGGGGCGCGGCCCCGAACGGGTCGCGCCCCTCACCTCGTCACGCCACGGGTGTCAGCCCGTCTCGGAACCGCCGAAGCGCTCCCGGTAGGACTCCAGGTCCTCTTCGGTGATCTTCGCGAAGAGGACCGGCGGCACGGTGAACGGCGTCCCCGCCGGAACCGCGTCGAGCGCCTTCGCCTGCTCCGGGGTCACCCAAGCCGCCGTGTCGTCGGCGAGCGTGAACGCGGAGCGCATCGCGCGGGCCGAGGCCGGGATGAACGGCTCGGAGACCACCGAGTAGAGGTGGATGAGGTTCATCGCGGTGCGCAGGGTGAGCGCCGCGCCCTCGGGGTCGGTCTTGATCTCCAGCCAGGGGGCCTTCTCCTCCAGGTAGGAGTTTCCGGCGGACCACAGGGCGCGCAGCGCGGCCGCGGCCTTGCGGTACTGGAGGGACTCCATGTGGCCCTCGTACTCGGCGAGCAGCTCGGCGATCTGCTCGCCCAGCTTGGCCTCCGCCTCTCCGGCGGCGTTGCCGGCGGGCACGTCGTCGCCGAACCGCTTGCGGGAGAAGGACAGCACGCGGTTGACGAAGTTGCCGAGGGTGTCGGCGAGGTCCTTGTTGACCGTGGCGGTGAAGTGCTCCCACGTGAAGGACGAGTCGTCGGACTCGGGCGCGTTGGCGATGAGGAAGTAGCGCCAGTAGTCGGCCGGGAGGATCTCCAGCGCCTGGTCGGTGAAGACGCCGCGCTTCTGCGAGGTGGAGAACTTGCCGCCGTAGTAGGTCAGCCAGTTGAAGGCCTTGACGTAGTCGACCTTCTTCCACGGCTCACGGGTGCCCAGCTCGGTGGCGGGGAACATCACGGTGTGGAAGGGGACGTTGTCCTTGGCCATGAACTCCGTGTAGCGGACGTCATCGGCCTCGTACCACCAGGACTTCCAGTCGCGGGCGGCCGGGTCCGTGTCCCGCGCGGCGTCCGACCACTCCTTCGTCGCGCCGATGTACTCGATCGGGGCGTCGAACCAGACGTAGAAGACCTTGCCCTCGGCGGCCAGCTCGGGCCACGTGTCGGCCGGGACCGGGACGCCCCAGTCGAGGTCGCGGGTGATCGCGCGGTCGTGCAGGCCCTCGGTCAGCCACTTGCGGGCGATGGAGGAGGCCAGCTGCGGCCACTCCTCCTCGTGGCGGGCCACCCAGGCCTCGACCTCGACCTGGAGCTTCGACTGGAGGAGGAAGAGGTGCTTGGTCTCGCGGACCTCCAGCTCGGTGGAGCCGGAGATGGCCGAGCGGGGCTCGATCAGGTCCGTGGGGTCCAGGACGCGGGTGCAGTTCTCGCACTGGTCGCCGCGGGCCTTGTCGTAGCCGCAGTGGGGACAGGTGCCCTCGACGTAGCGGTCCGGCAGGAAGCGGCCGTCGACCGGCGAGTAGACCTGCCGGATCGCGCGCTCCTCGATGAAGCCGTTCTCCTTGAGCCGGCGCGCGAAGTGCTGCGTGATCTCGACGTTCTGCGCGGAGGAGCTGCGGCCGAAGTAGTCGAAGGACAGCTCGAAGCCGTCGTAGACCGCCTTCTGGGCGTCGTGTGCCTGCGCGCAGAACTCGGCGACCGAGAGGCCGGCCTCCTTGGCGGCGAGCTCGGCGGGGGTGCCGTGCTCGTCGGTGGCGCAGATGTAGAGGACGTCGTGGCCGCGCTGGCGGAGGTACCGGGAGTACACATCCGCCGGAAGCATCGACCCGACCATGTTGCCCAGGTGCTTGATCCCGTTGATATAGGGAAGCGCGCTGGTGATCAGGTGTCGAGCCATCCTCGGATGCTCCATTTCATATATGCCGGTACAACATGACGTACGTGACGGATTGTGATCCGGTTCATCGTATCGAACCGCCGAAACGCCACGTGCAGCATTTACAAGGGGTGGACGCCCTGCTGGACGCCTCCTGGACGCAATGCAAAAGCGAGGACAGTGACCTCTCCGTCACGGCCCTCGCGATTGCGCCCATGGTACAGCCGCGGCGGTTCGTCCCGGACCGCCGGTCCGGCGGCTCGGGAGGGGAAGGGCCCGGTGTGCGCCCCCGTACCGGGACCGGCATATGCGTACGGGTCGGCCGGGCACCGCGGATGATCAAGATCGATCACGAGTCGATCATCACCGACCGTAATGCTTCCAGGTTTCTCCTCTGCGCCCCCTGGGTGCGCCCGCGCTGATTTCCTGACACCGCACAGGGGATGAGGTGGAACGGTGAGCGATGGCGGACCGGAGGAGTCCGGTGGGGCCGTGGGACTGCCGAGCCGGCGCCGACGGCCGACTCCCATGAGCCAGTGGAACGCGACGGCGCGCCTGTCGTACTGGGCGTTCCACGGCAACCGACGGCCCTCGTACATGCGCTTCGCGTATCTACAGCTGGGCTCCGACGCCGCCGCCGAGGAAGCGGTGGACGCGACCTTCGGCTCGATCATGGACGAGTGGCTCAGAATGCTCCACATGGACCGGCTGGACGCCTACGCCTGGACCGTCCTCAAGCACTGCATCGTCGACCGGCAGCACCGGCGCAGTCCCGGGCCCCAGCCGATGGACATCAGCGCCTTCGAGGCCGCCCTCAAAGAGGCCCACGCCGACCAGTACGAGGTACTGACCGACACCATCCGCTTCTACTCCGCCGTCTCCCGGCTCGCCGAACGCCAGCGCGACTCCGTGCTGCTGCGCTACGGACTCCGGTGCAGCGCCGGTGAGGCCGCCGCCGTGATGGGCGTCGACGAGGCCACGGTCCGCTCGTACCTCGGCCAGGCCCACCGCCGGCTCGCCCGCCTGCTCGACGCGTCCGCCGAATCATGAGGCGGCACGAACGGCCCGAGCGGCTCGACGGCGACGGCGCCCCCCGCTCCCTGGCCGAGTTCCTGTCCCGCGCGGGCGTGCGCGACCGCTACCCGCACTACGACCTCATCGCGGCCGAGGCCCGGCTGCTGCGCGCGCCGCACCCTCCCCTCCCGGCCATCCGCAACCGGCGCCGCTCCTACGGCTGGAGCGACCCCGCACGTGACTGCCCGCTCGACGCCGAACGGGCCCGGCGCGACCTCAAAGCCGCCTGCCTGGCCGCCGTGTGTTCGCCGAAGGCCGCGGCGCGGCTCGGCTCCTTCCTCGCCGACGGCCACACCGACCTGCCCGGCGCCGTCGTCTTCGGCTGCCTGCTGCACCTCGCCGGGCTCCGCGAGGGGGCGCGCTTCTGGTGGCAGTTCGCCGCCGGTTCCGGGAGCCCGCGGACCGCGCCGGCCGCGTACTGCCTCTTCCTCGACCACTCCCGGCGCGGTGAGCACCACGACGCCCGGCACTGGGCGCGCGAGCTGGGCCGTCGCGAGTTCCGGCCGGGCGGGCGCCGGGATCTGCGGGAGGTCCGGCTGTGCGCGCAGGCGGCCGTCCTGCGCTACGTCGACCAGCGCGACGATCCCGATCTCGGCCCGGTGCCGCTTCCTCTGCCGGGGCTGCCCGGGACGCTGGCCGCGTTCCTGCCGCTCCCCGCCCCCACGGTCAGGCCCACCGTCCCGGTGGTCCCGCCCCGACCGGACGCGCGGCCGCTGCGCCACCCCGCGCTGACGTCGGCGGCCCGCCGGAGCGGGCCCGCGGCCGGTACCGGCGAGGCCCTGGCGGAGGCTCGCCGCGCGCTGGCCGTCGTACGGGTCCTCGAACGGCACCCGCTGGGCGTGCGGGCCGCGCAGCTCGGGCGGGAGGCGGGCCTGGCCGAGGCGGAACTCGGGCCGTTGCTCGCGATGCTGTGCGAGGAGGAGTACGCGTACCGCCCGGGCGCGGACGTGTACAGCGGCGGGCCGGCCCTGGACCGGCTCGCCGCCCCCGGAAGCAGCGGGCTGGTGGGGCAGCTCCAGCGCACTCTGGCCCTGGCACGGGACAGCGCGGGCGCCGCGGTCTACCTCAGCCGGTACGCCGAGGGCGAGGTCCGGATCACGCAGATGGCCGACGGGCCCGGGGCGCCGCGGGTGCGGGAGTGGGTGGACTTCCGGGCGGCCGCCCACGCCAGCGCGGTCGGCAAGTGCCTGCTGACCCAGCTCGACCACGACGGGCGTCGCGACCACGTGGCCCGGCACCGGCCCGCGCGGCTCACCCCGCAGACCATCACGGACAGCCGGGCGCTGTTCTCCGCCCTCGATGCGGTGGCCCCGGGAGCGCCCGTCTTCGACCTGCGGGAGTACTCCCCCGGGGTCGTCTGCTCGGCGGTTCCGATCGCGATCGGCGGCGCCGCCGGGAGCCTCGCGCTCTCCCTGCCCGCCGCCCGTGCGCACCGCCTGCCCTCCGCCACCGAGGCCCTGCGCCGCAAGGCGGTCCCCGTCCTCCTGGCCCTGCTCCTGACCGGCGCGATCCCGCCGGACGCCCCGGACCCGGACACGCCGGACCCGGAGATCCCCCTCCCCCGGACCGGGACCGAGCCGCAGGCCCGGATCCGGCCGACGACGAAGGCCCCGCTCACGCCGGAGACCCTGCGCCACCTCCGCCGCCTCTTCCGCACCCCGGTCAGCCGCACGGCGACCTCACCGGGCGGCGGCCCGCATCTGGTGAGCGACACCACGGCCGCGGCGGCCTACCTCTTCGACGCCCTCGATGACACCGACCCGCCCCGCCTGTCCCTGCCCCACACCTTCACCCAGGTCACCCCGGGAAGCCTGACGCCGCCGAACGGCCTGGTGGTCCTCCACACATGACCCGCGCGCCGGTCCCCGGGGGGACGGCCCCGGGGACGGCCCCTCGCGATGGACCCCGAAAAACGAGAAGAACCCCACACGATGTGTGGGGTTCTCGCTGGTGTCCGAGGGGGGACTTGAACCCCCACGCCCGATAAAGGGCACTAGCACCTCAAGCTAGCGCGTCTGCCATTCCGCCACCCGGACCAGGTGATCGGCCCCGGTTTCCCGCGGCGACATGGACAACAATAGCAAAGGATCGGCTGGGCTCCGACCACATATCCGACCGGTGGCAGTCCGCCACGCCGCGCTGACCTGCACGCATACCCGACTCTCCGCGGCGAGACGAGGTGTCTCGCCGCAGGACGGCCGCCGCCGGCCTCCCGGATCCTGGTACCGGCCGAGACAGGACGGGCGCCGGGACGGTCGGACGGGCCGTCCGGCGGGTTTGCGGCTGCTGCGGTCGCCCTCGCGGGCGGGGTCGCCCTGTACCTGGCGGGTGACCTCGCCTTCAAGGGCCGCGCTGAGGACAGGGACGCCGCGGACTCCACGGAGGGCGTTACGGGCAGCGGATGACCTGGCCGGCGTACGAGAGGTTGCCGCCGAAGCCGAAGAGGAGGACCGGGGCGCCGGACGGGATCTCGCCGCGCTCGACCAGCTTGGACAGGGCCATCGGGATGCTGGCGGCCGAGGTGTTGCCCGAGTCGACGACATCGCGGGCGACGACCGCGTTGACGGCGCCGATCTTGTGCGCGAGGGGCTCGATGATGCGCAGGTTCGCCTGGTGGAGCACGACCGCGGCCAGTTCCTCCGGGGTGACGCCGGCCTTCTCGCACACCTTGCGGGCGAGCGGCGGGAGCTGGCTGGTGGTCCAGCGGTAGACGGACTGGCCCTCCTGGGCGAAGACCGGCGGCGAGCCCTCGATCCGGACCGCGTTGCCCATCTCCGGGACCGAGCCCCACAGCACCGGGCCGATGCCCGGCTCGTCGCAGGCCTCGACGACGGCCGCGCCGGCTCCGTCGCCGGTCAGCACGCAGGTGGAGCGGTCGGTCCAGTCGGTGATCTCGGTCATCTTGTCGGCGCCGATGACCAGGGCGCGGGTGGCGGAGCCGGCCCGGATCGCGTGGTCGGCGGTGGCCAGGGCATGCGTGAAGCCCGAGCAGACGACGTTGAGGTCCATCACGGCGGGGCCGTTGCCCATGCCCAGCTTGGCGGCCACGCGGGCGGCCATGTTGGGCGAACGGTCGATCGCCGTGGAGGTGGCGACCAGGACGAGGTCGATGTCGTCGGGGCTCAGACCGGCGCCGGCCAGGGCCTTGCCCGCCGCCTGGAAGGCCAGCTCGTCCACCGGCTCGTCGGGGCCGGCCATGTGGCGCGTCTTGATGCCGACGCGCGACCGGATCCACTCGTCCGTGGTGTCGACCATGACCGCGAGGTCCTCGTTGGTGAGCACTTTCGCGGGCTGGTAGTGCCCTAGCGCCACCACGCGTGAACCGGTCATGGGCGGGGTCCCCCTTCGTAGACAGTCAGGATCACCCAGCTTTGCCTGCTACCGGCCAGTACCCGTGCGTGTGACCCGACAGGATTCGGGCCCCCTAATTTGGAGATTCCCGAGGATCCGGCTGCCGGGAGCGTGCATCGAAGCGGAACCGGGAGAATGGGCTCGTCAGGTTCACGATGGGCTACTCGACGAGCACGGAATGGATGGGCTGATCGCCATGGGACGGGTCACCGAGCGCCGACGCGTCGTGCGGATCCGGAACGGGGTGGTGGGAACCCGCCCGGACACGCTGGTCGCCGAGGAGCCGCTGGAGATACGGCTGGGCGGAAAACCGCTGGCCATCACGATGCGCACGCCGGGCGACGACTTCGCGCTGGCGGTGGGCTTCCTGGTGAGCGAGGGCGTGCTCGGCTCGGCCTCGGACGTACAGGCCGTCACCTACTGCGAGGGCGCGACGGAGGAGGGTTCGAACACCTACAACGTCGTCAACGTGCAGCTGGCCCCCGGCGTGCCCGTGCCCGACATCACGCTGGAGCGGAACGTCTACACCACCTCCTCCTGCGGCCTGTGCGGCAAGGCCAGCCTGGACGCGGTCCGTACGGCGACCCGCTTCCCGGGGGCCGCCGCGGCCGATCCGGTACGGATCCCCGCCGGTCTCCTCGGCACGCTCCCGGACCGGCTGCGCGCGGCGCAGAAGGTCTTCGACCGTACGGGCGGGCTGCATGCGGCCGGGCTGTTCTCGGCGGAGGGCGAGCTGCTCGACGTACGGGAGGACGTGGGCCGGCACAACGCCGTGGACAAGGTCGTCGGCCGGGCGCTCCAGGCCGGGCGGCTCCCGCTGACCGGAGCGGTCCTGCTGGTGTCGGGCCGGGCCTCCTTCGAGCTCGCGCAGAAGGCCGTGATGGCGGGGATCCCGGTCCTGGCCGCCGTCTCCGCCCCCTCCTCGCTCGCGGTGGACCTCGCGCTGGAGTCGGGGCTGACGCTGGTGGGGTTCCTGCGCGGGGCGGACATGAACGTCTACGCGGGCGAGGAGCGGATCATCCTGCCCGGAAACTAGGGCCGGCCCGGAAGCTAGGGCCGGCCCGGGCGCGCGGCCGGGCCGGGCGCCCGGGCCGGGCCGGGCACTCAGCGGCGGCGGGAGCGGCGCGGTGCGGGCTTGGAGGGGGCCGGGGCGGGCGGTTCGATGCGGTGGAGGTCCAGGGTGGGCGGCAGCGGGGTGGAGCCCGGGCCGCCGGACTCGGCCCAGGCGATGATCTCGTCGGTCGCGGTGTCGTCCAGCGCCCAGCCGAACCAGGCCGCGCGGGCGCCGCGGCGGCGGGCCTCGGTGGTGGGCTGCACCACGATGACGTTGGCCTGGGCGCAGGGGCCGAGGCAGTCGCTCGTACGGACGGCCAGGCGCCCCTCGGAGGCCTCGGCGGCCGCGCGCAGGCGGGCGAGTTGGCCGGCGTGGTCGGAGCCCGGGTTCTTGCGGGGGTCGCCGCAGCAGCAGCCGCGGCAGACCACGAGGGTGCAGGGGCGTTCGGCGCGGGCGGCGATCGGGCGTATCCAGGTCACCGCCGCACGTTACCGGGCCTGCGGGGCGGGGTGTTGGGACGACTGCGAGACCTCCGCCACATGCCCGGCGGGGAGTTCGGCCCCGCAGCCCTCGGCCACCGAATGCTCGGTGGGCGGGGCTTGAGCGGCCGGGTCCCGGGCGGCCGGGTCCTGGGCGGCCGGGTCCTGGGCGGCCGGGTCCTGGGCGCGGCGGCGGGCCAGGACCGCGCAGACCATCAGCTGCATCTGGTGGAACACCATGAGCGGCAGCACGGCGAGGGCGGCCTGGGTCCCGAACAGCACGCTGGCCATGGGGAGTCCGGCGGCCAGGCTCTTCTTCGACCCGGCGAACTGGATGGCGATGCGGTCCTCGCGGCCGAAGCCGAGGCGCTGGGCGCCGTACCAGGTGACGAGGAGCATGACGGCGAGGAGTACGGCCTCCACCGCCACCAGGGCGCCCAGGCGCGGGGCACTGACCTGGTGCCAGATGCCCGCGACCATGCCCGCGCTGAAGGCGGTGTAGACGACGAGCAGTATCGAGCCGCGGTCGACAAGGCCCAGCACCTTCTTGTGGCGGACGAGGAAGCCGCCGACCCAGCGCCGCATGAACTGTCCGAGGAGGAAGGGCAGCAGCAGCTGGAGGCCGATCCTGAGGAGCGAGTCGAGGGAGAAGCCCCCCGCGACGCCCCCCAGCAGACCGGCGGCGAGGAGGGGAGTGAGGAAGATGCCGGCGAGGCTGGAGAAGGAGCCGGCGCAGATCGCGGCGGGGACGTTGCCGCGGGCGATCGAGGTGAAGGCGATGGAGGACTGGACGGTCGAGGGGACCAGGCAGAGGAAGAGCAGGCCGCTGTAGAGCGACGGTGTGAGGAGGGTGGGGACGAGGCCGCGGGCGGCGAGGCCGAGGAGGGGGAAGAGGAGGAAGGTGGCGGCGATCACGGTGAGGTGCAGCCGCCAGTGGCGCAGGCCGCCCTGGACCTCGCGGGTGGAGAGCCGGGCGCCGTAGAGGAAGAAGAGCAGGCCCACGGCGGCGGTGGAGGCGCCGCCCGCGACGGTGGCGGCCGGGCCGCGGGCGGGCAGCAGGGCGGCGAGGCCGACGGTGCCGAGCAGGGCCAGGACGTACGGGTCCAGGGGCAGCCGGGCGGGTAGGTGCGGGCGGCGCATGGGCGGTGCTCACTTGCTCTCGGGACGGGCGGTCGGCGGGTGGCGGGGCGGGCGGCGCGGGGCGGGTGGTGCGGGCGGGCGCTGGCTCGGGCGAGGTGGGAGGTGAGGGGGCCGGGTGGCGTTCCCCTGTTCATGGTCGGGGTTCGACCGGTGATCGGGAAACACGTACACCGGACTCACTGCCATCGCCATACGCAATAACATGGGGGTTATGTACGACCCTGTCCAGCTGCGTACGTTTCTCACGGTCGCCCAGACGCTCAGCTTCACGCAGGCCGCCGGGCGGCTCGGCGTACGGCAGTCCACGGTCAGCCAGCACGTGCGGCGGCTGGAGGAGGCGACGGGGCGCCTGCTGTTCGTCCGGGACACACACCGGGTGGAGCTCACGGAGGACGGCGAGGCGCTGCTGGGCTTCGCACGGACGATTCTGGAGGTGCACGAGCGGGCGGTGGCGTTCTTCGCGGGGACGCGGCTGCGGGGGCGGCTGCGGTTCGGGGCCTCGGAGGACTTCGTGCTGACGCGGCTGCCGGAGATCCTGGAGGGCTTCCGGCACGAGCATCCCGAGGTGGACCTGGAGTTGTCGGTGGAGCTGTCGGGAACGCTGCACGAGCGGCTGGACGCGGGGCGCCTCGACCTGGTGCTGGCCAAGCGGCGGGGCCCGGGGGACGAGCGGGGCCGGCTGGTGTGGCGGGACCGGATGGTGTGGATCGGGGCGGAGGGTCTGCGGGTGGACCCCGAACGCCCTGTTCCGCTCATCGTCTTCCCGCCGCCGGGGATCACCCGGGCCCGGGCGCTGGAGGTGCTGGAACGCGAGGGGCGGGCCTGGCGGATCGCGTGCACGAGCGGCAGTCTGAACGGACTGGTCGCGGCGGCCCGGGCGGGGCTGGGCGTGATGGCCCACACCCGGGGGCTGATCCCGCCGGGCCTGGTGCGGGTGGGAGGCCTGCCGGAGCTGGGCCCGGTGGAGTTCGCGCTCCTGCGCGGGGCGCGCGGCGGAGGCGCGGCGGCCGAAGCACTCGCCGCGGCCGTCCTCTCGGGCGCGGACCGCCTCAGCCGCACGGCCTGACCGGGCCTGGGGCCGCCGGGGTGCCGTGGCGGCCCCGCGGGGGTACGGGGCTACCGGGCCACCGCGGCCGGGGCCGCCCGGCCCGAAGGCCGCCCAGGTACCGGGCCAACCGGCACCAGGTACCGGGCCGCCGACTCGCAGGCCACCGGGGTGCCGTGGCGGCCGCCGCGGGGTTGCCGGGCCACCTGCGCGACGCCCGCCCAGGTGCCGGGCCCCGGGCCCGAAGGCACGCGCCGGGGGGGCGAGGTGTCGGTGCGCCGAGCCGTTGCCCCAGCCCCGCCCCTGCCCGAAACCGTGGGCTCCGCTCCCGGGCCGCCGGAGGCCCCCCGGCGAGGCCGGCTTGACCGCCGTTCCCCCAGCAGGGGGACACCGTTCGCCCCGCCCGACCCCCGGCGGGGGCCCGGCTGAGGAGGTCTTGTGGAGGTGGCCCAAGGCTGATCGACTGCCCTCGGGCGTGGGGTAGCGTCGCCGCGCTGCGCGGAGAGGAGCGGGCCTTGCGGGAGATCACCGTCCCACCGGTCGTCACGGGCACGCCCGTCGGAGGTCTGGCCGACTCCGTCTTCCTGCACGCTCGTCAGGAGCCCGGCCGGGTGGTGCTCGGCCGCAAGACCGGCGGGGTCTGGCGGGACGTGACCTCCGCGGAGCTGGCCGCCGAGGTGCTCGCGCTCGCCAAAGGGCTGCTGGCCCAAGGGGTGGGGTTCGGGGACCGGGTCGCCGTCATGGCCCGCACCCGGTACGAGTGGACGCTCTTCGACTTCGCCCTGTGGGCGATCGGCGCCCAGCCCGTCCCCGTCTACCCGACCTCCTCCGCCGATCAGGTGCACTGGATCCTGTACGACTCGGAGTGCACGGCCTGCGTCGTCGAGAACGAGGACCAGGCCATGACCGTCGGCTCGGTCATCGACCGGCTCCCCCGCCTTCGGCTGCTGTGGCAGCTCGACGCGGGTGCGGTGGGGGCGCTCGTCGCCGACGGGCGCGGAGTCGCCGAGGACGTGGTGCACCGGCATCGCGGCGCCGTGACCCCCGACGCGGTCGCCACCGTCATCTACACCTCGGGGACCACCGGCCGGCCCAAGGGGTGCGTGCTCACGCACGCGAACTTCATGTACGAGGCCGACACGATGGCGAGCCGCTGGGAGTCCGTCTTCCGGGCCGGGCCGGGTGAGCAGCCGTCCACCCTGCTCTTCCTGCCGCTGGCCCACGTCTTCGGGCGGATGGTGGAGGTGGCGGCCGTACGCTCCCGGGTCAAGCTCGGTCACCAGCCCGTGCTGGCCGCGGCCGAGTTACTGCCGGATCTCGCCGCGTTCCGGCCGACCTTCGTACTGGGGGTTCCGTACGTCTTCGAGAAGGTCTTCGCGGCGGCCCGCCGCGCCGCCGAGGCACAGGGGCGCACGGGCTTGTTCGACCGGGCGGTGGAGACGGCCGTACGGTACGCGGAGGCGCGCGAGCAGAGGGCGTTCGGGCTCGGTCCCGGGCCCTCCGCCGGGCTGCGGATGGAGCACCAGCTGTTCGAGCGGCTGGTCTACGGGAAGGTCCGCGCGGCGATGGGCGGCCGGGTGCGGCACGCCATGTCGGGCGGATCGGCGATGTCGCGCCGCCTGGGGCTGTTCTTCGACGGCGCCGGGATCACGGTCTTCGAGGGGTACGGCCTGACGGAGACGTGTGCGGCGGCCACCGCGAACCCGCCGGGGGCGACGAAGTACGGCACGGTGGGCCCCCCGATCCCGGGCAGCACGGTCCACATCGCCGAGGACGGAGAGATCTGGCTGCATGGCGGTCACGTCTTCTCCGGCTACCTGAACGACACCCGTTCCACCGAGGCGGTGCTGCGCGACGGGTGGCTGGCGACGGGGGACCTGGGACGGCTGGACGAGGACGGCTACCTCACCATCACCGGGCGCAAGAAAGAGATCCTGGTGACGTCCAACGGCAAGAGCGTCGCGCCGACCGCCCTGGAGGAGCGGGTGCGTTCGCATCCGCTGGTGTCGCAGTGCGTGCTGGTGGGCAATGACCGGCCGTACATCGCGGCGCTGCTCACCCTGGACATGGAGGGGGTGGCGCACTGGTTGTCGATGCGCGGCCGTCCGCAGGTGCCGGCGGCGGACCTGGTGGACGACGCGGAGCTGATGGTGGAGGTCCGCCGGGCGGTGGTGGCCGCCAACACCCTGGTCTCCCAGGCCGAGGCGATCCGCACGTTCCGGGTGCTGGGTGAGCAGTTCACGGAGGAACGGGGCCTGCTGACCCCGTCCCTGAAGCTCAAGCGCCGGGCCATCGAGAAGGTGTACGCGAGGGAGGTCGCGGCTCTCTACGAGTCGTGAGCCGGCCGCCTCTCGGGCCCGCGTCGACCGGGTCCGCGTCAACCGGGTCCGCGTCGACCGGGTCCGAGTGACGGAGCAGTGGCGGGAATACGGTGTGCGGGGGGCCGGTTGTGGCCCCCCGTACGGCGGCAGCCCCACGTATTCACCCGCACCCGTCCCGACCGCGAGGGAACGACCAGACGTGAACCAGGTCCCCACCATCAAGCTCAACAACGGCACCCTCATGCCCCAGCTCGGCTTCGGCGTCTGGCAGGTGCCGGACGCCGAGGCGGAGCGGACCGTCGCGACCGCGCTGAAGGCGGGCTACCGCAGCATCGACACAGCGGCCGCCTACGGCAATGAAACCGGCACCGGCAAGGCCCTGGCCGCGTCCGGAGTGCCGCGCGAGGAACTGTTCGTCACCACCAAGCTGTGGAACCGGCCGTCGCACACCTGGGGCCGGGACGAGGTGCTGCGCGCCTTCGACGACTCGCTCGCCAAGCTGGCCCTCGACCACGTCGACCTGTACCTCATCCACTGGCCGCGCCCGATGCGCGACGACTTCGTCTCCATCTGGAAGACCTTCGAGGAGATCGCCGCCAGCGGTCGCGCCAAGGCGGTCGGCGTGTCGAACTTCCGCCCGGCCGACCTGGACCGGATCGGCGCCGAGAGCGCGCTGGTCCCGGCCGTGAACCAGATCGAGCTGCACCCGCTCTTCCCGCAGCCCGAGCTGCGCGCCCTGCACGCCGAGCGCGGGATCGCCACCGAGGCCTGGTCCCCGCTGGGCCAGGGCAAGGGGCTGCTGACGCTCCCGGCCGTGGCGGAAGTCGCCGCCAAGCACGGCCGTACCGCCGCGCAGGTGGTGCTGCGCTGGCACCTCCAGCACGGAAACATCGTGATCCCGAAGTCCGTGACGCCGTCCCGTATCCGGGAGAACCTGGACGTCTTCGGCTTCGAGCTGGACGCCTCCGACATCGCCGGGCTCGACGCCCTGGGGGCGGGCGGCGCGGGCCGCCGGATCGGGCCGGACCCGGCCGTCTTCGATGCCTGAGAGCCGAGAGCCGAAAGCCGAAAGCCAAGTCCGGAAGAGAGTGAGACCGCGCGCATGACCGTCCCCGACGGGCTCTACCGGGTCCGGAACGTGGCCAGCGGACTGCTGCTCCAGGTGGAGAGCGGCAACCGGGTGCGGGTGGGCGCCGAGGTCCCGGTGCCGGCGGCCCAGGAGTGGCGGATCTCGCCGGTCCACAGCGGCGGCGGGATCTTCCATGTCGTCAGCGCCCACAACGGCAAACGGCTGGATGTGGCCAACGCGTCGACGGAGAGCGGCACCCGCGTGCAGGTGTGGAAGGCGAACGCCTTCGGAGCCCAGGAGTGGATCGTCGAGGAGCACCTCGACGCGCCGGGCGTGGTCTCCCTGATCGCCGCCATCAGCGGCCTGCCGCTGGAGGCGGACGAGGAGGGCCGGGCCCGCCAGTGCGAGGACGAGGACTCCCCCGCCCAGTGGTGGCGCCTGGAAGCCCTCTGACCGGCCCACCCCGCAAGCCTGCCCGCTCCGAGGCCTTGCCCCCTCCGACCGCCCGCGCGGAGCCGTCAGGCGCGTAGAAGCTCCGTACGCGGTACGTCGGCTCCGCGCGCGGCGCGTCCTGGTCGGGCAGCGGCTCCAGGTTGGCGCTGACGGGCGTCGTGCGCGGCGTCCCTGTCCACGGCGGTGACGATCGCCGTCGCGGCCATCCCGTACGAGGCGTCCGGGCCCCGGATCCGCGGGCCAGGCAACGGGTGCGGCCTCAGCGCGCGCCGTGGGCCGGGGCGAGGGACTCGACCCGTTCGGCGAGTGCGAAGTCCCGCTCGGTGACCACGCCGCCGGCGTCGTGGCTGTTCACCGACAGGCGGACGGAGTGGTAGCCGAGGGTCAGATCGGAGTGGTGGTTCAACTCCTCCTGCACGGCGACGATGTGCGCGACGAGAGCGCCGGCGGCGACGTGCCCGCCCAGGCGGTAGACGCGGACGAGGCGCTCGTCCTCGAAGGACCAGCCCGGGAGTTCCCGCAAGCGGTCCTCGATCTCCTTCTGCGAAAGCGGCTCACTGGGCATCTGCGGGCTCCTTCTCGCCGTGACGTGGAGTCAAGGTTCCCACAGCGCACGCCGCTGCGTTCCTTTCGCGCCATAGTGCGCTCGGGTACTCCTGCACCTTCCGCCCCCCGCCCCGCCCCCCTATGCTCCTGCGCCGGACAGGCTGTTACCAGCGGTAACGAGGGGGTACGGGATGGCAGGCACGGGCAGTTCCAGGCGTACGTTCATCACGGGCGCGGCGGCCGCCGCCGGGGCGCTGGGGGCCGTCGGCGCCGCGGCTCCCGCCGCCGGGGCCGCCACCTCCCCGGCCCCGGGGGCGGCAGCCGCGAACGGCCGGCGCGTCGCCGTCCTCGGCGGCGGGGTCGCCGGGCTGACGGCCGCGCACGAACTCGCCGAGCGAGGCTACGCCGTCACGGTGTACGAGCGGCGGGCGCTCGGCGGCAAGGCCCGCAGCATGGACGTGCCCGGCAGCGCCCGCGGCGGCCGCAGACCACTGCCCGCGGAGCACGGCTTCCGCTTCATTCCGGGCATCTACCACAACCTTCCCGACACCATGCGGCGCATCCCCTTCCCCGGCAACGCGAACGGCGTGTGGGACAACCTCGTCGCACCGCGCGAGATGATGTTCGCCCGGGCGGGCGGCCGCGAGGACCTGCGCGCGCCCATCCCGTGGCCCGAGCACTCCCCCGCCGAGCTGACGCCCGAGGAGCTCCGGCGCGCCCTCACCGGCATCCTGCAGTCCCTGGTCCGGCTCCCGCCGCACGAGACGGCGTACTTCGTCAACCGGGTTCTCGTCTTCTTCACCAGCTGCGACGAGCGGCGCAACCAGGTCTGGGAGCGGACGCCCTGGTGGGACTTCGTGCGAGCCGAGCAGATGTCGACGGAGTACCAGCGCATCCTCGCCATCGGCATCACCCGCAACATCGTGGCGACCAAGGCCGAGGAGGCCTCCACCCGTACGGTCGGCGCGCTCGGCGAGGCCTTCGTCTTCAACCTGCTGGGCCGCGGCGCGGACGGCCCGCCGGACCGGATCCTCAACCTGCCGACCAACGAGGCCTGGATCGACCCCTGGGAGGCCCATCTGCGGTCCCTGGGAGTGGAGTTCGAGATCGGCTGGACGGTGCGGGAGGTGCAGTACGGGAACGGCCGGGTCAGCGGGGTCGCGGTCCTGGATCCGGACGGCGTACGCAGGACCGTCACCGCCGACCACTACGTCAGCGCCCTTCCGGTCGAGCACGCCCGCCGCACCTGGAGCGCGGGACTCCGGGCCGCCGATCCGATGCTCGGGCGCTGCGACAAGCTGAAGACCGACTGGATGACCGGCATCCAGTTCTACCTGACGGATCGGGCGCCGCTCGTGCACGGCCACCTCAACTGCATCGATTCGCCCTGGTCGTTGACGGCGATCCAGCAGGCCGAGCACTGGCCGTCGCGGAACTTCCCCGCGGACTACGGCGACGGCGCGGCGGTGGACTGCCTGTCGGTGGACATCTCGGAATGGGACAAAGCGGGGCTCCTGTACGGCAAGACGGCCAAGCAGTGCACCCGCGAGGAGGTGGCGCGCGAGGTGTGGGCGCAGCTGAAGGCCTCCCTCAACGACACCGGGAAGACGCTGCTCTCGGACGGCGCGCTGCACTCCTGGTTCCTGGATCCGGGCGTGGACGGTCTCGGCACCCCGAACCCCACCAACCAAGACGAGCTGCTGATCCACCCGATCGGCACCTTCCACAACCGGCCGAGCGCGGACACCCGTATCCCCAACTTCTTCCTCAGCGGGGACTTCGTCGCGGTCGACATCGACCTGGCGACGATGGAGGGCGCCAACGCGTCCGCCCGGGCCGCCGTCAACTCGCTGCTCGACCGGGACGGTTCCGCGGCCGCGCGGTGCACGGTCGAACCGCTGTACCGGGCCCCGGAGATCGAGTCGGCCAAGCGGCACGACCTGTGGCGCTACCGCCTCGGCCTGCGCAACGTCTTCGACCTCGGGTGACCCCGGTCTCCGGTGATACCGGCGGAGAACCCGCTCGGCTAACGTCGTGGCCATGACGACGGCGAAGGTGGGCACGCTGCTGCGCGCCTGGCGGGAGCGGCGCGGTATCAGCCAGCTGGAGCTGGCCGGCCGCGCCGACTCCTCGTCCCGGCACATCAGCTTCGTGGAGAACGGGCGGTCCCGGCCGAGCGAGGAGATGGTGCTGCGGCTCGCGGACCACCTCGACGTGCCGGTGCGGGACCGCAACGCCCTGCTGGTGGCGGCTGGTTACGCGCCCCGGTACGCGCACACTCCGCTGGACGCGCCGGCGATGGGCGCGCTGCGCGAGGGCCTGGAGCGGCTGCTGACCGGCTACGAACCGTATCCGGCTCTCGTCGTGGACGGCACCTACACGGTGGTGGCGGCGAACCGGGGCATCGCGATGCTGATGGAGGGGATGCCCGAGGAGCTGCTGACGCCGCCGCTCAACGCCATGCGGCTCACCCTGCACCCGCGCGGGCTCGCCCCACGGATCCTCAACCTCAGGGAGTGGCGCGGGCATCTGCTGGAGCAGATGGAGCGGCAGATCGCGCTGGGCCGCTCCCAGGCGCTGCGCGCGCTGTACGCGGAGGTGGCGGCGTACCCGGTGGTGGAGCGGCCCGCCGACGACGGGCCGGACGAGGCCGTTCCGTACATCGCGCTGCCCCTGCGCATCGAGCACGACGGACACGTGCTCTCCTTCGTCTCGTCGATCTCCACCTTCAACACGCCGATGGACGTGACCGTCGCCGAGCTGGCCATCGAGACCTTCCTCCCGGCCGACCCGGCGACGGTGAAGTACCTGCGCTCACTGGGTCCCTGAGCCGCCCGCGCGCAGCGCGAGCTGCTGGAGGAGCGCGAAGGAGGCGACGCAGGCCGGACCGTTGCCGGTGGTGACGACGGCGTCGAGGGCGAGGAACCGGCGCGGCGCGGTCTGCGGGACGGTGGTGCGGACGATGCCGGACAGGGCCGCGGACATGGCGGGTCAGCCTCCAACGAGGTCGAACGCGCTGGTGGGGTCGAGGTGCGGCCGGGTTCCGGAGCCGAGTGCGCGGCTCCGGAACCCGATGACTCCACTGTGGCGCCCACCTCCGGCAGGGTCGATTACCTCCGACGTCATGCCAACCTTTCTTGAGCCGGACATCAGGAAATGTGGGGGGCGCCTGGTTCGACGGCGGCCGGGAGGCTACGCTTCACGCAGCCAGATGGCTCGAACGTCTTGTCGAACTACGGAGGTTCAGCTGGTGGGGACCGCCGCCCGAGCCGGCCTCGCCGCAGCCTGGCGTCGCGTGGCGGAACTGTCGCAGCGGTGCGGCCGGGACCCGGCCGAGGTACTGGCCGTGGAGCGGCTGAGTCACCTGTCCGGGGTCGACCTCGGCCGCATCCCCCACGTGGTGGCCGGTACGGCCCCCGACGTGCCGCTGGAGCAGCGCGTGCACCAGCGTTTCCTGCGGCTGCGCGCCACCCGCCGCGACAAGCACGGCCGGGAGTGGCCGCTCGCCGCGATCGCCGACGACTTCGACGCACCCGGCGCCTCCCTCGGACCCCTCAACGCGGGCACCGGGCTGCCCCGGCTCGGCCACGCGGCGGGCATCCAGCGGTTCTTCGGGGTCTACGCCGGTTTCCTCCTCGCCGACCCCAAGAGCGCGGTGGAACGGGCCCTCGCCCTGTCGGCCGACACCGTCCCGGCCGGCCGGGACGACGCGGAGCGCCTGGAACACCTGTCGTACCTCACCGGCATCACCCCGCAGGCCATCCGGCTCACCCTCGACGGCAGGCCGCCCCTGCTCCCGCTGAAGGAGCAGGTACGCCTGCGGTTCGAGCACCTGCGCCGCACCCGCCTACGGGAGGACGGGCAGCCCCACTCGCTGGCGGCCATCGCCCAATCCTTCGACGCGTCCGGGCAGTCACTCACCCGCCTCGCGCAGGGGGAAGGCCTCCCCAACCTCGCCGCGGCCGCCGGGATCCAGCGGTTCTACGGCGTCGAGGGGGGCTTCCTGCTGGCCGACGACGCGGAAGCGCTCGCCGCCGCCCTCACCGGGATCGAGCGCGAGCTGGAGGCCGCGGAGCGGGCGGAGGAGAACCCGATGCTGGCCGTGATGCGGGCGCACGACGTACGGAGCATCGTCACGCGGGCCGGTCGGCTCTCCCCGGGGGGCTGGAAGTCGCTGGCCGACCACCTGGACGATCTGCTCGCGCGGGAGGGGCAGTTGCGCCCGCCGGCGGCGGGCGGCGGGGCGCCGACCGAGGGCGGGACAGCCGAGGGGGAAACGCCATGAGGAACCCACGCGCCCTGCGGGAGCCCGTCGGCGACCTGCCGACGAAGGCGCACCCGGCCCCGCCGGCCGATGCCACCGAGACCATCTCCTGGGAGCGTTGAGTGCCGCCCCGGTGACCGCGCCCCGGGACACGCCCCGGGCGACCGCACTGGGGACCTCCGCTCCCCCGCCGACGCACCTTCCCCGCCGCTGCCCCTCGCACGGCCCTGACAGAGAGCACCACACGATGACCCAGTCTTCCCCGCCCCGTCACGCCGTCGTCATCGGCGGCAGCATGGCCGGCCTCCTCGCGGCCGCCGTCCTCGCCGAGCACGCGACGGTCACGATCATCGACGCGGACACGCTGCCGGACAGCCCGGCGCCCCGCCGCGGCCTCCCGCAGGCCCGGCACGTCCACGTCATGTGGTCCGGCGGAGCGCGCGCCATCGAGAAGATACTGCCGGGCATCACCGAGGCCTGGACGGCGGCGGGCGCGATCCGCCGCAGCCTGCCCACCGACCTGGTCACCAAGACCGCCCAGGGCTGGATCCCGCGTTTCGGGGAGAAGCAGTTCACCATCTCCTGCAGCCGCGACCTCCTCGACTCGGTGGTCCGCGCCCGGGTGAGCGCCCTGGAGGGGGTCTCCACGCTCCAGCGGAGCCGGGTCCGGAGCCTGGAGGGCACGGCGGCCCGCGTCACCGGCGTCCGTGTCGACACCCCGGAGGGGGAGGGCAGGGTGGTGAGCGCCGACCTGGTGGTCGACGCGAGCGGGCGCGGCTCCCGAGCCCGGGCCTGGTTGCAGGAACTCGGCGTGAGCGGCATCAGGCAGGCCCAGGTCGACTCCGGCCTGGTCTACGCCACCAGGATCTTCGAGGCACCCGCGGGAGCCCACGCCTTGGGCTTCCCCATCGTCAACGTGCAGTCCGACCCCCGCGTGCCCGTCCCCGGCCAGACCGCCACGATCGTGCCCATCGAGAACGGCCAGTGGCAGGCCACCCTGTCCGGCACCCGCGGCGGCCAGCCCACCGGTGACCCCGACGCGTTCATCCCCTTCGCCAAGGGCATCCGCGACCCGATCGTCGGCGAACTCCTCGACGGCAGGAAGCCCCTCACGGACGTCGCCGTCACCCAGGGCACCGCCAACCGCCGGGTCTACTTCGAGAAGGCCGACCTGCCCGACGGCTTCTTCGCCGTCGGTGACTCGGTCGCCACCTTCAACCCGCTGTACGGACAGGGCATGAGCGTCGCCGCCCGGGGGCTGCTGGCCGTACGCTCCCTGCTCCGCGCCAAGGGGCTCGCCCAGCCCGGCTTCGGCCGCGAGGCGCAGCGCGCGCTCGCCCCGCAGGTGGGCACCGCCTGGGAGCTCGCCACCTCGCAGGACATCCTCTATCCCGGCGCCACCGGCATGAAGCCGCGGGCGGGGGCCGGGCTGCTCAACGCCTACGTCAGCCGGCTGATGACGGGGGCCACCACCCGGGAGGCGCTCACCGCCGCCTTCCTCCAGGTCATCACCATGAGCAGCGCTCCCACGTACTGGCTGCGGCCGTCGGTGATCTGGCACGTCCTGCGCGCGTCGGACCGGGCTGCCCTGAAGGCACCGCCGCTCACCGCCGCCGAGCGGATGGTCGCCGGACTCGACCGGGAGGCCGGTCCCGTCGACCCCGTCGACCCGGTTGACCCCGTCGACCCCGTTGGACCCGTCCAGGCCCGATGACGGACGGTCTCGTCCTCTGCGCGCCGGGACCCCGCCCGAGCGAAACGCCCCGGGCCGAAGGGCCCGGGGCGTTCCCCTGCGTCGACCGGCACCGGCACCGGCACCGGCTCAGAGCTCCGCGAGCTCCAGCCCGGCCTGCGCGGCGGCCGCCTGGACGGTCTGCTCCAGCAGTACGGCGATGGTCATCGGGCCGACACCGCCGGGCACGGGGGTGATCAGCGAGGCGCGCGCGGCGGCCGACTCGAAGTGGACGTCGCCGACGTTGCCCTCGTTGTACCCGGCGTCCAGGACCACCGCACCGGGCTTGATGTCCTCGCCGCGAATGAACTCGGCCTTGCCGACCGCGGCGACCAGCACGTCCGCCTGGCGCACGAGCGAGGACAGGTCGCGGGTACGCGAGTGGCAGTAGGTGACGGTGGCGTTCCGCTCCAGCAGCAGCATCCCGGCCGGCTTGCCGAGGATCGCGCTGCGGCCGACGACGACGGCGTGCTTGCCGGTCAGGTCCACGTCGTAGGCGGCGAGCAGGCGCATGATGCCGCCGGGGGTGCAGGAGACGAAGCCGGGCAGTCCGAAGCCCATGGCGGCGAAGGAGTGCATGGTGACTCCGTCGACGTCCTTGCCGGGGGCGATGGCCTCGAAGGCGGCGCGCTCGTCGATGTGGTGCGGGACCGGGTGCTGCAGCAGGATGCCGCTGACGCCGGGGTCCTCGGAGAGCGCGGTGAGGGTGGCCACCAGCTCCTCGGTGGTGGTCTCGGCCGGCAGTTCCACGTGGCGGGAGGTGATTCCGGCCTTGGCGCAGCGGTTCCGCTTCATGCGGACGTAGGTGACCGAGGCGGGGTCCTCGCCCACCAGCACGGTCGCGAGACAGGGCGCGGTACCGGTGCGCTCGGTGATCTTCGCCGCGTATGCGGCGGTCTGCTCCGAGATGCGGCGGGCGAGGGCGGTACCGTCCATCAGCTGAGCGCCGGCGGCAGGGGCAGCGGCAGTGTCGGGCTGGGCAGTCGTCACGGGGTCTCCTGAACGTCGCTGCGGATCGCGGATCGCCCAGGCGCGCGGCAGTCGACGTACGCGGGTACGCCGGGCCGCTCCCCGGTGGTGATCCACCCGAACGCCAGTCACGGCCCGCTGCCCACTGTAGTCGACGTATCCGGTGGTTGACCGGTGCCCGACCTGGGACGATCGAGGTATGACGCGCACTTTCGACCATCTTGTCGCCGAGGCCGAATCCGTCTCCGTGGACGGCTGGGACTTCTCCTGGCTCGACGGCCGCGCCACCGAGCAGCGACCCAGCTGGGGCTACCAGCGGCTCCTGCGCGAGCGCCTCGCCACGGTGGGGTCCGCCCTGGACATCCAGACCGGCGGCGGCGAGGTCCTCGCGGGGGCCGGGCCCCTGCCCCCGCTGACGGCGGCCACCGAGTCCTGGCCGCCCAACATCGACCGGGCGACGCGGCTGCTGCACCCGCTCGGCGCGGTCGTGGTCGCGGACTCCGACGAACCGCCGCTGCCGTTCGGCGACGAGGCCTTCGAGCTGATCAGCAGCCGGCACCCGGTGACCATCTGGTGGGACGAGATCGCGCGGGTGCTGAGGCCGGGCGGCACCTACCTCTCCCAGCAGGTCGGTCCGGCCAGCGTTTTCGAGCTCGTCGAGTACTTCCTCGGCCCGCAGCCCGAGGAAGTACGGCGCGGCCGGCACCCTGACGACGCGGTCGCCGACGCCACGAAGGCCGGGCTGGAGATCGTCGGTCTGCGCTCCGAACGACTGCGTACGGAGTTTCACGACATCGGAGCCGTGATCTACTTTCTCCGGAAGGTGATCTGGATGGTGCCCGGCTTCACGGTCGGGCAGTACCGGGACCGGTTGCGCGAGCTGCACGAACAGATCGAACGCGAAGGTCCGTTCGTCGCACACACCGCCCGCTTCCTCATCGAAGCCCGCAAAACGGGCTGACGGAGAGGGCGGACGGATCCTCGCGGAATCCGTTGCGCGGCCACAGCGTGGCGCAGGTCACTCAATTCAACGCGTAACGAATGTACTCGGGCGTGCGATGAACCGACAGGTGTCCTCGCGCGGCACGGAATACAGACCCCCCTCGGTTCTGTTTCCTTAAGTTCGCGCGATGATGTCCCGCCGACCCCTTATCTGTTCGCAACGAGAGGCTCCTTGTGTCGCTCAGCCCGTCCCGTACGTTCCCTCCGGAGATCGCCGAATCCGAGGCCCTTGTCGCGCTCGTCGAGCGCGGCCGCGAGCAGGGTCACATCAACGGTGACGACGTGCGCCAGGCTTTCGAGGCCGGCCGCATCCCGGTGGACCAGTGGAAGCGGGTCCTGCGCAGCCTGAACCAGGTCCTGGACGAGGAGGGTGTCGCCCTCCATGTCAGCGCGGCCCCTGCCACCAAGGTCGCCGCCAAGAAGCCCCGCAAGGCCGCTGCCGCACCGGCCCGCACCGTCGCCAAGAAGGCGGTCGCCGCGCCGCGCCCCATCGGCGCGCGCAAGACCGCGGCCGTCCCCGCCCCCGCCCCCGTCGCGGCGGCGATATCGGCAGACGCCGGCGTCGCCGCGCAGGACGTGGCGGAGGACGCCGCGCCCAAGAAGCGGGCGGTCAAGAAGACCGCTGTGAAGAAGACCGCCGTGAAGAAGACGGCCGCGGCGAAGAAGACCAAGGACGCCGACGAGGAAGAGGCCCCCAAGGTCGGCGAGGACTGGGCCGCCGAGGACCTCGCGGACGACGCCGAGGAAGAGGCTCCCAAGGTCGGCGGGAGCCAGGGCTTCGTCCTGTCCGACGACGACGAGGACGACGCCCCGGCGCAGACGGTGATGGTGGCCGGTGCCACCGCCGACCCCGTCAAGGACTACCTCAAGCTGATCGGCAAGGTGCCCCTCCTCAACGCCGAGCAGGAGGTCGAGCTCGCCAAGCGCATCGAGGCGGGCCTGTTCTCGGAGTACAAGCTCGAAGAGGAGGAGGACCACAAGCCCGCCTTCAAGCGCGAGCTGGAGATCCTGGTCGAGGACGGCCGCCGCGCGAAGAACCACCTGCTGGAGGCCAACCTCCGCCTCGTGGTCTCCCTCGCCAAGCGCTACACCGGCCGCGGCATGCTCTTCCTGGACCTGATCCAGGAGGGCAACGTCGGCCTGATCCGCGCCGTGGAGAAGTTCGACTACACCAAGGGCTTCAAGTTCTCCACGTACGCGACCTGGTGGATCCGGCAGGCGATCACCCGCGCCATGGCCGACCAGTCGCGCACCATCCGCATCCCCGTCCACATGGTCGAGATCATCAACAAGCTCGCCCGGGTGCAGCGCCAGATGCTCCAGGACCTCGGCCGGGAGCCCACTCCGGAGGAGCTGGGCAAGGAGCTCGACATGACCCCGGAGAAGGTCATCGAGGTCCAGAAGTACGGCCGCGAGCCGATCTCCCTGCACACCCCGCTGGGTGAGGAGGGCGACAGTGAGTTCGGTGACCTCATCGAGGACTCCGAGGCGGTCGTGCCCGCGGACGCGGTCTCCTTCACCTTCCTGCAGGAGCAGCTCCAGTCGATCCTGGGCACGCTCTCCGAGCGTGAGGCGGGCGTGGTCTCCATGCGTTACGGCCTCAACGACGGCCAGCCGAAGACCCTCGACGAGATCGGCCGCGTCTACGGGGTCACCCGTGAGCGCATCCGCCAGATCGAGTCCAAGACCATGTCGAAGCTGCGTCACCCTTCGCGTTCGCAGGTGCTGCGCGACTACCTCGACTGAGCCGGCCGGGCCGGCCGGGCCCTCAGGCCAGTCGGAAGACCGGCCCCCGGGGTGTGAACGGCAGGGAGGCGCCCTGCGGAACCAGATAGGCGTGCTCGCGCCGGATCCGCAGGGTGTCGCACCACCCGTCCGTGATCACCAGCACCGGGGCCCCGGGCGGGAAGTCCTCCGCCCGCTGCAGCAGGTCGATGCCCGGCTGCAGCACGGTCCCGCCCCGCCCGCGCACCCGGACCCGGCCCGCGATCTCGGTGGGCGGAAGATAGCCCGCGTCGTGAGGCGCCGCGTCGCAGAACACGACGCGTGCCGCCGGTACGTCGCGGGCCCCCGCGTACGAGGCGATCGCGCCCAGCGCCTTGCCGAGCAGGGCGGCGTTCATCGACCCCGAAGTGTCGAGCACCACCCCGAAGGTGCAGCGGGCGCTCTCCTCGGGCGGGAAGTAGCGGCCCGCGCGCGGGATGTGCGGGGTGGAGGCCTGGCGGCGTGCCGGGCGCGCGTAGGACCGTACGGCCACCGGCCGCGGCACGTACTCGTCGAACCAGCGGGCCAGCCGGGCGTCCCAGGGCACCGGCGGGTGGGCCAGTGCCCGGATCTCCTGGATGAGCCCGGCGGGCAGCAGGCCGCGCTCGCCGTACGTGTGCAGGTCAAAGCCCTGGACCAGGCCGCGACGGTAGAAGTCGTCCAGGTCCGTGTACGGGCAGCTGCCCGCGTGCGGCAGTGCCTCGCCCAGGATGTCTCCTGTCCCTTTGCCGCGCAGGGTGGCGAGCCGGCGCATGCGGCGCAGGTCGGTGGTGACGCGGTCGTAGACCTCCTCGACGGAGAGGCCCTTCAGGGCCGGGTCGTGGAGCAGCCCCTCGGGCATCTCGCCGACGCCCATCTCCAGCAGCCAGCCGTTGACCACGTAGTCGGCGGCCACATTGTGCAGGTACGGATCGCGGGCACCGCGGCGCTCGCCGTGGCGCAGGGCGGCGTGCAGCATCTCGTGGGCGAGGATGAACCGCCATTCCCCGTCGTTGAAGGTGCGCAGCGGGTTGATGTAGATCTCACCGGCGCTCGCGCTGACGGCGGCGATGGCGATGCCCTGAGCGCGGGCCAGCTCGGCGTCGGCGACGATGCGCAGGCCGCTCGCGAGGCCGCCGAGCAGGGGGTACGAGGAGATGAACCAGTTCAGCGCGCGGTCCCACGGGTGCTGGCGCAGGCGCTCTCCCGTGACCCGGTCGCGGCGGCCGCCGGCCACGTCCATGGCGGCGGAGACGCTGCGGGTCAGCGCGTGCGCGAAGGCGGTCTCCCAGTCGGGGGCGGTGGTGTTCCAGCGCCTCCAGGTGACGAGGACCTGGTCGGGGTGGTCGCCGGCCGTCCCGCAGCGTTCGTATGCCGCGGGGATGCCGTCGCGCCGCCAGCGGGCGGCCAGCAGCTCCTCGTCGCCGCCGGGGTACTCGGCGGGGAGGTGGTCCGGGGCCCGCCCGGCCGGGAAGGTCAGCAGGAAGCGGTTGACCACGGCGCAGCGGGCGGCGAGGTCGAAGCGGTCGGGCTGCGGGCGGTCCTCCTCCTTGGTGGCCGGGACGTGGCCGAAGCCGAGGTGGAGCAGGGCGTGGGCGATCGACCAGGCCCACTCCTCGGGCTCGGCGCGCTTGGTGGGGTGGACGTGGACGGTGCCGTTGGAGTTCACGGCGACCAGTCCCCCGGCGGGGGTCGCCGGGCACCTGGCCTGGCGGCAGATGTCGGCCTCGACCGCGGCGAAGGCGGGGTTCCGCTTGACCAGGGCGAGCCCCTCGGCGAAGGCCTGGGCGGCCGGGTCGGGGCGGGTGTCCTTGCCGCGGGAGCGCCCCGCGCTCACCGGCGGGCCTCGACCAGGCGCGGCATGTCGCGGGCGGCCTCGATCAGGAACCAGCCGGGCAGGACCGGCAGGCCGTCGGCGTCGTCGGAGATGACGGTCTGGGCGACCTCGACGGAGATCTCGGCGAGCTGGACGAGCAGGGACTTGGCGCGGTAGGCGGTCTCGCGCAGGCTCGGGGAGGCATGGGCCTTGTCGGTGGGCAGTTCCTTGATCAGGCGCCCCCGGAAGGCCTCGGCGAGGTAGTAGAGCAGGTCCCGGTCCTCCGGTCGGCGCGGCCAGCTCGCGTCGCCCTTCATGATCGCCTCGATGCCGAAGGTGTGGCGGACGATCTTGGCGTAGCCGCAGAAGGAGACGGCGTGCGCGGGCGTGAGGGTGCCGTGCGCGACCACCTTCAGGGTCTGCTCGTCCAGCCCGGCCCCGAAGGAGTGCAGGGCGTCGGAGAGCATGTGCCAGGAGCGGGGGGTGGAGAACGGCTCCTCCGTCTTGGGCGGCTGCGACCAGAGGTGGTCGGGGCGGTCGGTGAGGTAGTCGGTGATCCAGGGGTGGATGCCGTTCTCACCGGCCCACACCAGCCAGTCCTGTGCGGACGCCTGGAGATGCACATGGGTCAGGCGGTTGACGAGCGCCGAGGAGATGGGACGGGCCAGCGCGTTGTCGGTGGCGCGGTTGCCCGCGCCGATGACGATGGAGCCGGCGGGGAGCTCGTAGGAGCCGATCCGGCGGTCGAGGATCAGCGAGTAGAAGGCCTTCTGGACGTCCGGAGTGGCGGCGTTGAGCTCGTCGAGGAAGAGGCAGTACGGCTCGTCGCGCGCGATGGCCTCGGGCGGGCAGAAGACGGACCGGCCGTCCCGGATCTGCGGTACGCCGATCAGGTCCTCGGGAGCCAGCTGCGTCCCGAGCAGGCTGACGCACTCCAGGCCCAGCGAGTCGGCGAACTTCCGCACGAGCGAGGACTTGCCGATGCCGGGAGCCCCCCAGAGGAACACGGGCCGCACGGTGGCGAGGCCGAGGAGCAGTTCGGGGATCTGGGCGGGGGTGACGGTGGCGGCGGCCTGCACGAGCGGAGGATGTCCTTAGGTCGGGATGCGTGGTGCGCCCAGTCTGGACACACCGCGCATCCCGGGGCACCCGGTTTTCCGGGCCGCCGCGCTCAGGCTTCGAGCAGTTGCTTGAGCTTCTCCTCGTTCTGCGGCATCTCCTTGCGTGCGGACGGCTTCACCACGAACGGCACGAGCACCTTGCCGATGCCGTGGCTCTCGAAGTCCAGGGCCAGGGTCAGCCTCGACCGGGTGCCGCCTTCGAGCGGTTCGATGGTTCCCCGGACGTCGCCCCGGACCGGTCCGTCGATCCCGTGCATGTGCCAGCTTCTGGGCGGGTCCAGTTCGGTGACCTCCATGGTCATGGGGAACTGCCGCTTGCCGATCCGGCGGGTCACGGCGATCCTCGATCCCACGGCGAGGGGTCCGTCGTCCAACGGGACGGCCGCTACGGCGCTTTCCTGCCACTGCGGCAGGTGCAGGGGGTCCGTCACGTACGCGTAGACCTCTGCGGGACTGCGGGAAATGTCGATGCTTTCCTTGATCGCAGACATTTCGCCCCTTTACTGCCCCCTAGCGGTGTTACACACATATCGTCCCACGGGTCAGGCGGCGGCGTGCTTCCTCCGTGCCGACATGACCGCGTACACGAGCACGCCCGCGAAGAGGAACAGCACGCCCTGGTAGACGGCGGCGTACCCCGAGCCGGCCACCAGCCACATCGAGAAGGCGAAGGCCAGGGAGGCGAGGGCGGCGTCGCGGGCCAGGCGGCCACGGTGGACGCGCTCGGCCCGGCCCGAGAGCAGGAAGTACATCTGCGCGGCGGCGGAGAGCAGGTAGGGGACGGTCGCCGTGAAGGTGGTGACCAGGACCAGGATCTCGAAGACGCCCTCCGGGCCGGCCGTGTAGTTGTAGACGGTCAGCGCCGAGGCCAGGACGACGGTGACGACCACGCCGGCCACGGGGACGCCGCGCTTCTTCGTCTCGAACACCTTCGGGAAGAGCCCGTCCTTGGCGGCGGCGTATGGCGTCTGCGCGCTGAGCAGGGTCCAGCCGTTGAGGGCGCCGACCATCGAGATCACGGCGGCGCAGGCGACGACCGTGCCGCCCCAGGTGCCGCCGAACATGGCGTTGACGGCGTCCGTGAAGGGGGCCTGGGAGGAGACGAGCCGGTCGTGGGCGACCAGGCCGAAGACGGCGACGGTGCCGAGCAGGTAGACGGTGGCCGCGCCGAGCGTGCCCAGGATCGTGGCCCGGCCGACGTTGCGGGCCGGGTGGCGGACCTCGCCGGCGCTGACGGCCGCGGACTCGACGCCCAGGTAGCTGAAGAGGAGGATCGCGGCGGAGGCGGAGACGGCGCCGACCGCGCTCTGGCCGGTGGCCTGGAAGGGGCCGAGGTTGTCCGGGTCGAAGAAGAAGAGCCCGCCCACCGCCACCAGGAGCAGCGGGGCGAACTTCAGTACCGTGGCGACCAGTTGGACGGCGCCGACGTACCGGGTGCCGGCCAGGTTGGCGAGCGCCGGGAGCCACTGCACGGTGAGGGCGCCCAGGCACATGGACCACTTGTGCTCGCCGACGGCGGGGAAGAGCACGGAGAGGTAGCCGACCGCCGCCACCGCGAGGGCCGCGTTCGAGACCCAGGTGGTGATCCAGTAGCTCCAGGCCGCGAGGAAGCCGGCGAAGTCGCCGAAGGCCGCGCGGGCGTAGACGTAGGGGCCGCCGGTCCGCGGGTGCCGTTCGGCGAGGCGCCCGAAGACGAGGGCGAGGGCGATCGCACCGAGGGTGAGCACGGCGAAGGCGACCAGGCTGATGGTGCCGAAGGGTGCCACCGAGGCGGGGAGGAGGAAGATTCCGCCGCCGATGATGTTGCCCATGACCAGGCAGGTGGCGATCGGGAGGCCGAAGCGGCGTGCGTGCGGACCGCCCGGCTCGGCGACCGCTGGAGTTCCGGGGGCCGCGCCCACCTCGGGCTGTGGGGCTGTGGCCGGGATTGCGGTGCTGGTCATCGGTGGTGCGCCTCTGGATGTCTCACATGGTGGGCAGGTCGACATATGGTCGGCCACCACCAAGGACGCACCTAATCAGCGAATTTCATCCCGTACGGAGCCCCCTACGGAAGGAAAGATTCCGTCTTCGGCCTCCTCCAACGGAGAATTCGCCGCCGCCCTCGGAGGCCCCGGATCCGGGCGGGGTCCCGAGCCGGAGGCCGGACCCGGGCCGGGATGCGGGGCACGGGAGCGCAGAGCCGGCCGCAGGCCCACCGGCACCTGGGGTCCGTCCACCTCCCGCAGCCACCCCCGCAGCACGCGGTGCACCGCCTCCGCGCCCACCAGCTCGGCGGCCCCGGGGTCCGACAGCTCCGTCGGCCACATCAGGAACGCGACCCCCTGCTCTCCGCCAAGGCCGCCGTGCGAGCCGATCTGCTCCTCGAAGGCGTGCACCGCCCCCGTCTCGGGGTCGTACGCCGAGTTCACCATGATGTCGGCCACGTGCGGGAAGGAGTCCGTGCGGCGGACGGCCTCGGCCGCGCCCGGGCCGAAGGCGGCGAGCAGCTCCTCCGCCTCGCCCGGGACGTCCAGGCGCGCCGCCGCCCCGTCCGGGCCCAGTACCACCCCGTCCACCAGCACGAAGCCGACCCCCGGGTGGTTCGCCAGCGTCGGCAGCAAGGCAGGGTGCGCGCGCTCGATCCGCTCCCGCGAAGCCCGGCCGCGGACGTCCGGGAAGGAGATCAGCCCGAGGTTGCCCGAAGCCAGTACCACCGGGTCGGAGCCGCGCCGCGGGTGTGCCTCCTCGCCCTCCTCCACCGGTCGGTGCAGGGCCGCGAGGACGGCCGCCCGGGCCTCGGCACCGCTCGGCGTGCCCCGGGCCCGCCGCGAGACCGGCAGTCCGCAGCCCGCGCGGACCAGGTCCTTCAGGGTGAGCCCGTACCGGCTCAGGAAGGTCTCCCCCGGGCTCTGGCCGTGGTCCGAGAGCAGCACGATCCGGTACTCCCGCGGCGCGTGCTCGGCGACCCGGGCGATCAGGGCGAGGCTCCGGTCGAGGCGGGCCAGTACCTGGTCGGTGTCCCGGCCGTGCGGGCCCGAGTGGTGCGCGACCTCGTCGTAGGCGACCAGGTCGGCATAGACCGCGGCGCGGCCCGCCAGCATGTCGCCGATCACGGCCGCCACGACCACGTCGCGTTCGACCACGGTCGCGAAGGCCCGGATCAGCGGGTACAGCCCGCCGCGCGCCACCCGGGGCCGCTCCCCGCGCGTCCGCGCCCGCAGCGACTGGCCGATCTCCCGGCCCACCTCGGCGACGAACGACACGGCGGTACGGACGGCGTTGGCCGGATCGGAGAAGTACGCGAAGTACCCGGCGCGGGATCGGTTCGCCCGGCCCCGGCGGGCCGAAACCGAGAGCACCAGCGCCAGTTGGCCGGCGCCGCCGCTGAACAGGTTGCCCCGGCTGGCGCCGTCCAGGCTGAGCAGCCCGCCGTCCCCGGTGCGCTCGACGGCGCGCCGCTGGAGTTCGGCGGCGCTGGTGGGCCGGTTGCAGACCACCACCTCGCCGGAGTCCTTCTCGTACCAGCGGAAGGCGGGGACGTCGAAGTTGGTGCCGTGCAGGATCCCGAGCTGGCTGGCGCCGGTCTGGCTGGACCAGTCCGTACGCCAGGACGCGATGCGGTGGCCGGCGTCCAGCCAGTCGGCCACGGTCGGCATGAGGCCGCTTCCCGCCGCATGCCTCAGCACCTCGTACCCGACCCCGTCGAGCTGGAGGAAGACCAGCCCGGGCGCGGCCCCGCCGGCGCGGGGCGCGCCCGCAGGGCGCCCGCGGCGTCGGCGCCGGTCGGCGAGCCGGTAGAGCCGCCGCCGGTACGCCTCGTCGTCGCGCACGGCGAGCGCGGTGGAGGTCGCCGACGCCACGGCGGACATGACGGCTGCCACCACCACGGCGGTCTCGGGGGCCGCCTCACCCCGGCCGGCGGGGATCAGGCTGAGCGCTATCAGCAGCAGCGAGCCGTTGAGGAAGAAGACGAGCAGCCCGAGCACCAGGGCGGGCACCAGCAGCAGTGCCCGTACCAGCACCGGCCAGACCAGCGCGCTCAGCAGTCCGAAGGCTCCGGCACCCCAGGCGGCGGTCAGCCCGATCTGCGTGAGGCTGTCGCCACCGCCGTCGCCACCGCCGTGACCGCCGTTGCCACTGCCGTCGCCGGCCTGGAGCCGGAAGTCCGGCAGGACGCCGGCCAGGGCGAGCATCGTGAGCGTGGACACCGCCCATACGAGGACCACCCGTACCAGGGCGCTGCCCGCGGTCCGCCACCGTCCTCCCAACACGCCGCACCGCCTCATGTCCCGGCCCGCGACCGCCCGCGTGCCCCCGTCCCGCTTCCCAGGCTCGCACAGCGGCCGCACCCCCGGCCGGGCGACACGGGTGGCGCACGGGCGCACGGGACGCGCCGGTGTCAGGTGCCGTCGTAGCCGGCCGTCGGCATCGAGAGCCTGCGGTGCACCTCGGCCTTCATCGCGGAGGTGTACCGCGGCTCGTCGAGTCCGGCCGTCTCCAGCCGTACGCCGCGCCGCTCGCACTCCGCGGTGAACTCCTCGACGGAGCACAGTGCACGGGCCAGCACCCGGTCGTTGGCGGCGACGAACAGGTCGACCTGCCCGGCCTCGATGTCCGACCAGAGGCCGCGGTGGTCGGCGCGCAGCCCGTAGAAGAGCAGTTGCCTCGTCACCACGTAGCCCCGGTCGGCCGCCCAGCGCGCGCACATGGTCTGCTGGCTCCGGGTGTCCACGGCGAAGGGGTCGGCGTCCAGGTCTTCGAGCGGGGCCAGGCTGGCGATCGCGGCCACGCGCAGCTCATCCATGCCGCCCGACCCTACTCCGATCCGCCGCCGGGGAGGAGAGGGCTGCCTGATCCGGCCTGACCGGCAAGGCACCCCCTAAGCTCGTGAAAGAGGCGTGCCGTGCGAGGGAGGGAGGCCGGGTGCCGGTGGACATCACCTGGTGGGGCCATGCCACGTGCACGATCGAGGACTCCGGGGTGCGGCTGCTGACGGACCCGCTGTTCGCGCGGCGGCTCGCGCATCTGCGGCGGCGGCGCGGGGCGGTGCCCCCGCCCGAGGCGGCGGTGGCGGACGTGGTCCTGGTGTCCCATCTGCACGCCGACCACCTGCATCTGCCGTCGCTGGCCCGGCTCGGGCCCGGTACCCGGCTGCTGGTGCCGCGCGGAGCGCTCCGGGCGGTGCCCGGGCTGGCCAGAGTGGCCGGGACGCGAGGGCTGCCGGTGACGGAGGTCGCGCCGGGTGACGAGGTGGCCGTACGGGCCGGCGTACGGGTACGGGCGGTCAGCGCGCGGCACGACGGGCGCCGGCTTCCCCTCGGGCCGCACCTCGCGCCGGCGCTCGGATACGTCGTCCAGGGCGCCGCCCGGACCTACTTCGCCGGGGACACCGGGCTGTTCGACGCGATGGCCGAGGAGGTCGGACCGGTGGACGTGGCGGTGTTGCCGGTGGGCGGCTGGGGGCCTTGTCTCGGCCCGGGGCATCTGGACGCGGGGCGGGCGGCGCGCGCGCTGGCCGAGCTGGCACCCGCGGCGGCGGTCCCGGTGCACTACGGGACCTACTGGCCGATCGGGATGGACGCGGTGCGGCCGCACGAATTCCACGCGCCGGGCGATGAGTTCGTGCGCTGCGCGCGACGGCTCGCTCCGAAGGTGACGGTACGGGTGCCGGGGCACGGCGAGCGGGTGCGGCTGCCGTGACGTGGCGCGACGTCGCGGCGGCGGCCGGTCAGGTGCCGCCGGAGACCGCCCAGCAGGTGGTGGGCTACCCGGCGTTGTTCGTGCTGGTGGCGCTGGGCGCGCTGGTGCCGGTGATCCCGACGGGGGCGCTGGTGAGTTCGGCGGCGGTGGTGGCGTTCCACCACCAGTCGCTTCCCTTCGGGGTGTTGCTGGTGTTCGGGGTGTCCGCGCTGGCGGCGTTCACCGGGGACATCGCGCTGTACTGGCTCGGCCGGCGCGGGGTGCGTTCGCGCAACGGCTCCCGCTGGCTGGAGCGGCTGCGCGGCCGGGCGACTCCGGAACGGCTGGAGCAGGCGCGGACCAGGCTGGACCAGCACGGGGTGGTGGTGCTGGTGGTCTCCCGGCTGATCCCGGCGGGGCGGATCCCGGTGATGCTGGCCTGCCTGCTGGCGCAGCTCCCCTTGCGCCGCTTCGCCCGCGGCGCCGTCCCGGCCTGCCTCGCCTGGGCGGCGGCGTACGGCCTGATCGGCATCCTGGGCGGCTCGCTCTTCCGGGAGCCCTGGAAGGGCGTGGCCCTCGCGGTCGGCCTGACGCTCCTGATCAGCGGCGCCCCGGCGGTGTGGCGCCGCGTGCGCCCGGCGGCACGAAGGGACTGGCGAAGGGACTAGACCTCAAGTGCGGTTCGGATTCTAGGCTCTTGCCCGTCGGAGATCGTGAGCAGCGAACGGAGCGGAACCGCCATGGAGTACTCGCACAGCGACGCCGAATTGATCCACCAGCCCATCGGCTACTGGAGCTGGGCCGCCTACGACTCGGTCGTCAACCGCACGCGCGGCGAGCTCGCCCGGATGGGCACCACGCAGCCGCAGTGGTGGGTCCTCGCCCAGGTCGCCCTGGCGGTGGAGGCCAAGACCCGCGGCGAGGTGTCGGAAACCCTGCGGGGCTATCTCGCCGTGGGCGGGGAGACGCTGGACGAGGAGATCGACACGACCATCGCCCGGGGATGGATCACGCAGGACACCGGCGGGCGCCTTGAGCTGACGGCGGAGGGCAGGGAGTTCTACGAGGAGGCCGCCGCCCTGCAGAAGGAGTTGTGGGCCGAGCGCCATGCGGGCATCTCGGACGAGGAGTACCTGACCACCCTCAAGGTCCTCCAGCGGTTCATCCACAACACGGGCGGCCGGGCCTGGCACCACTAGGGAGGGTCCGCCGGGGAGGGGTCCGCTGGTGAGGGGTCGAGGACGCGCGAGGCGCCGATGGGGAGGTCCCAGAGGGCCTCGCGGGGCAGTCCGGCGCGGGACCAGGCCGCCCGTACGCGGTGGAGGGGCTCCATGACCGGTTCCGCGGACAGGACGAAGGTGGCCCAGTGCATGGGGGCCATCCGGTGCGCGCCGAGGTCGAGGCAGGCCTGGACGGCCTCTTCCGGGTCCGCGTGGACGTCGCTGAGCCACCAGCGCGGGGCGTAGGCCCCGATCGGCAGGAGGGCGAGGTCGATGCCCGGGTGGCGGCGGCCGATCTCGCCGAACCAGTGGCCGTAGCCGGTGTCGCCCGCGAAGTAGATCTTCTTCGGGTCCGGGCTCCCGGTGTCGGTGAGGACCCAGCCGCCCCACAGGGTGCGGCAGGTGTCGATCAGGGACCGCTTCGACCAGTGGTGGGCGGGGACGAAATCGAAGCGTACGCCGCCCAGTTCGGCGGACTCCCACCAGTCGAGCTCGGTGACCCGGGTGAAGCCGCGGCGGCGGCACCAGCGGGCGAGGCCGGCCGGGACGAAGAGCGCCGTCTGCCGGGGCAGCCGCCGGAGCGTGGGTGCGTCGAGGTGGTCGTAGTGGTTGTGGCTGATGACCACCGCGTCCACCGGCGGCAGATCCTGCCAGCGCACCCCGACGGGCGTCATACGGGCCGGGGTGCCGAGGATCCGCCGGGACCAGACGGGGTCGGTCAGTACGGTGAGTCCGCCGATCCGGAGCACCCAGCTGGCGTGCCCGGCCCAGGTGGCGCAGACGGTACCGGGAGCGGCGGCGGGCAGCGGGGCCGGCTCGAACGGCAGGTCGGGGATACCGCGCAGCCCCTCGGACCCGGGCCGGAAGGCACCCTCGCGGGCGAGCCGGGCGAAGGCGCGGACGCCGGGCAGCGGGGTGGTCAGCCGGTCCGCGAAGGACCGGGGCCAGCGGCGGACTTCACCCAGCGGGCGGGGGGCGGCCGGGGACGGGGGTGGTGCCGTCGGGACCGGGTGTCCCTGGGCGGCTGGGGGCCGTACGGGCGCCGGGGAGGCGGGGGCGCTAGCGGGCGCGGCGGAGGCGGGGGACGCGGCGGCGGGGGCGGAGGCCCGGACGGGGGTGGCGGCGGGGGCGGGGGCGTCCGTCTGATCCCTCATGGAGGAGTCTCCGTTCACCTGCGTCGATTCAGGGAGTCGGGGGCCGGGGGCCAGGGGCGGTGAGGAGAGGCGGTGAGGAGAGGCGGTTCAGCGGTTCAGGCCAGCTCGGCGAGTACCGATCCGAGGAGGTCCAGGGCGCTCCGTACGTGCGGGAGCCGGAGGGGGTCGCGGGCGGTGAGGGCGGCCAGCCCTTCCTCCGGGGTGGCCCCGAGCAGCGGCCACGTCGACAGCCTCACCCGCAGTGCGCCCAGTTCGTCCGCGAACCGCTGTCCGCCGGGCGTGGGCGCGCCCAGCCGCCCGCCCAGCCAGTCCTCCAGCTCCATGGCGTCACCGACCCCGTGCCGGGCGAGCCCGGCACGCAGCGGGCCGAGGTCGGCGTACAGGTGCCGGCCGGCCTGCGGGGGGCGGGCCAGCGCCCCGGCGGAGAGCAGTTCCCGGTGTGCGGCGGCGGCCACCGCACCGTGCAGTGCGGCGGCCGCCCGAGCGCGGCCGGCGACGGCTTCGGGTTCGTCGAGGGCGTGTGCGGCGGCCCCGGCGACGGGACCGGCGACCAGGGCGCCGGTGGCGGTGAGGACGTCGAGGGTGCGGGCGCGCAGCCAGGTTCCGCGCGGGGTGCCGGGGAAGCGGACCACGGCGGCGGGCCAGCCCGCGGGCAGCAGGGCCCCGGACAGGTCGACGAGGACGGCGGCCTGGTCGGGGAGCATCTCGGCGGGGCTCAGGACGAGCGTGTCGTGCGGCCGGTGCACGGTGTCGCGCCAGGTCTCGTCGCTGACGACGAACAGCCCGCAGGCTTCAGCGGCTTCGCAGGCCTCGCGCAGGAGCTCGGGCGGTGGCACGGTCGCGGTGGGGTCGTCGGCGACCGACAGCAGCAGCACGCGCGGGTCACCGCCCTCGGCGCGCACCCGCCGTACGGTCTCCAGCAGGGCGTACGGGTCGGGTACGCCACCGCACTCGGCCGGGGTCGGCACGTGATAGGCCCGCCGTCCCAGCAGCCGGACCTGCGGGGTCCACCATGCGGGACAAGGCCGCGGCAGCATGACGTCGCCCCCGTACGCGCCGAGCAGGGCGAGCAGCAGCGCGGGGGCTCCCGGCCCGGCGGCCACGTCCTCGGGGCCGGTGGCGAGCCCGCGCCGGGCCCAGTGCCGGCACGCGGCCTCCCGTACGGGCTCGCCGCCGCCTACGGGCTCCGGGGCGGCCCGCCCTGCGGCCGCGGCGAGGACGGAGAGGAGTTCGGGCAGCACGGGCAGGCCGGGCTGGGGCGCCGGTGGGCCGTACCGGACCGGGCCGTGGTCCTCCGCCGCCGTGCGCTGCGTCCCCGCCACCGGTTCCTGCCTTCCGCGCTCGTTCCGTTCGGTTCAGTTCTGCTCCGCCAACCCTGCCCTTTATACGATTATTTATGCGGGTACGCCTGTTGTCGGACCGCGGTGGGAGGCGTACACCGGTCAGCCCCGCCGGCCCAGCAGCGCGAGCAGCCGGGTCTGCGCGTTCGCCCCGGCCGGCACGTCCAGCGGCTCGGCGTACTGTCCGCTGGCCGCGAGTTCACCGGCGTACGGCATGACCTCCTTGAGGGAGAACTCGACGAGGCCGTCGGGCAGCCGGTCGTCGGCACCGATACCCCGGGACAGGTCCCAGGTGTGCACGACGCAGTCGGCCGTCAGCTCCGAGCAGTACGCCGACCCGAGCGCGGGCCCGTACGAGAGCCGGACGGTCCGGTCCAGCGCGCCGGGCGCGGCGAAGGCCGCCCGCGCGGCGGCCGCGGCCCGGTCCCACGCGGCGACCGGGTCCGCACCGAGCACATCGCCCGAGAACGCGTCGCCGATCTCCTGGACCGTGCGGCCGTCGGTGACGAGCGGCGGGATCCAGAGGTGTTCGGCGGTGACGTGGTTGACCACGTCCCGCACGCTCCACTCGGTGCACGGGGTCGGCGCGTCCCATTGGGTGTCCGCGACGGCGCGCACCCGCTCACCGAAGAGCCGCAGCGCCTCGGCGTGCCGTTCGAGCAGCGTGTCCGGCATCGCTCTCACCGTCCTCTGCGTGGGAGGTCCCCTCGGATCCCCCTGGGGCCAACTCTCCTCGCACCTGGTCTGCCCTGCCACCGTCCGGCCCAATCCCCTTTGAACCCAAGGGTGGTGTCCACATGTCAAAACGTCAGTCTCATATGGCGGTCTGACCCCCTACGGTGTTCACACGGCTTCGACGAGGAGGATCACCCCCATGAACGCGAAAGAGACGGCCGTCTACACCCACGGGCACCACGAGTCGGTCCTGCGCTCGCACCGCTGGCGCACCGCCGCGAACTCGGCCGCGTACCTGATCGGCGAGCTCCGGCCGGGGATGTCCGTCCTGGACGTGGGGTGCGGCCCGGGCACGATCACCGCCGACCTGGCGGAACTGGTCGCGCCGGGCGGCCGGGTCACCGCCGTCGACGCCTCCGCGGACATCGTGGCCCAGGCCCGCGCGTACACGGCGGAGCGCGGTCTGAGCCAGGTGGAATACGCGGTGGCGGACGTCCACGCGCTGGACTTCCCGGACGGCTCCTTCGACGTGGTCCACGCCCACCAGGTGCTCCAGCACGTCGGCGACCCGGTACGGGCGCTGCGCGAGATGCGGCGGGTGTGCCGGCCGGGCGGGATCGTGGCCGCACGGGACGCGGACTACGCGGCGATGGCCTGGTATCCGGCCGCGCCGGGCCTGGAGGAGTGGCTGAGACTGTACCGCCGGGTGGCCCGCGCCAACGGCGGCGAACCCGATGCGGGCCGCCGGCTGCGGGCCTGGGCGCGCGAGGCGGGCTTCACCCGCGTGGCGTGTTCGGCGACGGCCTGGTGCTACGCCACCGCGGAGGAGACCGCCTGGTGGTCGGCCCTGTGGGCGGACCGTACGACGGCGTCCGCCTACGCCTCCATCGCCACCGGGGGCGGCCACGCGACCCCTTCGGAACTGGCCGCCCTCGCCGAGGCCTGGCGCGCCTGGGGCGCGCACCCGGACGCCTGGTTCTCGGTCCCGCACGGCGAGATCCTCTGCCGGGTGTGACCCTTGCCGGGTGTGGCCTCGGCCGGGGAACCCGGCGCGACGGCCGCCGCCGGGGCGGCGCCGCACCGCCCCGCTAGACCGACGGCCGCATGCGGAAGTCGTACCGCGGCGGCAGCGGCTGACCGGTGAGGGCGGCCCACCCCTCGTTCAGGGTCTCCTCGCCCTCCCGGAGGTCCGGGATCTCGAAGCCGTCCTCGAAGACCCGCCGCGCCGCGGCCACATGCCCCTCCGCCGCCAGCAGCTTCGCGGCGAGCAGCCGGAAGCGGCCGTGCTCGCGCAGCGCGGGCCGCAACCGGTCCCAGACGGCCCGCGCCTGCGGCAGCCGCCCCGCGGCCAGCAGCGCCGTCAGCGCCTCCCGGCCCAGCGCCGACTCCGCTGCCGTCCACGCCGCCCCGCCCCCGCTCTCCCCGGCCAGGTCCTCGAACGCCTCCGCGTACCCGTCGGCCGCCCGCGCCGGATCGCCCGCCAGGGCGTCCGCCACCGCGAGGCACCGCAGCAGCGGCCACCGCGAAGGGGCGAGCGCCAGCCCGCGCTCCCAGCTCCGTACCGCCTGGGCCACGTCTCCGGCGTGCCACTGGGCCACGCCGAGGTGGTACTCGGTCAGCGGATCCGCCGGGGCCGTCTCCAGCATGTCCCGCCAGTGCCTGGCGACCAGGCTGGGCCCGGGTGGCGCCACGCGCTGCGGGGCGGGGAAGACGCCCGTGCGCCACAGCTCCAGCCACGGGGCCTGCTCCTCGCCGAGTGCGGACTCCTCGAAGGGGGTGCCCGGCAGCTCGAAGCCCCCGCGCAGCACCTCCAGCGCGCCCCACCCCGAGCCCTGGGCCAGCCGCTCCCCCGGTTCGGCGTCGGCGCACCCGCGCCACGCCTCGTAGGCCTCGTCCACCCGCTCGCGGGGCAGTACGGTTTCCAGCGCGCCCTGCGCCGCGCCGCGGGCCTGCGCCCAGTCGGCCCCGTGTACGGCCGAGGGGTCCGCGGACAGCGGCCCGTACGCCTCCAGCCAGCTGAACTCGGCGCCGCCCTCCAGCCGTACGTGCTCCAGCTGGGTGCGGGCCAGTCCGGCCTGGATCTCGGCGTAGCCGCCCGTACCGGGCTCGGTCAGCCACTCCTGCCAGCGCCGGCCGCCCCCGCCCGCACCCCAGACGAAGAGCTTGCGCCCGCGCAGCAAGCCGGTGGAGGTCTGTACGAGCCCCTGCCCCGCGGCGTCCAGCGAGGCGATCCAGGGCCGGGCCCCGTCCTGGACCTCGTAGAAGAAGTCGGCCGGGTACTCGCTGCGCAGCGGGTACGTCCGGTCGGCGCCCTCCCACCGCGGTACGGGGATGCGCCGCAGCGCGTGCTCGTACCCGAAGTGCCAGGCCTCGTCGGCGGGGGCGAGCACCCGCGTGCCCGCGTCCTCGGGGACGGCGATGTTGGACCACCAGTACACGGGCGCGGGGCGCTCGTGCGGATTGCGCACCCGGACCCCGACGTACAGGAACTCCGAGTCCGGCGGCAGCCACAGGTCCACCTGGAACGGCAGGTCGCGCAGCCGCTCCCACTCCCACAGCCGCACCATCACACCGCCGTCGGGGGCCGGGACGAGGGCGGCGTGCAACGGGGCGCAGGACAGGGTGGTGTGGCCGGTGGCACCGATGTTCCACTCGATGCCGCCGGAGAACCAGGCGCCGTTGAGCGCGAAGTTGGCGGGCTGGAACACCGGGTTGCGGTAGAGCAGTTCACGGCCGGTCGGCAGGTGCGTGATCGAGTGGACGCGCCCGCCCAGGCCGGGCAGGACGGTGACGCGCAGGTGGGCGTTCTCGATGACGATCGAATCGAACTCCCGCTCGGAGCGCTCCCTTCGGTAGCCGTCGCGGATCCGGACGGGCAGCAACGAGCGCAGCGGCTCGTATCCGATCTGCCGGGCCATGTCGCGCGGCAGCCCCTCGCGCGTCCGCTCGTCCAGCGCGTGCACGTCGCGGGGCGCGCGCAGGGCGGGCAGGGGGTTCTCGGGGCCGGTCGGGGCCGCGGGGAGGGTCAGGACGGCGCGTCGGACGGTGGTGGCCATGAGGGAAATGGAACACGCCGCGGCCGCCTCTGCACAGGGGTTCCGCGGATCACCACCGGTCAGGATGAGGTGAAGGCCCCCACCACGAGGTCCGCGAGCAGTGCGCCCGCACGCGCGTCCGGGTCCAGGTCCGGGTCGTAGACGGTGACGTTGAGACCGACGCAGCGCGGGGAGCGCACCAACACCGTGAGCAGCGCGGCCAGTTCATCGGGGGCCAGGCCGCCGGGGTCGGGGCTGTCCACGGCCGGCATGACGCTCGGGTCCAGCACGTCCGCGTCCAGGTGGACCCAGAAGCCGGAGGTGGCCGGCGGGTACATGCCCTCCAGGGCCGCGCGCGCCACCGGTCCGGCGCCGCGCGCGCGGATCTCGCCGACGGTGGCCGTGAAGATCCCGGCCGCGCGCAGTTCCGTGAGGTCCCCGTCCGCGTCCCGCAGCCCGAAGAGCCGTACGTCCTCGTCCCGGAGGTAGGGCTCCAGGCCTTCCAGGTCGGTGAGGACGGCCTGGCCGCGCCCGGTCGCCAGGGCCAGTTCCTCACCGGCGGCGGCGCCGACGGGCCCGTTCACCGCCTCGTTCCCGGCGTGGCGGAAGTCGGCGGAGCCGTCGATCGCGACGAGTCCGTACCGCCCGAGCCGACGCATGGCGAGGGCGGCGCCGAGCTGGATCGAGCAGTCACCGCCGAGCACGACGGGGAACTCCCCGGCCCGCAGGTGCCGTTCGATGCGGTTGGCGAGCGCGACGGTGTACGCGGCGAGGGCGTCGGCGTGGAACACCCCGTCGCCCTCCTTCCAGTCACCGCGGTCGTAGCGCGGCGGGATCACCACCCCGCCCTCGCGTGCGCCGAGCCGGCTCAGCAGCCCCTGTTCGCGCAGGGCCCCGGCCAGTTTGTAGACGCCGGGTACGGTGCCGGGCGCGGGCGGACGCAGGCCGAGGTTGGACGGGGCGTCGAGGAGCACGAGGGATCGCATGGCTTCATCCTGGGCGATGCGCGCCCCGGGGGCCCGGCATTTCGGCGGTCACGGCCCAGCGTTCGTGGTCGCGCCAGGCCCCGTCGACGTAGAGGAAGTCCGGCGAGAGCCCCTCCAGCCGGAATCCCGCGCCGCGCACGAGCGCGATGGAGGCGGTGTTGCCGGGCTGGATGTTGGCCTCCAGCCGGTGCAGCCCCAAGCCGCCCTCCGGGGCCGGGGCGAAGGCGTGCGCGAGGACCAGGCCGAGTGCCTCGCGCATCATCCCGCGTCCGGCGGCGTGCGCGAAGGCGCCGTAGCCGAGGGCTCCGCACTGGAAGGCTCCGCGCACGATGTTGTTGATGTTGACGAAGCCGGCGATGGCCCCGGTCTCCCGCTCGCAGACGAGGAACCCGGCCCGGCCGCCGCCCTCGGTCAGCGGCTTCGCGTAGGACTCGTACTCCTCGACGGTGCGGGGCGGGAACAGCCAGGGGCGGTGCAGACCGCGGCTTTCGCGCGCGCGTGCGGTGAATTCGGCTCCGTCGGCGATCCGGAAGGGCCGCAGGCCCACCCGCGCCCCTTCCCGGACGTACGTGGAAAAGGTCATCCGCCCAGGCTAGGGGTGTGGCAGGATCCCCGGTGTGATCATCTTCGACGACACCCGGGAACTCCTGCTCGCGGCGGCGCGCAACAACGCCGAGTGGTGCGACGCGGTCTGCCGCGGTCACGGACCGGCGGGCGCGTTCACGCGTGACGCGTGGACCAGCTCCCGCCGGACCCCGCCGCTGTACCCCGACGCGGTGACGCTCACGGGTGACGCCTCGGCGGCCGCGCTGCTGGCGGGGATCGATACCGGCTCCGCCGGCGGTTGCTCGGTCAAGGACAGCTTCGCCGTGCTCGATCTGGCCGCGGCGGGCTTCGAGGTGCTGTTCGAGGCCCGGTGGATCCACCGCCCGGCCGGAGCCGTCGGCGGGGGCGGCGGCTCGCGCCTGGACTGGTCCGAGGTCGCCACCGCCGGGGAGCTGGAGGCGTGGGAGGCCGCCTGGGACGGCGAGGAGAGCACCGGCCTGTTCCGCCCGGCCCTGCTGGGCGAGGACACCGCCTTCCTCGCGGGCCGCGCCGACGGCCGGATCGTCGCCGGGGCCGTCGCCCACCGCACCGGCGACGTCGTCGGCCTCTCCAACCTGTTCGCCCGTGATGACGCCGGTATCGACACGGCGTGGGCCGGCGCCCTGGCCGGGATCGCCGCCCGCTGGCCGGAGCTGCCCGTCGTGGGCTACGAGTCCGGCGACGACCTGGACGCCGCCGTCCGCGCCGGCTTCACCCCGATCGGCCCGCTCCGCGTCTGGCTGCGCACCGCCTGACCCGTCAGGCCCGCAGCTCCAGCCGGGGAACATCGGTCCGCTCGATCCCGAACACCTGGGTGTACAGCGACAGTTCCGCCTCCAGCGCCCGGATCATGGTGTCGGCGCGCCGGAAGCCGTGGCCCTCGCCCGCGAAGGTCACGTACGCGTGCGGCACCGGCCGTCCCCGCATGGCGGTCAGGAAACGTTCGGCCTGGGCCGGCGGGCAGACCGGGTCGTCCAGCCCCTGGAGCAGGATGAAGGGTGCGGCGATCCGGTCGGCGCGGGCCACCGGGGAGCGCTCACGGGCGCGCACCGCGAGGGTCTGCGGCGGCCCGGCCAGGCCGTCGACGTAGCGGGACTCCAGGTCGTGGGTCTCCTCGGCGAAGCCGACCAGGTCCAGCACCGGGTAGATGATCGCGGCGCAGGCGTACAGATCGGTGGCGGCCAGCGAGGCCGCCGCCGTCCAGCCGCCCGCGCTGGCGCCGCGGATGGCGAGCCGGGCCGGGTCGGCGGTGCCCTCGGCGGCGAGTGCCCGGGCCACCGCCGCGCAGTCCTCGACGTCGACCACGCCCCACTGCTCGCGCAGCCGCTCCCGGTAGGCGCGGCCGTAGCCGGAGGAGCCGCCGTAGTTCACCTCGGCCACGCCGATGCCGCGCGAGGTGAAGTAGGCGATGTGCAGGTCCAGTACGGGCGGCACGTGATCGGTGGGGCCGCCGTGCGCCCACACCACGTACGGGGGCAGTTCGTCGGCGGGAGCCCGGCAGGCCGGGTGGTGCGGCGGGTAGACGTGCGCGTGGATCTCCCGGTCGTCCGGGCCGAGGAAGGTCCGGGTCTGCGGCTCCGGGTAGGAGGCCGGGTCCACCCGGTCGACGGCCCGCGCGCCGACCGCGCGGGCGTGTCCGGTGGCGGTGTCCAGCTCGACGACCTCGTACGCGCTGCGCGGGCTGGCGGCGACTCCGTAGACCCGCGTGCCGCTCACGGCGAGCGTCGGCTGCCAGGCCGTCCAGGGCCCGGCGGCGTCCACCAGGTCGCCGCTCTCCGGGTCCAGGATGCCGAGCACCGAAGTGCCCTGGCCGTGCAGGACCGCGACCGGCCCGTCGGGGAGCGGGGCTAGCCAGCGCAGACCCGGCTTCCACAGCGGGCCGCCGAACTCCTCTTCGCGCGGGCACAGGTTGACCGCCTCACCGGTCTCCGGATCCACGCGGTACGGGTTCCACCACCCGCCGCGGTCGCTCACCGCGAGGAGGTCCCCGCCGGCCGTCCACTCCACCTCGGCGACGGCCTCCTCGGGGCCTCCGAGAACGGTACGGGCCTGCGCGAGGCCGCCCCCGGGCGTGACCTCGGCCAGTTTCAGCTCGGTTCCGTCCCAGGGCATGCGCGGGTGGTCCCACACCAGCCAGGCCGCGCGCCGCCCGTCCGGGGAGAGCCGGGGCCCGGTGCTGAACCGGTGCCGGTCGTCCGTCAGTTCCCGTACCGCGGCACGGTCACCGGCCGCCGACCCGTCCAGCGGTACGGCGGCCAGCATCCGGCGTACGTCGGTGGGGGCCGGGCCGGTGAACTCCTCCAGCACGCACCAGACTTCGCCGCCGCGCAGGACGGGGTCGGCCCAGCGCAGGCCGCCGCCGACCGCGGAGACGGGGGTGAGGGGGCGCGGCGGGGCATCGCCGGGGGCGTCGGGCTCGTAGGCGTACAGCCGTTGGTCGGCGAAGTGGACGAAGACCAGGAGGGGTCCGCCGGCGGCCCGCTCGACTCCGTCCCAGGGCCGGCCGCCGTACTCGGTGAACCGGCTGCGCACGTTCCACGGTGCGGGCAGCGCCGCGGTGGCCGGTCCGCCGTCCGCGGTCCGTCGTACGAGGGTCCGGCGGCCCTCCTCCTGCGGCCGGGGCTCGGTCCACCACACCTCGGAGCCGACCGCGGCGATGTACTCGGGCCGTCCGTCGAGCGAGGCGGCGAGCGCCGCGTCGATGGGTGAGGGCCAGCTTCCGTAGGGCAGGGTCGGTGCCACCATCACAGGGTCCCTTCACACTTCACAGAGTCCGCAACGCGTGGTCGAGGACACGGACCCCGAAGTGCAGGGCCTCGACGGGAACCCGCTCGTCCACGCCGTGGAAGAGGGACCAGTAGTCGAAACCGGGCGGGAGCTTCAGGGGGGAGAAGCCGTAGCCCGTGATGCCGAGGCGGGAGAACTGCTTGGCGTCGGTGCCGCCCGCCATGCAGAAGGGCACCACGTGTCCGTCGGGGTCGAACCGCTCGACGGACTCGCGCAGGATCCCGTACGTCCGCCCGTCCACGGGGGCTTCGAGCGCCACCTCGCGGTGGTGGAACTCCCACCGCACGTCCGGGCCCGTGAGCGCGTCCAGGGTGGCGATGAACTCGGCCTCGCCGCCCGGCAGCATGCGGCCGTCCACGAACGCGGTGGCCTGGCCGGGGATCACGTTGAGCTTGTAACCGGCGCTGAGCATGGTCGGGTTGGCGCTGTTGCGCACGGTCGCCTCGACGAGGGCGGAGGCCGGGTCGAGCCGGGCGAGGACCGCGTCGAGGTCGAAGTCGGGACGGCGCGGATCCACCGACAGGCCGTTCAGCGCGGCGAGTTCGGTGATGCAGGCGGTGACGGTGGCGGTGAGCCGGACCGGCCACTGGTACTCGCCGATCCGCGCCACGGCGGCGGCGAGCCGGCTGACCGCGTTGGCCTTGTTCGGCTTGGAGCCGTGCCCGGCGGTGCCGTGCGCGGTCAACTTCAGCCAGGCGGTGCCGCGTTCACCGGCCGCGATCGGGTAGAGGGCCTGACCCGGGCGGGTGTGTACCGTGAAGGCACCGGATTCGCTGATGCCCTCCGTGCAGCCCTCGAAGAGGTGCGGGTGGCGGTCGGCGAGGAAGCCGGAGCCGTCGACCGCGCTGTCCTCCTCGTCCGCGGTGTAGGCGATCACGATGTCGCGGCGCGGTCGGACACCCGCCCGCGCCCAGGCCCGTACGACGGCCAGCACCATCGCGTCCATGTTCTTCATGTCGACGGCCCCGCGGCCCCAGACCACGCCGTCCCGGATCTCGCCGGAGAAGGGGTGCACGCTCCAGTCGGCGGCCTCGGCCGGGACGACGTCGAGATGTCCGTGGACGAGCAGGGCGTCGGCGCCGGGGTCGGTGCCCTCGATCCGGGCCACCACGTTGGTGCGGCCGGGAGTGCGCTCCAGCAGGACCGGCTCCAGGCCGATGGCGGCGAGCCGCTCGGCGACGTACTCGGCGGCGGGGCGCTCACGGCAGTCGCCGCCGCCCCGGTTCGTGGTGTCGATCCGGATCAGGCCGGAGGTGAACTCGACGGCCTCTTCGAGCGCTACCTCGTCCACGGCGTCGGCCGGGACGGTGGCCGGGACGGTGGCGGTGGCCACGGCGCCGGCGCTGACTGCGGACATGTCAACCATTCTGCTAGCCATACTGCTCCTCCACGGCCGCCGACACGACCGTCGTGACCGCCTTGAACGTCCGGATCCCCTCGTACATCGTCCCGCTGGCGTACGCGACCCTGCGCTCCCCGCACCGCTCGACCCCCGGGATCACCGTGGCGGCCATCGCCAGGTGCTCGGCGTCGAATTCCAGCTCCACGGCGAAGGGGCCGCCGCTCACCGGTTCTCGGCGGACCGCCAGGGCCGTGGCCTCCTTGGCCGCCGCCCTGATGTCGGCGGCCGTACGGGTCGGCGTGCGGCACACGGCGGCGTAGCGCGAGACGTGGTCCTTGACGGCGACGGTCACCGCCTCCGGGGCGTAGCCGACGGCATCGGCGCAGGTCAGGTCATCTCCGGTGACCAGGACGACCGGGACCCCGTACTCGGCGACGACATGGGCGTTGAGCAGGCCCTCGCTGGCGCGCACCCCGTTGAGCCAGACGCCGGTGATGGAGTTCGCGAGGTAGGTGTGGGCGAGGACGCCTTCGGAGCCGGCTCCCGTGTGATAGCCGACGAAGGCGATGCCGTCGACGTCGCCGTACTGGACGCCCTCGACCATGGAGAGAGACTTGTGGCGGCCGGTGAGCATCTCCGCGCGGGCGTCGAGCCGCTCCAGCAGCAGGTTGCGCATGGTGGCGTGGGCCTCGTTGATGAGGACCTGCTCGGCACCGCCGTCGTAGAAGCCGAGGACGGCGGCGTTCACGTCGGAGGTGAACAGCGCCCGGCAGCGTTCCCACTGCGGGGCCCCGGGCGTCACGTCTTCGGGCCACGTGACGCCGGTGGCGCCTTCCATGTCGGCGGAGATGAGGATCTTCATCGGGCCCCCGGGCGGTCGGTTGCACACGGTCGGTTGGACACGGTCGGTCGCGGCCGGTCGCGCAGGCGTGCGGACGGCACACGCCGAGCCCCACCCTAACCGCCGCCCCCGCCGACGGCCCGGGGCCACGCCCTGCTTCCGGCGGCGCCCGCCACGCCGGGAAATCCACCCGAACCGGTGAGTCGGCTCGGGGGTCCCACTGGCCCGGCAACGAGCTTGCTCAGCCCTCGACTTCGGCGGCCAGATTGGCGAGCACGGTGTCGTAGATCCGGCCGAGGCCCTTGGGCGCGAAGGCGCGCTCGAAGAAGCCGCCGATACCGCCGGCGCCGTTCCACACGGTGGTGACGACGGCCTTGGACTTGCCCTCGCCGGCCGGGGTGACGATCCAGGTGGTGACCATGGAGGAGTTGCGGTCCTTCTCGACCAGCTGCCCGTCCGTGGGCTCGGTGACCTCCAGCAGGCAGTCGCGGACCCGCTTGCTGGTGGCCTGGAGCTTCCAGTGGACGAGGGTCCCCTCGCCGTCGCCGCCCTCGCGCACCTCGTACTCGCTGAAGTGCTCGGGCAGCAGCCGCCCCCGGGTCCCGGTGTAGTCCGCCAGCGCGTCGAACACGGTCTCCGCGTCGGCCGCGATGATCCGCTCCGTGGTGGCCTCGACCTGCGCCATAGCTGTTCCTCCAGCAGTTGTGATCGCTCGTCGCGGCAAGACAACCACCTCCGGGGCGACCGCCCAAATCCAGGCCCGCGGGGCGGCCCGGGCGGCCCGGAAGCAGGACCGCACGATCATGGGAACATTTGTTCTATTCTCGGGAGAGGGCTACCGAGGGAGGCGCTCATGCGCTGGGACAATCTGGCCGACGGGGACACCGGACAAGGGACGGCCGGGGCCGCCGGGCCCGTCGCGCTCTTCGGGGCCGACGCCGTCGTCACGCGGACCTTCGACACCCCCGAGTTCCGCGGTATCACCTTCCACGAGGTGCGGGCCCGCTCGATCGTCAACCGGGTACCGGGGGCCTCGCGCATGCCGTTCGAATGGACCGTCAACCCCTACCGCGGCTGCAGCCACGCCTGTGTCTACTGCTTCGCCCGCAAGACCCACAGCTACCTCGACCTCGACACCGGCATCGGCTTCGACTCGCAGATCGTCGTCAAGACCAACGCCCCCGACCTGCTGCGCCGCGAACTCGGCTCGCGGCGCTGGACCGGTGCGCACATCGCCATGGGCACCAACGTCGACTGCTATCAGCGCGCCGAGGGCCGCTACCGGCTGATGCCGGGGATCATCGAAACCCTGCGCGACCACGCCAACCCCTTCTCGATCCTCACCAAGGGCACGCTGATCCTGCGCGACCTCCCGCTCCTCCAGGAGGCCGCCGAGGTCACCGACGTCGGCATATCCGTATCCGTCGGCTTCACCGACACCGGCCTGTGGCGGACGGTCGAGCCCGGCACGCCCTCCCCCGCCGGCCGGCTGAACGCCGTACGGACCCTCACCGACGCCGGCATCGAGTGCGGCGTGCTGATGGCCCCGGTGATCCCCTTCCTCGGGGACGCGCCGGAGCAGCTGCGGGCCACCGTCCGCGCCATCGCCGAGTCCGGCGCCACCTCGGTGACACCGCTGGTACTCCATCTGCGGCCCGGGGCGCGGGAGTGGTTCATGTCCTGGCTGGGCGAGCACCACCCGCCCCTCGTGGAGCGGTACGAGCGGATGTACGGGGGCGGCTCGTACGCGCCCACCTGGTACCAGCGGCAGATCACCCGCCAAGTCCACGAACTGGCGGCCGAATTCGGCATCGGACCGAGCCGGCGCGGGGCGTCCCGCAGGATCGTCACTCCCGAACGGCCCGGGGACATGCCGGCCGGGCCCGCGCCCGCCGGGCCGACCCAGCTCACCCTCCTCTGACCTCCGGACGCCTCCCGGCCGGGTCATCACATCGGGCCAATAGGCGGTCCAATCCCGTCTTCCAGGCGTGGTTTCCGGGACGATTCCGCCCAGAACCCTCGGCTGGGAGGCCCCATGCTGCACCCGTTGAAGAAGCGCCGCCCGTTGCACAAGCGCGCGGCTGTCCTGCTGGCGATCTCCACCGTCGCCGCCGCCCTCGCGAGCCCGGTCACGGCGGCCCCGGCAGCCGGCCCGGCGGCCCCTTCGGCGTCGGCGGCGCCGAAGGCGGCCGCCCTCCACTGGACCGGCTGCGCGACCACCCGGTTCCCGACCCTGCAGTGCGCCTCCCTCAAGGTCCCCCTCGACCACGACCACCCCGCGGGCCGCCAGATCACCCTCGCCCTGACCCGGGTCCCGCACACCGCCGCCACCTCCCAGGGACCCCTGCTGGTCAATCCGGGCGGCCCGGGCGGCAGCGGCCGCAACCTGGCCGGCCACATCGCCTCCGCCCTCCCCAAGGACGTGGCCGCCCAGTACGACGTGATCGGCTTCGACCCCCGGGGCGTCGGCAAGAGCGAGCCGGCCCTCGACTGCGCGGCCGGCCACTTCGCCACCGTCCGCCCGGACTCCGTACCGCGCGACAAGGCGACCGAGCGCGCCAACCTGGACCGGGTGCGGTCCTACGCCGAGACCTGCCGGGCCAAGCACGCGGACGTGCTCCCGCACATCGGCACCGTCGCGGCCGCCCGCGACATCGAGGTGCTGCGCGGCGCCCTCGGCGCGGAGCGGATCAGCTACTTCGGCTACTCCTACGGGACCTACCTGGGCGCGGTGTACGCCAAACTCCACCCGGGCCGGGTCAACCGGCTCGTCCTGGACTCCGTGGTCGACCCGAGCGGGGTCTGGTACGAGGACAACCTCGCCCAGGACCGGGCCTTCGACTCCCGCCACAAGGCCTTCCTGGCCTGGGTCGCGAAGTACGACGCCACCTACCGGCTCGGCACCGACCCGGCGGTGGTCGAGACACGCTGGTACGCGATGCGGGACGCCTTGCGCGCGACTCCCGCGGGCGGCAAGGTGGGCCCCTCCGAGCTGGAGGACACGTACATGCCGGGCGCCTACTACAACGGCTACTGGCCCCAGCTCGCCGCCGCATTCTCCGCGTACGCGGTGGGCAGGGACGCGAAGCCGCTGGTGGCGGCGTACGAGCGGTTCGGCGCGGTGGCGCCCGCCGCGGGCAACAGCTACAGCGTGTACACGGCGGTGCAGTGCCGCGACTCGGCCTGGCCGAAGGACTGGAACCAGTGGCGCGCCGACATGTGGCGCACGCACGCCAAGGCGCCCTTCATGACCTGGAACAACGCCTGGTACAACGCCCCGTGCGCGTTCTGGCCGACGGAGCCGCTCAAGGCCCCGGACGTGACCAACACCGCCCTGCCGCCCGCCCTGCTCCTCCAGGCGACGGACGACGCGGCCACCCCGTTCGAGGGCGCGCTCAGCATGCGGGAGAAGCTGGCGGGCGCCGCCCTGGTGATCGAGGAGGGCGGCGGCAACCACGGCATTTCGCTGAGCGGCAACAAGTGCCTGGACGAGAAGGTGGCGGCGTACCTGAAGACGGGCAAGGCCGCGGACGCCACCTGCTCCGCCCAGCCGGTTCCGAAGCCGGCCACGGCGACCCGCGCGGCTACGCCCTCGGCGGCCGGGGCGGCGCTGCACGGACTGCTCGGCTTCCGGGGCTGATCCCTGGCGGCACGGGGGCCGCTTCCCGGCCCCCGGCCGCCCGCCTCCCCGCGCGGGCGGTCAGGTCCCGTTCTGCTCGCTCATGGAGCTGATCTTGTCAGTCCAGTGCGCGCAGGGCCTCCGTCGCCGCCACCGCCAGGCGGGGGTGGGACTGGGCCCGGGTCAGGAGGTCGCGGGCGCGGGGGTCGGCGAGGGCGCCCAGGCCTTCGACGCAGGCCAGGGCGATCCGCCAGTACGGGTCGTGCGGGGAGAGCAGCCGGGACAGCGTGGTCATCAGGGCCGGGGCCGACTCCGGCGCGCGCAGGGCGGTGAGCAGCCGCACCGGCTGGAGGGCGTAGGCCGTGCGCAGTCCGTTGGTGGCGAGGGCCGCCGCCGCACGGGCGGTGCGCGGGTCGCCCAGTACGGCCAGCGCCTCGGCGGCGGCCGCGCAGCGTGGCGGGTCGCGGTGGTTGAGCAGCAGCACCAGGGGCTCGAAGGCCCGGCGGTCTCCGCGCAGGCCCAGCCGGTACGCCGCCAGCTCGCGCGCCCACAGCGGCCGCCCGGCGGACGTCAGGGACGCCGCCAGGGCGTCCGGGTCCGCCGCGAGCAGCGCCTCGTACTGCGCGTACGCGGGCGATCCGGTGGCTTCCGCCCGCAGGCGCTCCAGCACGTCGTTCACCCGCTCACCCTAGGGCGGCATCGGCGCGGGCGCCGCGGGTTCGCGGGGATACGTACCCGATCGCGGCGGCCGGGTGCAAGCCGCATGGCGGCGTATGTCACATCTCCGTGCTCTGGCCAAGTAGTTACCGAGGAGTTACTGTCCCTTCAACACGTACGAGGGCGGCCTGGTGACGCAGCCGCCTCGTGCCGGTCGGTTCGGTACCTCAGGTATCGCAGCACCTTTCGCAGTACCACGGCGTGGCCCCGGGACAGGGCCCGCCGCTTTCGCCCCCCGGGCTTCCCCGCACGGCATCCGCACGCCGTGCCCCCAGTCGTCACCCTCTTCCACTGGAGTCCCTCGATGGACCGTCCGTCCAGTCAGTCCACCCTCCAGACCATCGCCGTCGTCGGTCTCGGCACGATGGGCACCGGCATCGCCGAGGTCCTCGCCCAGGCCGGCCACGAGGTCATCGGCATCGACATCAGCGACGTCGCCACCCGCCGGGCCACGGCCGCCCTGGCCGCGGCCACCGCCCGCTCCGTCACCAAGGAGCGCCTCACCGACGAGGAGCGGACGGACGTCCTCGCCCGCTTCCGCACCTTCACCGACCTGGGCGCCGCCGCCGGGGCCGATCTCGTCATCGAGGTCGTGCCCGAGTCGTACGAGCTCAAGCAGCGGGTGTTCCGGGAACTCGACGCGATCGTGCGGCCCGACACGATCCTGGCGACGGGCACCAACGCCCTGTCGGTGACCCGGCTCGCCGCGGAGTCCCAGCGCCCCGAGCGCGTGCTGGGCCTGCACTTCTTCAATCCGGCGCCGGCGATGAAGCTGGTCGAGGTCGTCTCCTGCGTGCTCACCGCGCCGACCGCCGTCGCGGCGGTCACCCAGCTGGCCCGCGCGCTCGGCAAGGAGCCCGTCTCGGTCGGCGACCGCCCCGGCTTCGTCGCGGACGGCCTGCTCTTCGGTTACCTCAACCAGGCCGCCGCCATGTACGAGGCGAAGTACGCCTCCCGCGAGGACATCGACGCGGCGATGCGGCTGGGCTGCGGCCTGCCCATGGGCCCGCTCGCGCTGCTCGACCTGATCGGCGTGGACACCGCCCGCACCGTTCTGGAAGCCATGTACGTCTCCTCCGGGGACCGGCTGCACGCCCCGGCGCCGATCCTGGGCCACCTTGCCGAAGCGGGCCTGACCGGGCAGAAGTCCGGGCGGGGCTTCTACACGTACGAGGCGCCCGGCAGCTCCGTGATCGTCCGGGACGCGCAGACGCCGCCGGAGGGCGGCCGCTCCGGCGGGGGCCGACCGGTCACCTCGGTCGGCGTGGCCGGTTCCGGCACCATGGCGAGCGGGATCGCGCAGGTCTTCGCGCAGTCCGGTTTCACCGTGGTCCTCGCCGGCCGCAGCCAGGAGAAGGCCGACGCGGCGAAGGCCGCGATCGGCAAGTCCCTGGGCCGGGCGGTGGCCAAGGGCCGGCTGACCCAGGAGGCGGCCGCGCAGACCCTGGGCCGGATCACCCCGGCCGGTTCGCTGGAGGCCTTCGCCGACGTGGACCTGGCCGTGGAGGCGGTCGCCGAGGACCTGGCGGTCAAGCAGGAGCTGTTCGCGGCCCTGGACAAGGTCTGCAAGCAGGGCGCGGTGCTGGCCACCACGACCTCCTCGCTGCCGGTGATCGCGATCGCCCGCGTCACCTCGCGCCCGCAGGACGTGATCGGCATGCACTTCTTCAACCCGGCGCCGGCGATGAAGCTGGTCGAAGTCGTCCGTACGGTCCTGACGGCCGACGACGTGCACGCCACGGTCCGCGACATCTGCGGATCGGTGCGCAAGCACCCCGTGGACTGCGGGGACCGGGCGGGTTTCATCGTGAACGCGCTGCTGTTCCCGTACCTCAACAACGCCGTCAAGATGGTCGAGCAGCACTACGCGAGCCTCGACGACATCGACGCGGCGATGAAGCTGGGCGGCGGCTACCCGATGGGGCCGTTCGAACTCCTCGACGTGGTCGGCCTGGACGTCTCGCTGGCCATCGAGAAGGTCCTCCACAAGGAGTTCCGCGACCCGGGCCTGGCCCCGTCCCGGCTGCTGGAGCACCTGGTGGCGGCGGGATGCCTGGGAAGGAAGACCGGCCGCGGATTCCGTGAGTACGCCCGCCGGTAGGGGGTGTCCGCCCGATCAGCGCCGGATCAGCACGCGCCGGACGGGCCGGGCCCGGCCATGATCGGCCGGACACCCCCTGACCCGGCCGGCCACGAGCCGGATGCGTGGGGAGGGCTGCTCGGGTCCGCCGGACCCTCACGGCGGACGAACCCTCCCGAGCCCAGTGCGGGCTCTCCCCCGCATCCACCCCCGTCCCACCCCCCGCAGGCGCGCTCCCCTGCGCGAATGAAGTACTTTCGCTCTATGTCCCAGCCCGCCAAGACCTCGCCCCGCGCCACCACGGCCTCCGACGCACCGGAGAGCGCGGCCGGCACCCGGGCGGCCGCGCAGCGGCTCAAGATGCGCCGCGAGCTCGCCGCGGCGGCGATGGAGCTGTTCGCGACCAAGGGGTACGAGGCGACGACGGTCGACGAGATCGCCGCGACAGCCGGGGTGGCGCGGCGGACCTTCTTCCGGCATTTCCGGTCCAAGGAAGAGGCGATCTTCCCGGATCACGACGACACCCTGACCCGCGCCGAGGCGGTTCTCGACGTGGCCCCGGCGCACGAGCACCCGCTCGACACGGTGTGCCGCGGGATCAAGGAAGTCATGAAGATGTACGCGGCCTCGCCGGCGGTGTCGGTGGAGCGCTACCGGCTGACCCGCGAGGTGCCGGCGCTGCGCGAGCGGGAGATCGCCTCGGTGGCCCGGTACGAGCGGCTGTTCACCCGCTATCTGCTGGCCCACTTCGACGAGCACGAGCCGCACGACGGCAATGACGACCCGCTGCTGGCCGAGGTGGCCGCCTCGGCGGTGGTGACCGCCCACAACCACGTCCTGCGGCGCTGGCTGCGGGCGGGCGGCCAGGGGGACGTGGAGGCGCAGCTGGACCACGCCTTCTCGATCGTGCGGAACACCTTCGGCTCGGGGATCGGCGCGGGGCGCACGCTGAACACGGCGTCGCCGGCCGCGTCGGCCGCGGTCCGGACGCAGGGCGAGGTCCTGGTGGCGGTGGCTCGTACGGACGCCCCTCTGGACGAGGTCATGCGGACCATCGAAGAGGCACTGAAGAAGAAGTAAGCGACCCGCGTCACAGCGGCCGCTCCCGTTCCGGGGGCGGCCGCTTCCGTTTGTCCCACTTGCCCCTACTCGCCGGTAACCCTGATCGATCATCGCTCATCTGCGCAGGTCAATGGGCAAATGAGAGAAAGTTTTGGCACGCGGTGCCTTGCTGAGTGACACGGGGTGCCATACGTTGAAGTCGTCCGGATGTCCCCGCGGCCCACGCCCACACGGCACGGAACGCGCCCCGGACGCCTGCGTCACCAGGCACCGCACACCCGGCTCCGCTTGCCGAAGCCTCTGCCACGAGCAGAGGCGGAGCGCAGCGAAGCCACAGCGTCGCGCAGCACCACCGCAGCAGCCGGACCGACGGCACCCGCAGCACCAGTCACAGCACCCCACACGCACCCACGCATACAACGCGTATCCCCCAGCGCACCCTCATTCAGCGCTCAGCCGGAGGCTCTACCGTGAAGGACATCCTGGACGCGATCCAGTCGCAGGCCGCTACGGCCGCCGACTTCGCGGCCCTGCCGCTCCCCGACTCGTACCGCGCGGTCACCGTGCACAAGGACGAGGTGGAGATGTTCGCGGGGCTCACCACCCGTGAGAAGGACCCGCGCAAATCCCTGCACCTGGACCAGGTCCCGGTGCCGGAACTCGGCCCGGGCGAGGCCCTGGTGGCCGTCATGGCCTCCTCGGTCAACTACAACTCCGTCTGGACCTCGATCTTCGAGCCGGTGTCCACCTTCGGCTTCCTGGAGCGGTACGGACGCCTGTCGGAGCTCACCAAGCGCCACGACCTCCCGTACCACGTCATCGGCTCCGACCTCGCGGGCGTCGTCCTGCGCACCGGTCCCGGCGTGAACGCCTGGAAGCCCGGCGACGAGGTCGTAGCGCACTGCCTCTCGGTGGAGCTGGAGTCCTCCGACGGCCACAACGACACGATGCTCGACCCGGAGCAGCGCATCTGGGGCTTCGAGACCAACTTCGGCGGGCTGGCGGAGATCGCCCTCGTCAAGTCCAACCAGCTCATGCCCAAGCCGGACCACCTCAGCTGGGAGGAGGCCGCCTCCCCCGGCCTGGTCAACTCCACCGCCTACCGCCAGCTGGTCTCCCGCAACGGCGCCGGCATGAAGCAGGGCGACAACGTCCTGATCTGGGGCGCGAGCGGCGGGCTCGGCTCGTACGCCACCCAGTTCGCCCTCGCCGGCGGCGCCAACCCGATCTGTGTGGTCTCCAGCCCCGAGAAGGCGGCCATCTGCCGGGCCATGGGCGCGGAGGCGGTCATCGACCGCAACGCCGAGGGCTACAAGTTCTGGAAGGACGAGCACACCCAGGACCCGAAGGAGTGGAAGCGCCTCGGCAAGCGCATCCGCGAGCTGACCGGCGGCGAGGACGTGGACATCGTCTTCGAGCACCCCGGCCGCGAGACCTTCGGCGCGAGCGTCTACGTCACCCGCAAGGGCGGCACGATCGTCACCTGCGCCTCGACCTCGGGCTACAACCACGAGTACGACAACCGCTACCTGTGGATGTCCCTCAAGCGGATCATCGGCTCCCACTTCGCGAACTACCGCGAGGCCTGGGAGGCCAACCGCCTCATCGCCAAGGGCAAGATCCACCCGACGCTGTCGAAGGTCTACTCCCTGGAGGAGACCGGCCAGGCCGCCTACGACGTCCACCGCAACCTCCACCAGGGCAAGGTCGGCGTCCTCGCGCTGGCTCCGGAGGAGGGCCTCGGCGTGCGCGACCACGAGCTGCGGGCCACGCACCTCGACGCGATCAACCGCTTCCGTAACGTCTGAGACGCCCAAAGGCCAAAGGGACAGCCTGAGATGACAGAGCGCCAGAAGGACCGTCCGTGGCTCATGCGGACGTACGCCGGCCACTCCACGGCCGAGGCGTCCAACGAGCTGTACCGCCGCAACCTCGCCAAGGGCCAGACCGGCCTGTCGGTCGCGTTCGACCTGCCGACGCAGACCGGCTACGACCCCGACCACATCCTCGCCCGCGGCGAGGTGGGCCGGGTCGGGGTCCCGGTCTCCCATCTGGGCGACATGCGACGGCTGTTCCAGGACATACCCCTGGAGCAGATGAACACCTCGATGACGATCAACGCCACCGCGATGTGGCTGCTGGCGCTCTACCAGGTGGCCGCCGAGGAGCAGGGCGCGGACATCTCCCAGCTCCAGGGCACCACCCAGAACGACATCGTCAAGGAGTACCTCTCGCGCGGGACGCACGTCTTCCCGCCGGGGCCGTCCCTGCGGCTGACGACGGACATGATCGCGTACACGGTCAACCACATCCCGAAGTGGAACCCGATCAACATCTGCAGCTACCACCTGCAGGAGGCCGGAGCCACCCCGGTCCAGGAGATCTCGTACGCCATGTCCACCGCGATCGCGGTGCTGGACTCGGTGCGTGACTCGGGCCAGGTCCCGCCGGAGCGCTTCGGCGAGGTGGTGGCCCGGATCTCCTTCTTCGTGAACGCGGGCGTCCGCTTCATCGAGGAGATGTGCAAGATGCGCGCCTTCGGTCGCATCTGGGACCAGGTCACGCGCGAGCGTTACGGCATCGAGGACGCCAAGCAGCGGCGCTTCCGGTACGGGGTCCAGGTCAACTCGCTCGGCCTGACCGAGGCGCAGCCGGAGAACAACGTCCAGCGCATCGTGCTGGAGATGCTGGCCGTCACCCTCTCCAAGGACGCCCGCGCCCGCGCCGTGCAGCTGCCCGCCTGGAACGAGGCGCTGGGCCTGCCCCGGCCCTGGGACCAGCAGTGGTCGCTGCGCATCCAGCAGGTCCTCGCCCTGGAGAGCGACCTGCTGGAGTACGAGGACATCTTCGCCGGGTCGCACGTGATCGAGGCCAAGGTGGAGTCCCTGGTGGCCGAGTCCCTGGCCGAGATCGACCGGATCCAGGAGATGGGCGGCGCGATGGCCGCAGTCGAGTCCGGGTACCTCAAGTCCCAGCTGGTCTCCTCGCACGCCGAGCGGCGCGCCCGGATCGAGGCCGGCGAGGACAAGATCGTCGGGGTGAACTGCTTCCAGCAGACCGAGGAGAACCCGCTCACCGCGGACCTGGACGGCGCCATCATGACGGTGGACGGGGCGGTGGAGGCGCAGATCGTCGAGCGCATCACCCGCTGGCGGGCCGAGCGGCAGGAGTCCTCGGACCGGCAGGGCGGCGGCGACCCGTTCGTCTACCCCACCGTGATGCAGGCCCTGGACCGGCTGAAGCAGGCCGCGGCGGGGACCGAGAACCTGATGGAGGCCACCCTGGAGTGCGCCCGGGCGGGCGTCACCACCGGCGAGTGGTCCAGCGCCCTGCGCGAGGTGTTCGGCGAGTTCCGGGCACCGACCGGGGTCTCCTCGGCTCCCGTGGCGGTGACGGCCGAGCCCGGCACGCCGATGGCGGAGGTCCGCGAGAAGGTCGCCCGTACGGCCGACGAGCTGGGCGCGGGCCGGCTGCGGCTGCTGGTCGGCAAGCCGGGTCTGGACGGGCACTCCAACGGGGCGGAGCAGATCGCCGTCCGGGCCCGCGACGCCGGCTTCGAGGTGGTCTACCAGGGCATCCGGCTGACGCCCGAGGAGATTTCCTCGGCGGCGCTGGCCGAGGACGTGCACTGCGTGGGACTGTCCATCCTGTCCGGATCGCACTGCGCACTCGTCCCGGACGTGCTGACGCGCCTGCGGGCGGCGGGGGCGGGTGACATCCCCGTCATCGTCGGGGGCATCATTCCGAACGCCGACGCCGTGACGCTGAAGGCGGCCGGTGTGGCCGCCGTCTTCACGCCCAAGGACTTCGGCATCACGGAGATCATCGGCCGTATCGTCGACGAGATCCGCAGAGCCAACAAGCTTCATCCCCTTGACAGCACCGACATCGTTGCAAGCACGGAGGTCCCCGCATGACCACGCCCCACCCGGTGAACCGCCTTCGCCCGCGTCGCTCCTGCCTCGCGGTACCGGGGTCGAACCCGCGCTTCCTGGAGAAGGCCCAGGGACTGCCGGCCGACCAGGTCTTCCTGGACCTCGAAGACGCCTGTGCCCCGCTCGCCAAGGAAGGCGCCCGCCACACCATCGTGGACGCGCTGAACAACGGCGACTGGACCGGCAAGACCCGCGTCGTGCGGGTCAACGACTGGACCACGCACTGGACCTACCGCGATGTCATCACGGTCGTCGAGGGCGCCGGCCAGAACCTCGACTGCATCATGCTGCCGAAGGTCCAGGACGCCCAGCAGATCGTGGCTCTGGACCTCCTGCTGACCCAGATCGAGAAGACGATGGGCTTCGAGGTCGGCAAGATCGGCATCGAGGCGCAGATCGAGAACGCCAAGGGCCTGGTGAACGTCGACGAGATCGCCGCCGCCTCGCCCCGGCTGGAGACCATCATCTTCGGCCCGGCCGACTTCATGGCGTCGATCAACATGAAGACGCTGGTCGTGGGCATGCAGCCGCCCGGCTACGGCGCGGACGCCTACCACTACATCCTGATGCGGATCCTGATGGCCGCTCGTACGCACAACCTCCAGGCCATCGACGGTCCCTTCCTCCAGATCCGCGACGTGGACGCGTACCGCGAGGTGGCCGGCCGGGCGGCGGCGCTGGGCTTCGACGGCAAGTGGGTACTGCACCCGGGTCAGGTCGACGCCGCCAACGAGGTGTTCTCGCCCTCGCAGGAGGACTACGACCACGCCGAGCTGATCCTCGACGCGTACGACTGGTGTACCTCCGAGGCCGGCGGCAAGAAGGGTTCGGCGATGCTCGGCGACGAGATGATCGACGAGGCCAGCCGCAAGATGGCCCTGGTCGTCGCGGGCAAGGGCCGCGCGGCGGGCATGCAGCGCACCAGCAAGTTCGAGACCCCCGTCAACTAGAAGGGCCGTAGGACCATGCAGTTCGGACGCACCTACGAAGAGTTCGAGGTCGGGGCGGTCTACAAGCACTGGCCCGGAAAGACGGTCACGGAGTACGACGACCATCTCTTCTGCCTGCTGACCATGAATCACCACCCGCTCCACATGGACAGCAATTACGCCGAGAACACGACAGATTTCGGCAAGAACGTGGTCGTAGGCAACTACATCTACTCCCTGCTGCTGGGCATGTCCGTACCGGACGTCTCCGGGAAGGCGATCGCCAACCTGGAGGTCGAGTCCCTGCGGCACGTGGCGCCGACCTTCCACGGCGACACGATCTACGGCGAGACCACGGTCCTCGACAAGACCCCGTCGAAGTCGAAGAACGACCGCGGCATCGTCCATGTCGAGACCAAGGGCTACAAGCAGGACGGCACCCTCGTCTGCGTCTTCCGGCGCAAGGTGATGGTCCCCACCGAGACGTACATCAAGGAGCGCGGCGGCGAGCAGCCCGGCCGGCCCACGCTGAAGGAACAGGGGAAGTAGCCATGGCCCGACTCGCCCAGACCGCCGGGCTCACGGACGTCCAGCGGGAGATCCTCAAGACCGTCCGCGAGTTCGTCGACAAGGAGATCATCCCGGTCGCCACCGAGCTGGAGCACCGCGACGAGTACCCGCAGGCGATCGTCGACGGGCTCAAGGAGCTCGGCCTGTTCGGTCTGATGATCCCGGAGGAGTACGGCGGCCTGGGTGAGTCGCTGCTCACCTACGCCCTGTGCGTCGAGGAGATAGCGCGGGGCTGGATGTCCGTCTCGGGCATCATCAACACCCACTTCATCGTGGCGTACATGCTCAAGCAGCACGGCACGCAGGAGCAGAAGGACCACTTCCTGCCGCGCATGGCGCTGGGCGAGGTGCGCGGCGCGTTCTCGATGTCGGAGCCGGCTCTCGGCTCGGACGTTTCGGCCATCACGTCCAAGGCGGTGAAGGACGGGGACGAGTACGTCCTGAACGGCCAGAAGATGTGGCTGACGAACGGTGGCACGTCCACCCTCGTGGCCGTCCTCGTACGAAGTGACGAAGGACACCCGGAGGGCACCGCGCCCCACAAGTCGATGACGACCTTCCTCGTCGAGAAGGAGCCGGGCTTCGGTGAGGTCCGTCCGGGCCTGACCATCCCCGGCAAGATCGACAAGATGGGCTACAAGGGCGTCGACACGACCGAGCTCATCATGGACGGACTACGCATTCCGGCCAATCGGGTGCTCGGCGGCGAGACCGGGCGAGGGTTTTACCAAATGATGGACGGGGTCGAGGTCGGCCGCGTCAACGTGGCCGCCCGTGGCTGCGGCGTCGCTCAGCGTGCCTTCGAGCTGGGTGTCTCGTATGCCCAGCAACGTCACACTTTCGGCAAGGCGATCGCCGAGCACCAGGCGATCCAGTTCAAGCTGGCCGAAATGGCTACCAAGGTCGAAGCCGCCCATGCGATGATGGTGAACGCGGCACGCAAAAAGGACTCTGGTGAACGAAACGACCTCGAAGCAGGGATGGCGAAGTACCTCGCCTCCGAGTACTGCAAGGAGGTCGTGGAGGACGCCTTCCGTATCCATGGCGGCTACGGGTTCTCGAAGGAGTACGAGATCGAGCGCCTCTACCGGGAGGCGCCGATGCTGCTGATCGGTGAAGGTACTGCCGAGATCCAGAAAATGATCATCGGGCGACGCCTGCTCGAGGAGTACCGGCTCCAGGGCTGAAAGTACCTTTTGCGGCGAATCGTCCATGGGTTCGCCGCAGAAGAGTCACCAGCAGTCACTGGCTGACGGCCATCGACTCGGCTTCTGGCTTGCCCAGTTGTTGCGCGCAACCGATAGCATTCCAGTAAAGCCGCCGTCCCGTCCCCCTGCTTGCGGCGCGGCAATCACCCGCTACGAAGGTCATCCATGCCCCACAGCCAAACCTCTGCACCTCGCGTCGGCCTCCTCGGTGGACGTCTCGCGCGCGGAGCATCGCCGTGGCTTCTGCCGACCGTCGCCACCGCGGCACTCAGCCTCGCCCGGGCCCGCAAGTCCGGACGCTGGGCCGCGGCGGCCGTGCCCGCCACCGCACTCGCGGCGGGCATGCTGTGGTTCTTCCGCGACCCCGAGCGCGAGATCGCTCAGGGCCGTGTCATCTCGCCCGCCGACGGTGTGGTGCAGAGCATCATGCCGTGGAAGGACGGACGGACCCGGGTCGCGATCTTCATGAGCCCGCTGAACGTCCACGTCAACCGCGCGCCCCTCGCGGGCACGGTGACGTCCGTGGAGCACATCCCCGGCGGATTCGTCCCGGCGTTCAACAAGGAGAGCGAGAACAACGAGCGCGTCGTCTGGCACTTCGACACCGAGCTCGGTGACATCGAGATGGTGCAGATCGCCGGTGCCGTCGCCCGCCGCATCGTCCCGTACCTGCCGGCCGGCACCAAGGTGGAGCAGGGCGAACGCATCGGTCTGATCCGCTTCGGCTCACGCGTCGACATCTACCTCCCCGAGGGCGTCGAGGTCGCGGTCGAGGTCGGTCAGACCACCACCGCGGGGGTGACCCGAATTGACCGTGACTGACCCTGAGACTCCTGCCGCCGGCTGGGTGCCCGAGTCCGCCGAGGCGGAGTCCGCCGAAGACGACATGCCGCTCTCGCTGCGGCTGTCGATAGCGGACACCCTCACCCTCGGCAACGCGACCTGCGGATTCATGGCGGTGTACTTCACCACCACCGGAATCCTCATCCCGCACCTCACCGGCAGTGGCGAGTCGGGCATGGCCCGCAACAGCGCCGCGACGGCAGTGATACTGATGCTGCTCGCCGCGGTCTTCGACCTCTTCGACGGCATCGTGGCCCGCAAGCTGCGCAGCTCACCGATGGGCGCCGAGCTGGACAACCTGTCCGACCTGATCAGCTTCGGCCTGGCTCCCGCGTACTTCGTGCTCGTCTACGGCATGGTCGCCGACGACGCGGTGCAGAAGATGTCGGCGCTGGCCGCGATCGTGGTGCTGCTGGCCGTGGTGCTCAGACTCGCGAGATTCAGCTGCGTGACCATGAAGGACGGCATGTTCCAGGGCATGCCGAGCCCCTTCGGCGCGCTGACGGTCGTCTCGATCGTGCTGCTGGAGCTGCCGTTCGTCCCGACGCTCCTCGCGATCATCGGGGTGGCCTGGCTGATGGTGAGCCGGGTCGAGTACCCCAAGCCGCGGGGTGTCCTCGCGGTGGCGATGCTCAGCTGGATCGTCGGTGCGATGGGTCTGCTGGCGGCGTGGGCCTTCGACGCGCCGGGCGGTCAGCTGCTGCTCCAGACGGGCTGCGCACTGCAGATCGCGCTGGCGGCGACCATTCCGCTGTTCGCGACGACCCGCAGGGCGAACACCTTCCGGCACAACCGCCGCGAAGCGCGCGCCACGCAGTCGTAGCGCGCGGCGCCTGTACGTGAGAGGGCCCCCGGATGCCATTGGGCATCCGGGGGCCCTCTCGTCGTTCGGCGGCCGTGCGGCCGGCTTCCCGGGGCTCAGCCGGTGGGAGTGAAGTTCTTCGCCGCCTCGGCGACCGAGGCCTCCTTGACGACCTTCAGGCCGCCCGGGGTCTGCTCGTCCGGCTTCATGATCACGCTCTGCCGGGTGGAGGGAGCCTTCGGATCCGAGAAGTCGTGTGCGATCCCGAAGCCGCTGTCGTAGGCCTTCAGACCCAGCAGTGCCTTGCCGACGCCGGCGCGGGTGAGGTCCTTGTCGGCGCAGGCCTTCTTCAGCGCCTCCCCGTAGACCGAGGCGGCGGTGAACCCGGCCACCACGCCGTTGTCCAGCCCGGCCCCCGGGTACTCCGCCTTGTAGGCCGCGGCGAGGGCCGCCGGACCGGGCTCGGTGGAGCCGATCGGCAGGGCCGACGCGGCGACGTAGTAGTCCTTCTGCAGCGCCGCGCCCGCCGGGGTGGCGAGCAGCTGGGGCGCGAAGGCCGAGTTGTTGCCGACCACGGGGACGTTCCAGCCGCCGGCCGCGGCGACCCCGACCAGCGAGGCCGCCTGCCTGGGTCCGGCGCTGATCACCACCGCCTTGGCCCCGGCCTGCTTGAGGGCCGCGACCTGCGCGGACATGTCGTTGTCGGTGGGCTTGATCTTCTGTTCGACGATGGTGAGCCCGGCCTGCCCGGCCGCGTGCTTGGCACCGGCGAGCGCGTTCTCGCCGTAGTCCCCTTCGAAGTACACGTGTCCGATCTTGTCGCCGGACGCGATGCGCTTCTGGTCGAGGAGGTAGCCGATCGCATTGACCGTCTCGATGTCGTACGTCGCCCCCACGGTGCGGATCGACGGGCTGCCCAGGAGCGAGGCGGACCAGGCCTGGGGGATGACCAGGCCCTTGTCCTGGCCGTCGATGCGGTCCTTGACCGCCGCGACGAACGGGGAGCCGATGAACTGGGCGAAGCCCAGCACCTTGGGCTCCAGCTCGGTGTAGGCGGCCAGCGCCTTCTGCGGGTCGTAGCCGTGGTCGCGGACCGTCAGCTCGAGCTGCCGGCCGCAGATGCCGCCGGCCGCGTTGGTCTGCTTGATCCACAGCTGCTGGGCCTGGGTGACGCTCTTGCCGAGCGAGGCGTAGACACCGGTCATGTCGGTGAGGGCGCCGAGCTGGATGGCGGTGGCGGTGACCCCTTCGCCGGTCTTGACACCGCCCTCGGCCTGCTCGTCCCCGGCGGCTCCGCCCGCCTTGCCGCTGCAGCCGGCGGCGCCGGTGAGGAGGAGCGCGGCCCCCAGGGCCGCCGCGGTCAGTCGTGCTCGCGTGCGCTGGTCGGTGCCGGGTCTCTTCACGCTGGCTCCTTCGGGGGACGTGCGGACGGGGAGGGTGCGATCCGGGCGAGACCGCCCGGGAGGAACAGGACGACCGCGACGACGGCCGCGCCGTAGAGGTAGCGGGACGCCTCCCCCGGGGAGACGCCGCCGGTGCCGGGGGCGGAGAGGAGCGGCAGGGCGTCGCTATAGCGGGTGAGCAGCTGGGGCAGCAGGGAGACGAAGGCGGCGCCGATGACGGCGCCGGCGACCGTGCCGAGGCCGCCGATCACGATCATGGCGAGGTATTCGAGGGACAGGATCATGCCGAAGTAGTCGGGCACGGTGCGCTGGAAGACGAGGGCGAGCAGGACCCCGGCCAGGCCCGCGTACATGGAGGACAGGACGAAGACGGCGGCGCGGTAGCGGGCCACGGGGACGCCCATGACTCCGGCGGCGATGTTGTGGTCCCGGATGGCGTTCAGGGCGCGGCCGGGACGCCCGCGCAGGATGCCGCGGGCGAAGAGGGCGCAGGCCAGGAGCGCGGCGAGGGCGACGTACCAGAGCTTCTCGGCGGACTGGAACGGGACGGCGGCGATCACGGTCTCGGTGTCGTCGAAGGTCATTCCGAGGAGGGAGAGCGGTTCGACGGCGCGGCCGTTGAAGCCGCCGGTGAGGGAGGTGGCGTTGAACAGGACGTGCTGGCCGATGAAGATCAGCGCGAGGGTGGCGATGCCGAGGTAGGCACCGCGCAGGCGGCCGGCGATGGGGCTGAAGAGCCCTCCGGCCGCTCCCGAGAGGGCGACGGCGAGGAGGGCGGCGAGCCAGCTGGGCAGGCCGAGTCCGACGAGCTCGTGGCTGCCGGAGCGCCCGCCGTCCCCGGCGAGCGCGCAGTACCCGTACGCGCCGACGGCGAGGAAGAAGGCGTGTCCCATGGACAGTTGGCCGGTGGCTCCGGTGAGCAGGTTGAGCCCGATGGCGCCGATCCCGGCGGCGATGGCGAAGAGCCCCGCCTGGAGCCAGAACCGGTCGAGGTAGAACGGCAGCGCGAGCAGGATCACGCCCCCGGCCGCCCAGAGGGCGTGGCGCAGCCGGAACCGGCCGGAGCGGTCGGAGCGGTCGGAGCGGCCGGAGCGGCCGGAGCGGCCCGCGGGGGAAGCGTCAGACACGGGCGAGCTCCTTCGTGCCGAAGAGTCCCGCCGGCCGCAGCAGCAGGACCACGACCATGACCAGGTACGGGGCGAGGTCGCCGATGCCGCGGCCGAGGAAGGTGAGCTGGCTCTGGTAACCGGTGGCCATGGCCTCGGTGACGCCCACGATCAGGCCGCCCGCCAGGGCTCCGGTGGTGGAGTCGAGGCCGCCGAGGATCGCGGCGGGGAAGGCCTTGAGGGCGGCGAGCGAGGTGGCCCGTTCCAGGCCCGGGGTGGGGAAGACGGTCAGGAAGAGCGCTGCCACCGCGGCCAGGGCTCCGGCGACCGCCCAGGCGGCCAGGGAGACCCGCCCGAGCCGTACGCCCATCAGCGCGGCGGTCTCCGGCTTCTCGGCGGCGGCCCGCATGGCCACGCCCCACGAGGTGTACCGGAAGGTGAGGAGGAACGCCGTGATCATCAGGGACGCGGCGACGAGGGCCGCGATGCGGGTCTGCGGCACGGTGACCGGCCCGAGGTGGACCACGGCCGCGCCCCACGGGTCGCCGAGCGCCAGTACGTCCGTACCGATGCGCCGGGTGAGGTCGGTGGTCAGCAGGATGTCCACGCCGATGGTGACGATGGCGAGCACGCTGTGGTCCTGGCCCCGGTAACGCCGCATCACCAGGAACTCGACCCCGGCCCCGACCACGGCGGCCGATGCGATGCCCACGGCCAGGGCGGGCCAGAAGCCGATGTCGTCGTGCAGGACGGCGGTGACGTACCCGCCGGCCAGCAGCAGCGAGGCGTGGGCGAAGTTGACGACCTCCGTGGCCTTGAAGATGACCACGAAGCCGAGGGCGATCAGCGCGTACACCGAGCCCATGGAGAGCCCGCCGAGCAGGAGTTCGAGGAAGGTGGTCACGCGTCCGGGTCCTCCTCGCCGAGATAGGCGCGTACGACCGCCGGGTCGTTCTGCACCTGGGCGGGGGTTCCGCCGCCGATCCGTTTTCCGAAGTCGAGTACGGTCACCGCGTCCGCGAGCCGCATCACCACCCCCATGTCGTGTTCGACCAGGACGATCGAGATGCCGAGGCCGTCCCGGACGCCCGCGACGACGGCGGCGGTGCGCCGCCGTTCGTCCGCGGTCATTCCGGCGACGGGTTCGTCGAGCAGGAGCAGCCGGGGCTCCATGCACAGGGCCCGGGCCAGCTCGACGAGTTTCTGTTTGCCGTACGGGAGCGAGCCCGCGGGAGCGGCGAGGTCGGCCTCCAGGCCGACGAAGGCCGCGATCTCGCGGACCCGTTCGCGGTGCCGGCGGTCCTCGCGGACGGCGGACGGCAGCCGCAGCCCGGTGGCGAGGAATCCGGACCGCATCAGCCGGTGGCGGCCGAGCAGCAGGCTGTCGGCGACCGTGGCGTGCGGGGGCAGTGCCAGGTTCTGGAAGGTGCGGGCGATACCGAGGGCGGCGACGGCGTGCGGGGCGAGGCCGGTGAGCTCGGTGGCGCCGAAGCGGACGCTGCCGGATGCCGCCCGGTAGACCCCGGAGAGCACGTTGAAGCAGGTGGACTTGCCGGCTCCGTTGGGGCCGATGACGGCATGCACGCTGCCCGGCTCGACGGTGAAGGAGACGGCGTCGAGGGCGGTGAGGCCGGCGAAGCGGACGGTGACGTCGGTGACGGCGAGGGGCGGGGGGCCGCCGGCCGGGTGCGGCGCCGTGGGGGCGCTCACGCCGACCACCTGCGCAGGGTGCGGGTCGGCTGGGAGGCGGTGGGGGCGGCCTCGTCCGTGATGCCGAGGTAGCGGCGGCGTACCTCGTCGGAGGCCGCCAGCTCGGCGGCCGGGCCCGACAGCGTGACCTCGCCGACCTCCAGGACGTACGCGTACGAGGCCAGCCGGAGCGCGAGGGCCGCGTTCTGCTCCACCAGCAGCACCGATGTGCCCGAGGCGTTGATCTCGGTGATCGTCTCGGCGATGGTCGCGGCCATCTTCGGGGCCAGGCCCAGCGAGGGCTCGTCCAGGAGCAGCAGCCGGGGCCGGGCCATCAGCGCCCGGCCCAGCGCCAGCATCTGCTGCTCGCCGCCCGACAGCAGGCCCGCGCGCTGGCGGGCCCGGCGGGCCAGCACGGGGAACAGTTCGTGGACGCGGGCGAGCGAGCGGACGATGTCGGCGCGGGAACCGGCCCGGGCGCCGAGCGCGCCGGCCCGGAGGTTGTCCGCGACGCTCATCCGGGCGAACACCTGTCGGCCCTCCGGCACCTGCACCACCCCGGCGGCGACCGCCCGGGCCGGGGCCGTCCCGTCGAGGGGCACGCCGTCGAAGCTGACGCTGCCCTCGGTGGCGGAGCCCCGGTGGAAGGCCAGCGTCCGGGACACCGCGCGCAGCAGGGTCGTCTTTCCGGCACCGTTCCCGCCGAGTACGACGACCACGGCGCCGGCCGGCACGTCGAGCGACACGGCGCGCAGGGCCCGTACCGGCCCGTAGCCGACGGACAGTGCGCGCACCTGAAGCGAGGCCACTTCCCCTCCCCCTGCTTGGCGTTGTGCTGGCGCACAGACCAGCACCACGGCGAGGCGGGCGTCCACGGCCGGAACCGGAATCGCTGCCGATGACCAGCCGGGGGTGGGGTGCGGTTGTGCAACGGCACAGACCTGCGGACGCGAACCCTTACGCCGGCGGGCCGCGGGTGACATCCTCTGCGGCCATGGGCGGACGCAGGGCGCGCACGGAAGCGGAGTGGTCGGTGCTGGTGACGGCGGCCGAGGTGCTGCTGGAGCGCGTCCCGGCGCTGACGGAGCAGCTGATCGGCGATCTGGCGAAGCATTCGGCGCTGTTCGACCTGGCGGTGCCGCGGGACGAGCACTGGCAGCAGATCAGCGAGGCGATGCGGTACGGCATCGAGGCGTTCGCCGCACGCCGGTCGGATCCGCGCAAGGATCTGGAGTACGCGCAGGAGCTGGGGCGGCGCCGGGCCGAACAGGGGCTGCCCCTGGACCTGCTGCTGTACGCGTACCGCCGCGCGGGGCGCCTCACCTGGGACGCGCTGCTGGACATCGTCACGGAGGAGGAGCCGGACGCCCTGCCGGTGCTGGCGCGGACGGCGGGCACGATGTGGGCCGGGATCGAGCAGCAGGCGGCCGCGACCGCCGAGGCGTACCGGGCGGGCGAGCTGGAGATGCGGCGGCGCAGCGACGAACGGGTGCAGGCGCTGCTGGACGCGCTGCTGGAGGGGGACGCGGCGCCGGGACTGGCGGCGCGGGCCGCTGCGGGCCTGGACCTGCCGGAGCAGGGGCGGTACGCGGTGGTCGTGCTCCCGGTGGACCGGCGGGACTCGGTGCACCGCGTGGCGTCGGTCGGCGGGATGCGGCTGTTCTGGCGGATGCGGGCGGAGCAGGAGCTGGCGGTGGTCGCCCTCGGGTCGTCCTCGCTGGACGAGCTGGTGGCGGAGCTGGCCGACCGCTGCCCCGGCCCCGGCGGGATCAGCCCGGTGGTGGACGGCCTCGCGGAGCTGGGCCGGGCCAGGCGTCTGGCGGAGACGGCCCTGGGCACGTGCACCGCCGACGACCGGGCGCTGGTCCGCCTCTCGGACCGGCTGCCGACCGCCCTGGTCGTACGTCAGCCCGAGCTCGCGGGGGAACTGGTGCAGGCGGTCCTGGGTCCCCTCCTGGACCTGGACCCGGCGGACCGGGCGATGCTGCTGGAGACCCTGGACGCCTGGCTCGCCGCGGAGGGCTCGGCGGGGCGGGCGGCGACCCGGCTGTACTGTCACCGCAACACGGTCTTCAACCGCCTGCGCCGCCTGGAGCACCTCACCTCCCGCTCCTTGTCACGGCCGCACGACCTGATCGCCCTGACACTGGCACGCGACGCGTTCCGCCTGGGCGGCGGGTCGGCGGGCGCCTGAGCCCTGTCCGGGGAGGGGAGGCGGGGGGGGGCCGCGGGGGCGAAGGTGGCGGGAGGGGGAGGGCCGCGCCGGGCCCACCTGGGCTCCGCCCCGGGCCCCGGACCCCGCGCCTCGAACGCCGGTGAGGCTGGACGCCTCGCCCGGCGTTAGCCTTGGTGTCGGAAAACCGCCAGCCGTGGTCCCTTCCGCACGGGATCCTGGAGCCATGCACACCGACACCGAGCGCTGCGTCAGAGCCGTGCGGTCGAAGGACGCCCGCTTCGACGGCTGGTTCTTCACCGCCGTCCTGACCACCCGGATCTACTGCCGGCCCAGCTGTCCCGCGGTGCCGCCGAAGACCGAGAACATGTCCTTCCTGCCCAGCGCCGCCGCCTGCCAGCAGGCCGGGTTCCGGGCCTGCAAACGGTGCCGGCCCGACACCAGTCCCGGCTCCCCCGAGTGGAACGCCCGCGCCGACGCCGTGGCGCGCGCCATGCGGCTCATCCAGGACGGGGTCGTCGACCGCGAGGGCGTGCCCGGACTCGCCTCCCGCCTCGGCTACTCGACCCGCCAGGTGGAACGCCAGCTCAACGCCGAGCTCGGCGCCGGGCCCCTCGCCCTCGCCCGGGCCCAGCGCGCCCAGACCGCGCGGATCCTCATCGAGACCTCCGAACTCCCCATGGCCGACGTGGCGTTCGCCGCCGGGTTCTCCTCCATCCGGACCTTCAACGACACCGTCCGCGAGGTCTTCGCCCTCTCCCCCAGCGGCCTCCGCGTCCGTGCCCTGAAGTCCAGCCGCCGCGAGGACGCCCAGCCCCGGATCCCGGGAACGATCAGCCTGCGGCTGCCGTTCCGGGCTCCGCTCAACCCGGACAACCTCTTCGGCCACCTCGCCGCGACGGCCGTCCCCGGTGTCGAGGAGTGGCGGGGCGGCGCCTACCGCCGCACCCTGCGCCTCCCCTACGGCACCGGCGTCGTCGCCCTGACCCCGCGGCCCGACCACATCGGCTGCCAGCTGGCGCTCACCGACCTGCGCGACCTCACCATCGCCATCAGCCGCTGCCGCTGGATGCTCGACCTGGACGCCGATCCCGAGGCCGTCGACGCGCAGCTGCGCTCCGACCCGCTGCTGGCCCCGCTCGTGGACAGGGCTCCGGGGCGCCGGGTTCCCCGTACGGTCGACGCGGCGGAGTTCGCCGTACGGGCGGTCCTCGGGCAGCAGGTGTCCACGGCGGCGGCGCGTACGCACGCCGCCCGGCTGGTCACCGCCCACGGCGAGCCGGTCGCGGACCCCGATCCGGCGGGCGGACTGACCCACCTGTTCCCCTCGCCGCAGGCGCTCGCCGAGCTGGACCCGGAGTCGCTCGCCCTCCCGCGCAGCCGGCGCGCCACGCTCACCACCCTGGTCTCGGCGCTGGCCGACGGTTCGCTGCCGCTCGGCATCGACAGCGACTGGGAGGCGGCGCGGGTTCAGCTCTCGGCGCTGCCCGGCTTCGGCCCGTGGACCACCGAGGTCATCGCGATGCGGGCGCTCGGCGACCCGGACGCCTTCCTGCCCTCCGACCTCGGGGTCCGGCGGGCGGCGCGGTCGCTCGGACTGCCGTCGACGCCTTCGGCGCTGACGGCCCGGGCGGCGGGCTGGCGGCCCTGGCGTGCGTACGCCGTCCAGTACTTGTGGGCCACCGACGACCACCCCATCAACCACCTGCCCGTCTGAAAGGCGCCTACGACATGCGAGACACCATGAACGGCCTCGGCAAGCGGCACACCGTCGTCGACAGCCCCTACGGCGCGCTCACCCTCGTCGCCACGGACGGCGTCCTCAGCGGCCTCTACATGACCGGTCAGCGCCACCGTCCCGCCGAGGAATCCTTCGGGGAGCGGGCCGCCGCGACCGAGGAGCCCTTCCCCGAAGTGGTACGGCAGCTGACCGCGTACTTCGCCGGGGAGCTCAGGGCGTTCGACGTCCCGGTCCGGCTGGAGGGCACCGACTTCCAGCGCAGGGTCTGGGAACAGCTCGTACGGATCCCGTACGGCGAGACGTGGTCGTACGGGGAGCTCGCGGCCCGGCTGGGCAAGCCGAGCGCCCCGCGCGCGGTGGGCCTGGCCAACGGGAAGAACCCGGTCGGCATCATCGTGCCCTGCCACCGGGTGATCGGAGCCTCGGGGGGCATGACGGGCTACGGCGGCGGGATCGAGCGCAAGGTGCGGCTGCTGGCCTTCGAGTCCGGCGGGCGGCTCTGAGGACTACACGACGAGCAGGGGAACCAGCAGCGCGAAGGCGGCGCCGGCTTCCACGGCGTAGCTGTAGAGGGACGGGTGCTGGACGGGGGCGGCGAGCAGGACCACGCTCTGCCGGGCAGCGGCCGCCTCCACCCAGTCGGGGTCCGCGCCGAGGTTGCCCTGGTACCAGCCTTCGCAGGAGCCGGGCCCGGTGACGGCGAGGAGGTCGTCCTCCCGGCGGTAGAAGGCCTGCCAGCCGGCGGCGGGTACGGACCAGCCGTCGAAATCGGTGAACTGGGCCCATCCGCCCTCGCGTATCGCGGTGTCGAACAGCCAGACGGGCGTTCCCTCGGGGGTGACCTCACCGCCGGCCTGCTGGTCGGTGGTGAAGTGGACCATGGGCAGGGCGTCGGGCCCGTCGGCGGTGCTGGGCCAGGCGTACATGGTGATCATCTGCTGAATTCTGTCCTGCTCGGCGTAGGCGCGGCGTTACGGGGGACAGCGCACGGTCGGGGTCGGACGGCGCGGCGACGGCGCGGCGACGGCGGCGCCGCTACCCGGCCGCCGGGCGCCGGCCGTTCTCCAGTTCCGCGGCGCCCTCGCCCGACCGCAGGACCCGGTAGGCCTCCTCGGTGCGCAGGCCGAGCGATCCGGGCAGGTAGGTGGTGAGTTCGGCGGGGTCGACCAGCCGCCAGGAGAGGAGTTCCTCCTCCTGGAGCTTGATGGAGGCGAGCTGCTCCGCGTCGAGGACACCGCCGTCGTAGACGTACGCGACCAGGGGCGGGCGGCCGGCGCCCAGCGTCCAGTCGACGGCGAGCAGGCGGCCGAGCGGGAGGTCGAGGCCGATCTCCTCGGCGCTCTCGCGGCGGGCGGCCGTACGCGGCGACTCGCCCTGGTCCGACTCGATGGTGCCGCCCGGCAGCGCCCACCCCTCGCGGTAGTTGGGCTCGACGAGCAGGACCCTGCCGTCGGCGTCCCGGTAGAGGGCGGCCGCTCCGGCCAGCACCCGGGGGAGGCTCGCGATGTAGGTGGCGTAGTCATCGATGGTGGTCACGCCGCAACCCTACCCAGCGGCCCCCGCAACCGGAGATCACGCCTCGGGTGTGCCGGGTCCGCCGCCCTCGCGGTCGCGGCCCCGGGACTCGGCCAGGCGCCGCAGCCGCGGGTGGCGGGCCGGGCCCCGCTCGGTGACGGCGTCGCCGACCATGGCCTTGACCGCGTCCCTCATCCCGTGCAGGGCGTGGTGGCGTGCGGGACCGGCTCCGGGATCCTCGCGGAGCTCCTTCACCAGGGCCCAGCACAGCGCCAGCATGACGATGACGAAGGGCAGCGCGACCAGGATGGTGGCCGTCTGGAGGGACTGCAGGCCGCCCACGACGAGCAGCACGGCGGCGACGCACGCCATCAGCACGCCCCAGGTGACGACGAGCCAGGTGGGCGGATGCAGCGAACCGCGGCTGGTGAGGGAGCCCATCACCAGGGAGGCCGAGTCGGCGCTGGTGACGAAGTAGGTCATGACCAGCACCATGGCCAGGTACGAGGTGACGGTGCCCAGCGGCAGCGCGTCCAGCATGGCGAAGAGCGAGGCCTCCGTCCCGTCCTTGATCTTGGCGGCGAAGTCGACGGCGCCGGTGGAGCCGAGGCGGATGGCGGTGCCGCCCATCACGCAGAACCAGATGACGGTGGCGCCGCTGGGCACGAGCAGCACGCCGATGAGGAATTCGCGGATGGTGCGGCCGCGCGAGATGCGGGCGATGAAGGTGCCGACGAAGGGAGCCCACGAGAGCCACCACGCCCAGTAGAAGATCGTCCACGCACCGAGCCACTTGGCGTCGGTGAAGGCGCCGGTGCGGCTGGCCATGGGCAGCAGTTGGTGCAGGTAGCCGCCGACGCTGGAGGGGATCACGTCGAGCATGTAGACGGTGGGGCCGAGCAGGAAGACGAAGAGCATCAGGGTGGCGGCGAGCACGATGTTGATGGTGCTCAGCCACTTCACGCCCTTGTGCAGGCCGGAGAAGGCCGAGAGCACGAAGGCCGCCGACAGCACGGCGATGATGATCAGTTCTACGGTGATGGAGTCCTCGACCCCGGCGGTGAGGTTCAGGCCCTTGGCCACCTGGAGCGCGCCGAGCCCGAGGCTGGTCGCGGTGCCGAAGACGGTGGCGAAGACGGCGAGCAGGTCGATCGCCTTGCCGGCCCATCCGTTGGCCCGCTCCTGGCCCATCAGCGGGACGAAGGCGGAGCTGAGCTGGTTGCCGCGGCCCTTGCGGAAGGTCGCGTAGGCGAGGGCGAGACCGGCGATGCCGTAGATCGCCCAGGGGGTGAGGGTCCAGTGGAAGAAGGAGTACTCCATGGCCGCGAGCGCGGCGTCACCGCTGCCCGGGGCGGCTCCGGAGGCCGGAGGCGGGCTCAGGAAGTGGGTGAGCGGCTCCCCCACCCCGTAGAACATCAGGCCGATGCCCATGCCGGCGCTGAACATCATCGCGATCCACGCGAGATTGGTGAACTCCGGCTCCGAGCCGTCGGCGCCGAGCCGGATGCGGCCGAAGCGGCTGATCGCGAGCACGACGCACAGGACGAGGAAGACGTCGGCGGCGATCACGAACAGCCAGGCGAAGTTGTCCAGCACCCACGCCAGTGCGCTGCTCGACACGGCGTCGAAGGAGCTCTTGGCGAGCGCGGCCCAGGCGACGACGGCCAGCACGGCGATCACACCGATGGCGACGACGGTGCGGTCGGGAGTGCCCTCCGCAGGGCCGTCCGAGCCGCCGACTGGGGAATCCGGACGTGGCTGTTCCAGTGAATCCGCGCTCATGTGGCCACACTATGCAGCCGTATATCCGTATTTAGGGTGAGGGCGCGCCGGGTGTGGCCCGGGCCACCCATGGGCATAGGAGGATCCTCCGGATAGGCTCATGGCGGCGCGACTGCACTGTTCGATAGCAAGGGATTAGCAAGGTGACGGACGGAGCAGTAACTGAGACCGCGCGCGTGCTCATCGCCGCGGACAAATTCAAGGGCTCGCTCACGGCCGTTCAGGTCGCGGAGCGGGTGACGGCGGGCCTCCGCAAGGCCGTACCGGGCGTGGAGATCGAGACCCTCCCCGTCGCGGACGGTGGCGACGGCACGGTCGCGGCCGCGGTCGCGGCCGGTTTCGAACGCCGGGAGGTACGGGTCACCGGACCGCTCGGCGACCAGGTCACGGCCGCCTTCGCGCTGCGCGAGGGCACCGCGGTCGTGGAGATGGCGGAGGCCTCCGGGCTCCAGCTGCTGCCGGAGGGTGTCTTCGCCCCGCTGACGGCCACCACGTACGGCTCGGGCGAGCTGCTGAAGGCCGCGCTGGACGCGGGCGCCCGCTCGATCGTCTTCGGTGTCGGCGGCAGCGCCACCACCGACGGCGGGGCCGGCATGCTGGCCGCGCTGGGCGCGGTGTTCCTGGACGCGAACGGCGAACCGGTCGGTCCGGGCGGCGGCGCGCTGGCCGGGCTGGCCTCGGCCGACCTGTCCGGCATCGACCCGCGCTTCGCGGAGGTGGACTTCGTCCTCGCGAGCGATGTGGACAACCCGCTGACGGGCCCGAAGGGCGCACCGGCCGTCTACGGCCCGCAGAAGGGTGCTTCGCCCGAGGACGTGGCGACGCTCGACGCGGCGCTGGCCCACTTCGCGGTGGTGCTGGAGAAGTCGATCGGCGCGAAGGCCGCCGAGTGCGCGGTGCTTCCGGGTGCGGGTGGCGCGGGCGGCATCGGCTACGGGGCGCTCCTGCTCGGTGCGACGTTCCGTCCCGGCATCGAGCTGATGCTCGAGGTACTGGGCTTCGCTCCGGCGCTGGAGCGGGCCACGCTGGTCATCACCGGTGAGGGGTCGCTGGACGAGCAGACCCTGCACGGCAAGGCCCCGGCGGGGGTCGCGGCCGCGGCGCGCGCGGCGGGCAAGCCGGTCGTGGCGGTCTGCGGCCGGCTGCTGCTGACGCAGGAGGCGCTGCAGGAGGCGGGTATCCGCCGGGCGTACCCCCTCTCGGACCTGGAGCCCGACCCGGCCAAGTCCATCCCGAACGCGGGTCCCCTGCTGGAGCGGGTCGCGGCCGACATCGCGGCCGACCTTCTCTGACCGGTTCCGGTTACCGAGGCCCGGACCCCGTGCGGGGTACCGGGCCTCTGCCCTTCCCGGAGTCCGGGCCGCGGCCCGCGCGGCGACGGGGTGACCCCCGGAAACACGTCGCTTTCCCCTCGGCGCCAGCCCCCGGACGGACCGCGCCGCGGCGGCCGACGCCGCAGCCGACCCCAAATCCCCTCGACAGTGTTAGAAATGGCTCATGACCGGACGATTTGGTCGGCAGCCGACCGGATGGGGCCCGCGCCTGCGCGCGCGCCTGTCCCTCGGGGCTCGCAGCGTCGCCGGTCAGGTCTTCGCCCTCCAGGCGGTGATCGTGCTGCTGCTGATCAGCGCGGCCACCCTGGCCCTCGTACTCCAAGCCCGGTACGACAGCCACCGCGACGCGCGCCACCGCACGCTCGCGGCGGCCGAGGCCTTCGCCCATGCCCCCGGCCTCCCGGAGGCGCTCGCCTCCGCCGACCCGACCGCCCGGCTCCAGCCCCTGGCCGAGGGCGCCCGCCGCGCCTCGGGCATCGACTTCATCGCCGTGATGACCACCGACGGGGTCCGCTGGACCGACCCGCGGCCGGAGCTGATCGGCGAGCGCGCCACCGGCGACTTCTCACGGGCGGTGGCGGGTGAGTCCTTCACCGAGACCTTCGTGGGCGAGCCGAGTGACGCCGTTCGGGCCATCGTCCCCGTACGGGACTCCAGCGGCGCCGTCGTCGGCCTGGTCGGCACCGGCATCGAGGTGGAGAACGTCGCCGACGTGGTCGAGGGACAGCTCCCGCTCCTGCTCGGCGCGGCCGCGGGCGCCCTGCTGCTCGGCACCGGCAGCGCGGCGCTGGTGAGCCGCCGGCTGCGGCGTCAGACCCGCGGCCTCGGTCCCGCCGAGATGACCCGGATGAACGAGCACCACGAGGCCGTCCTGCACGCCGTGCGCGAGGGCGTCCTCATCATCGGCCCCGACCACCGGCTCCTCCTCGCCAACGACGAGGCCCGCAGGCTGCTCGATCTGCCGGCCGACGCCGAACAGCGGTACGTGGACGACCTCGGCCTCGACCCGCGCACCGCCGAACTGCTCGCCTCCGGCCGGGTCGCGACCGACGAGGTGCACCTGGCGGGCGACCGGCTGCTCGCCGTGAACGTACGGCCGACCAAGCCCTACGGGGGCCGCCCCTCCGGCAGCGTCATGACCCTGCGCGACTCCACCGAGCTGACCGCGCTCTCCGGCCGGGTCGAAGTGACCCGCGGCCGGCTCCAGCTGCTGTACGACGCCGGAGTGCGGATCGGGACCACCCTGGACGTGGTGCGGACCGCCGAGGAACTGTCGGAGGTCGCCGTCCCCCGCTTCGCCGACTTCGTCACCGTGGAGCTGCTGGAGCCGGTGCTGCACGGCGAGGAGCCCACGGGCGGACCGGGCTCCTACACGGAGATGCGCCGGACGGCCATGAGCGGCGTCCGCACCGACCGGCTTCCGCTGCAGCCGGTCGGCGACGTCATCCGGTTCGTCGTGCCGAGCACGCCGATGGCCGCGGCGCTGGACACCGGGCGCGCCGTGCTGGAGGCGGACCTGACGGTGGCCGCCGGCTGGCGTGACCAGGACCCCGAGGGGGCCAGGGAGGCGCTCGCGTACGGCCTGCACTCGCTGATCGCCGTACCGCTCCAGGCACGTGGAGTCGTCCTGGGCATGGCCAACTTCTGGCGGGCCGACACCCCCGAGCCCTTCGGGGAGGAGGACCTGTCCTTCGCGGAGGAGCTCGCGGCGCGCGCGGCCGTCTCCATCGACAACGCCCGCCGCTTCACCCGCGAGCACGCCACCGCGGTGACGCTCCAGCGCAGCCTCCTGCCCCGGGTCCTGCCCGACCAGAGTGCGGTGGACGTCTCCTTCCGCTATCTGCCCGCGAAGGCGGGGGTGGGCGGGGACTGGTTCGATGTGATCCCGCTGCCGGGCGCCCGGGTGGCACTGGTCGTCGGCGACGTCGTCGGCCACGGGGTGCACGCGGCGGCCACGATGGGCCGGCTGCGGACCGCGGTGCACAACTTCTCGACGCTGGACCTGCCGCCGGACGAGCTGCTCGGGCACCTGGACGAGCTGATCACCCGGATCGACCAGAACGAGGCCGGGGCCGGGTCCGCCCAGCAGGACCGCGCGGGGGCGGGCACCGACGCGGACGAGCCGAGCAAGATCACCGGCGCCACCTGCCTGTACGCGGTCTACGACCCGGTTTCCGGGCGGTGCGACATGGCCAGCGCCGGGCACCCCGGACCCGCGCTGGTCAGTCCCGACGGGCACGTGGAGTTCCCCGAGCTGCCCACGGGACTCCCGCTCGGAGTGGGCGGCATGCCCTTCGAGGCCACCGAGCTCCGACTGCCCGAGGGGAGCCGGCTCGTGCTGTTCACGGACGGCCTGGTGGAGGACCGCCAGCGGGACTTCGACACCGGGCTGAGCCTGCTGAGCGAGACGCTGTCGCGGCCCGGCCGCAGCCCCGAACAGGCGTGTGCGGACGTGCTCGCCGCGATGCTGTTCCCGACGCCGAGCGACGACATCGCCCTGCTGATCGCCGACACCCGGCGGCTGGAGGCCGACCGGATCGCCGTGTGGGACGTGCCCCCCGACCCGGCGGCTGTCTCGCGCGTGCGGGGCGCGGGCTCGGCGCAGCTCGCAGCCTGGGGCCTGGAGAACGTCGCCTTCACCGCCGAGCTCATCCTCAGTGAGCTGATCACCAACGCCATCCGGTACGGGACCCCGCCGATCCGGGTCCGGCTGCTGCGCGACCGCAGTCTCATCTGCGAGGTCTCCGACGGCAGCAGCACCTCTCCCCACCTGCGGTACGCGGCCACCACCGACGAGGGCGGGCGCGGACTGTTCCTCGTCGCGCAGTTCGCCGAGCGGTGGGGCACCCGCTACACCGAGCGCGGGAAGGTCATCTGGGCCGAGCTGCCGCTGAGCGGGGGCCCGGAGCCGCTGCCGCCGACACCGCTGGATCTGGACGCGCTGGAGGACATGGCCTGGTGACCGGACGGCCCGTGCCCCCGTGGGAGGCCGGCCGCCCAGCGGCCCGTCAGGCCGGCGGCCGGCGTACCGGGTCAACAAGGGCTGTGCCGGGTCCGCGGCCGGGTGCGCAGGGTCAACGAGGGGTGGGCCGGGTCCGGGCGAGCAGTACCGCGACATCGTCCTGCGGAGCTTGCGGCAGCAGCCGCTCCAGGATCCCGTCGCACAGTTCCTCCAGCGGCAGGTCCACCCTGCGCAGCGCCTGCGCCAGCTGGTGCATGCCCTCGTCCAGGTCCCGGTCGCGGGCCTCGATGAGGCCGTCGGTGTAGAGCACGAGCACGCTCCCCGGGGGCAGCCGTACCTCCTCGGTACGGAAGTCCTGGCCTCCCGCGCCCAGCGGCGTCCCGGGCGGGCCGTCGAGGAAGGTGATCGTCCCGTCGGCGGTGGCCACGGCGGGCGGCGGGTGGCCCGCGCGGGCGATCACGCAGCCGCCCGATACCGGGTCGTGGACGGCGTAGACGCAGGTCGCCATCTCGTCCTCGCCCAGATCGGCCACCACCGCGTCCAGCGAGCGCAGCAGCCGCGCCGGGGGGACGTCGTGGCGGGCGAGGGTCCGTACCGCCGTGCGCAGCTGTCCCATGACGGCCGCGGCGTGGATCCCGTGGCCCATGACGTCGCCGATGACCAGCCCGGTCCGCCCGCCGGGCACCTGGATGACGTCGAACCAGTCCCCGCCGACGTCGTGGTCGCTGGCGGGAAGGTAGCGACCGGTGAGGTCGAGCCCGGTGGCCTCGGGCAGGGCGCTGTTGGTGAGGCTGCGCTGAAGGGTCAGGGCGGCCTGCCGCTGACGCGTGTACATGCGGGCGTTGTCGATGTTGAGGGCGGCCCGGGCGACCAGTTCGTCGACGAGTACGCAGTCCTGCTCGTCGAAGGGTTCCCGGCCGCGCACCCGGGTCACGACGACCGCGCCGAGTACGGTGCCCCGCGCGACGAGCGGGATCATGCGGGCCGAACCGAGGGTGGCGAGGTAGGTGCGCAGCGCCTCGGCCCGGGGGTCCGTGATCAGTGCCGGGATGTCGGACTGGTACAGGTTCATCGCCTGGCCTTCGGCTATGACCCGCTCGTAGACCGTGCCCGTGGGGATCCGGAAGGTCTGGCCCGCGGCCAGCCTCGCCGTGGGCGCGGCCGGGTCCGGGAAGCGCGCCGCCAGCCGGCGCATGACGCCCCGTGTGGAGGCCGCGGCCTCGTCCGGTTCCAGTACCGCTTCGAGCAGTTGTACGTCGGCCGAGTCCGCGAACCTCGGTACCAGGACGTCCACGATCTCCTGGGCGGTCTGGCGCAGGTCCAGGGTCGTGCCGACGCGGGTGCCGGCCTCGGCCAGCAGGGCGAAGCGGCTCCGGGCCCGTTCGGCGTCGGCCTGTGCCCGCTGGCCCTCGGTGATGTCGATGAGGGAGGCGATCAGGCCGAGGCGCCGCCCGGAGCTGTCGAGCAGCGGGGCGTACGAGCAGGACCAGGTGCGGTCGTGTCCGGGATCGGCGGGGGTCCGGCCGGTGCGGCGGACGTCGACCACGGCGGTGCCGCGGTCGAGGACCTGCCGCATCATCGCCTCCAGCGCGGTGGCGTTCACCCCGGGCACCACCTCGGTGAGCCGTTTGCCCAGGTGAGCGGCGGCGGGGACGCCGTTCATGCGGGCCAGCGCGTCGTTGACCCGCAGGAAGCGCAGGTCGGGGCCGAGGGTGGCCAGGCCGATGGGCGACTGCGTGAAGAGGCTCTGGAGGGCGGCGAGCGAGTCCCGCATGTGGAGGACCTCGGAGGTCTCCACGGCGATCAGCATGGCCCCCGTACGCCCCCGCGGGTCGGCGGCGGGCACGATCCACATCTCCATGGGCACGCGGTGCCCGTCACGGTGGCGCACGGGCAGGGTGCCGACGACGGTCTCGCCGGCTTGGACGCGGCGCGTCAGCTGGTCGGCGAGCTCCTGGTTGGCCTCGGGGACGAGGACGGAGGTGCCGAGGCGGCCGATGACGTCCTCGGGGCGGTGCCCGAGCAGGTCCTGCGCGGCCAGCGACCATTCCACGACGCGCCCGTCCGCGTCCTCTCGCCACAGGGCGATCGGCAGCAGCTCGCGGAGCACGCCCGCGTAGCCGACAGCCCCCACGGGCTGATCCGGCACCTCGCTCGTCGACTGGTAAGTGTCCAACGCACCGACCTCACCCCGGGGGGCCCGATTCCTACCGAATCACCCTATCCGAGGGCTCGGCGCGCGGCTCCGCGTCGGCCGAGTTCGCTGATCAGCCGGATGCCGATGCCACCGGGGCGCGCTCCGCGTCCCGGTGGCGTCCGGCCCGCCCTGCCGGGTCGGGGAGGACCGCCGCGATGGCCTGGGCCAGGCAGGGGATCCGGTGCGCCGGGATTCCCGCGATGTTGATCCGCCCCGAGGTGGTGCCGTAGATGGCGAACTCGCCGCGCAGCCGGAGCATCTGGTCGGGTGTGAGCGGCAGCATCGAGAACATGCCCTTCTGACGCGCCAGCGCCCGCGCCTGCGCGTCATGGCCCAGCGCGCTCAAGCCGGCCGTCAGGTCCGTGCGGTTGGCCGTGATCCGGCCGCGCATGACGTCCAGTTCCGCCTGCCATGCGGCCCGCAGCCCGTCGTCCTCGAGGATCGTCGTCACGATGGCGGCGCCGTGGTCGGGCGGCATCGAGTACAGCGTGCGGGCGGCGTTCTGCAGCGCCGTCTCGGCGTGGCGTACGGCCTGGCGGGAGGAGCCGAGAACGATGGCGCAGCCGGTGCGGTCGCTGTAGAGGCCGAAGTTCTTCGAGCAGCTGACGGCGATGAGCATTTCCGGGACGCGCGCCGCCAGCATGCGCGCGGCGCTCACGTCGGCCTCCAGTCCGTCGCCGAGCCCGTGGTAGGCGAGATCGACGAACGGCAGCCAGCCGCTGCGGACGGCCAGTTCGGCCACCGCCTCCCAGGCCTCGGGCGAGGGGTCGACTCCCGTGGGGTTGTGGCAGCAGCCCTGGAGCAGGACGACGTCGTCGCGGCGGGCGTCGCCCAGGTCCCGCAGCATGCCCGCCGTGTCGAAGCCGCCCTCGGCGTCGCGCCAGCCGTACGTGCGGACCTCCAGGCCGGCGGCCTCCAGGATGGGCCGGTGATTGACGTACGCCGGATCGCTGATCCACACCGTGGTGCCGGGGCGGGTGCGGTGGATCAGATCGGCCAGCAGCCGCAGGGCGCCGGTGCCCGCGACGGTCTGGACGGCCGCGGCCCGGTCGGTCGGGGCGTTCGGGCCCATGACCATGGCCAGCATGGCGCGGTTGAAGGCGGTGTTGCCGGAGAGCCCGCGGTACTCCTTGGACTCGGACCGTTCGGCCAGGCGTATCTCGGCCTCGCGGACGGCGGCCATGACGGGGGTGCGTCCCGTGTGGTCGCGGTAGACGCCGAGGACGAGGTTCAGGCGTTCGGGCCGCTCGTCGGTGCCGAACGCGCGGGTCAGCTCCCACAGCGGGTCGGTGGGCGGCGGGGGGAGGAGCTCAAGCATGTGCGGGAACCTCGGGTCGTGGGCGTCGGTTCGCGAGGACGACGCCGGTGGTGATGAGGGGTACGCCGATGAGCACGGCGAGGGTCGGTGATTCGTCGAGCAGGGGGATGGCGAGCAGGACGACGGCGACGGGGCTGAGGCTGCCGACGACGGAGCTGCGCTCGGCGCCCAGGCGGCGGATGGCGAAGGCGTACAGCAGGCCGGCGCACAGTCCCACCCCGAGGCCCTGCACCACCAGGAAGAGCGCGATGTCGCTTCCCGCCGCGTGCGCGAGACCGGTCGGGAGCACGCCGGTCAAGGCCAGGACCCCGATCACCGCGAAGGACGGCACGCACAGCAGTCCGATCGACCCGACGGGATCGAGGTCCACCTCCCGCAGCCCCACCGTGTACAGGGCCCACAGTCCGCTGGCCACCAGGAGCGTCCCCGCACCGGCCAGCACGTCCGTGTCCACCGGAACGACGTAGCGCCAGACGAGGGCGGCCACACCGGCCGCGATCAGCGCGAGCCCGGCCGCCTGCGTCCCCCGGGGGACTCCGCGCCCGCGGGCGACCATGAGGGCGGAGACGAACAGCGGGACCATCCCGGGGACGATCGAGCCGACGAAGGCCGCCGAGGTCAGGGCGCCGCCGTGCATCGCCGCCAGGAAGAACGGCACTCCCGCACCACAGATGATCTTGGCGGCGGGCCCGGGCCGTACGGCGGCGATGCGGCGACGCCGCCGCCACAGCGCGGGAAGCAGGACGACGAGCGGGACGCCGAAGCGCAGCAGGGCCGCGTCGGCGGGCAGGAGGGTGGAGGCGCTCAGGGCGCGGGCGCTGAGCGCGAAGGCGGCCCAGATCGCCACCGTCACCAGCAGCGCCAGCATGCCGACGGCCTGCGGTGAGAGCCGGCGGTGGATGGCCCCGGACTTCGGGGGTGCCACGGGGGGAGGCGCTGTCGCCCCCATGGTGTTCGTCGCGAGCAAGGAGGTAGCTCCAGCCTCTGGGACCCGTATCTTTCCGTGGGCAACGCTAGGGCCTGAGGCGGGGCAGCCGATTGCCAGTTCTGCCGCTCGCGCGTACGTTTGAGGCAGAATCTGCCAAGGAGTGACGATGGACGCGGTCGATCTGCAGATCATCCGGGAATTGCAGGCCGACGGACGCCTGTCCAACCAGGACCTTGCGGACCGCGTCCGGCTGTCCCCGTCGCCCTGCCTGCGCCGGGTTCGGCGCCTGGAGGAGGCGGGCCTGATCCGCGGCTACACCGCCATGGTCGACCAGGTCGCCTTCGGGCTCCCGATCACCGTCTTCGTCCGGATACGCCTGGACCGCCACACGGCGGAGGCGGTCAGGCTCTTCGAAGAGCACGTCGGGGTCATAGAGCACATCCAGGACTGCTACCTGATGGCGGGAAGCAGCGACTACCTGCTCAGGGTGGTCATCGAAGACCTCGAAGCGTACGAACGGCTCGTGCGCGACCGGATCCACGCCATTCCCGGTATCGCGTCGATCGAATCGAGCTTCGCGTTCGGCAGCGTCAAACAGTCCCGTACGTACCCCCGCCCCGCCCCCGGCCCCTCCGCACGCCGCGCCCCGTAAGGCTTCGCGCCCAGGCCCGGACCGGGCGGCCTCTCACGGGCCCGCGAAGACCGCCCGGACGGGGCCTAGGCGGAGCTCGCGGCGACCGCCGCCTCGAACGCCTCGTAGGCCGTCTTGTCGAAGAGGACGAACCGCACTTCCTCCACCGCCGTGTCCGCGGCCCGCACCGTCTCCACGGCGATCCGCGCGCCGTCGTCCATGGGCCACCCGTAGACGCCGGTGGAGATGGCCGGGAAGGCGACCGTACGGGCCCCCAGCTCATCGGCGACCCGCAGGGACGCGCGGTAGCAGGAGGCGAGCAGCTCGGAGCGGTCCTCGTCACGCGACCAGACCGGCCCGACCGTGTGGATCACGTGGTCGGTCGGCAGCCGGCCGGCCGTGGTGGCGACGGCCCGGCCGGTCGGCAGGCCCTTGCCGTAGTGGGAGCGGCGCAGGTCCTCGCAGGCGGCGAGGATCTCCGGCCCACCGCGGCGGTGGATGGCCCCGTCCACTCCGCCGCCGCCGAGCAGCGAGGAGTTCGCGGCGTTGACCACGGCGTCCGCCTGCTCGGCGGTGATGTCTCCCTGGACCAGGGTGATGCGGACCATCAGGACTCCTTTCGCAGGCGGCGCCAGACCGCCTTGGCCGCGTTGTGGCCGGACATGCCGTGGACGCCCGGGCCGGGCGGGGTCGCCGAGGAGCAGATGAAAACCGCCGGGTGGGCCGTGCTGTACGGGGAGAGCGAGAGCTTCGGGCGCAGCAGCAGCTGGAGCCCCGAGGCGGCGCCGCAGGCGATGTCCCCGCCGACGTAGTTGGGGTTGCGGGCCGCCAGCTGGGGCGGACCGGCCGTGGCGCGGGCCAGGACCAGGTCGCGGAAGCCCGGGGCGAAGCGCTCCAGTTGGCGCTCGACGGGTTCGGTGAGGTCTCCGTCCCAGCCCGCGGGGACATGTCCGTACGCCCAGAACACGTGCTTGCCCTCGGGGGCCCGGCCGGGGTCCGCCAGGCTGGGCTGCGCGGTGATGAGGAACGGGTGACGGGGGGGCCGGCCACCCGAGGCGAGCTGCAGGGCGGCGTCGATGTCGCGGGTACGCGGGCCGATCTGGACGGTGCCGGCCCGGCGCGGCTCCTCGGCGGTCCAGGGCACCGGGCCGTCCAGCGCGTAGTCGATCTTGAACACGGAGGCACCGTACTTGTAGCCGTCGTACACGCGCCCCAGGCGGGCGATCCTGGCCAGTGCGGTCGGCGAGGTGTCGAAGACGTAGGCGCGGGCCGGCGGGAGGTCGTCGAGCCGCTTCACCTCGAAGCCGGTGTACACGGCGCCGCCGAGCTCACGCAGGTACCCGGCGAGCGCGTCCGAGATGGCCTGCGAGCCGCCGCGCGGCATCGGCCAGCCGTTCGCGTGGGCGGCGAGGGCGAAGACCAGGCCCACGGCGCCGGTGGCGATCCCGCCCAGCGGGGCGATGACGTGCGCCACGAGACCGGCGAACAGCGCGCGGGCGCGGTCGTCGCGGAAGCGGCGCATGAGCCAGGTGGAGGGCGGCAGTCCGGTGAGCCCGAAGCGCGCGAGGGTGACGGGGTCCCGGGGCAGCGCGGTGTTCGGCAGCGACATGAAGTCCCGCGCCAGCGTGTCCCATTTGCCGAGGTACGGGCCCACCAGCCGCCGGTACGCGCCCGCGTCGCGCGGCCCGAAGGACGCCGCCGTCTCCGCGACCGAGCGGGAGAGGACGGCGGCCGTGCCGTCGTCGAAGGGGTGGGCCATGGGCAGCGGGGCGTGCAGCCACTCCAGGCCGTACCGCTCCAGCGGCATCGTGGCGAAGACCGGCGAGCCGGCGCCGAGCGGGTGCACCGCCGAGCAGGGGTCGTGCCGGAAGCCGGGGAGGGTGAGCTCCTCGGTCCGCGCTCCCCCGCCGACCGCCTCGGCGGCCTCGAACACGGCCACCGAGAAGCCGCGCCGGGCCAGCTCGACGGCGGCCGTCAGCCCGTTGGGCCCCGCCCCCACCACGACCACATCGAGAATCGACGGCACTTGCGACTCCTTCGTCCGGTGGCGCCACCGCCACCAGGGTATTGCGCGCGGCCGCGCGGCCCCTCGCCGCACGGCCGCGCCGGATCCGACTACGCGCCCCGCAGCAGCTCGCGGATGCGTACCGCGGTGGCCTCGTCCCGGCCGACCGCGAACGGCAGCGCGTTGTCCCGGTCCACCCGGAAGGGGACCCCCTCGACGGTGCTCTGCGCCCCGCCCGCCTCGGCGACCAGCAGCAGCCCGGCCGCGTGGTCCCACGCCGAGGGCCAGGTGAAGGCCAGGCCGTCCATCTCACCGCGGGCCACCCGCAGGTACTCCAGGCCCGCAGAACCGCACGGGCGGGCCACGACGCCGGGCACGTCCAGACGGGCCAGGGTCCGCTTGTCCGCCTCGGAGGTGTACAACGGATGCGCCATGGCGATGCGCAGCTCGGCACCCGGCTCGGGCGAACCGCTGTGGATCCGCTCGCCGTTGACGTACGCGCCCCGGCCGCGCACGGCGGTCGCCAGCTCGTCCAGCGCCGGGGCGAAGGTCCAGGAGGCGAGGATCTCCCCCCGGTGCGCCAGCGCCACGAGGGTGCAGAAGCCGGGATCGCCGGACACGAACTGCCGGGTGCCGTCGACCGGGTCCACGATCCACACCGGGGCGTCCGCGCGCAGCGCCCCGTACATCGTGGGGTCGGCGTGCACGGCCTCCTCACCCACCACGGCGGAACCGGGCAGCAGCCGCGTCAGCGAGGCCGTGAGGTGCTCCTCGGCCTTGCGGTCGGCGACGGTCACCAGGTCGTGCGGTCCGGTCTTCTCGTCCACCTCGTGATCGGCTAGCTGCCGGAATCTCGGCATGATCTCGACCGCCGCCGCCTTGCGGACGGCTTCTTCCACGTCGGACAGGTCACTGGCCAGGAACTCATCGATCATGTCCCCCAGCAAAGCACGCCCGACCGACAAACCCCACCGACAACTCCGGACGGACGTCTGGACACCATGTGGACACGGGGTGAAGCGCCTCGGCCCGGCCGGCCCGGCGGAAGATCCCGGACCCCGGAGCCGGACCCGGACCCGGACCGGATCGCCCCCTTCGACAGCTGCACGCTTTTCCGCGCCACCCTCCCCCCGAGGCTGCGCCTCGCCGCCCCTTCCACTCATACGTGTGTCCCGGCTGCCGTCGGGAGTACGGGAGTGGATGCTCCCCGTTCCGGGACCGGGCCGCCGCGGGGGCGGCCTAGCGTGGGAAGGCGGCGAGGGAGGCGGGGAGCTGCGCCGCCGGAGACGACGGCTTGCCGGTCGGGGCCGGGATCCTGCCGCAGAACTCCGCCTCGATCACGTTGACGTAGAGCGATCCGTCCTGCAGCCAGTCACCGTTGGCGTTGAACGTCAGCTGGTGCTGGCCGTCCACCGTGCCGACCATCGCGGACAAGGAGCCGTTCGTACGGCCGCTCTTGCCCACCACCTTCACTCCGCAGGACAGCTCCGCGAACTCAACCCCCAGCCCGAAGCCGAACCCCCCACCCGCCGGTACCTCGTCGAGCATCTTCTTCATCTGCGCGGAGGGCAGCAACTCACCCCGGATGAGGGCGCGGTGGAAGCGGTTGAGGTCGCCACTGGTGGAGATGATGTCGCCGGCCGCGCCCAGCCAGGTCATGTTCTGCTCGGTGGCGTCGTGGATCTCGGCATCGGGGGCATCCTGGTGGAGCCGGGAGTAGCCGACGGGGTGCGGGTTCGGCATCTGCGGCGCCGTGCCGGGGAACGACGTCCCGCGCAGCTTCAACGGTTGGATGATGCGGCGGGTGGCCTCCTGCCCGTACGAATGGCCCGTCGCCTTCTCGATGACCATGCCGGCGATCACAAAGTTGGTGTTCGAGTACGACGGCGCCCGCTCCGGACCGGGCCGGGGCGGGTACTTGAGCGCGATCGCCACGAGTTCCTCGGGCGTGTGGGTGTCATACCGGTGCTCTGGAAAGCCGGGGCCGGCGGCATTGTGCAGGAAGGCGCGATCGTCGGTGTAGTTCACGATGCCGCTGGTGTGGTTGAGGAGTTGGCGCAGAGTGATCGCGCTGCCGTCGTACCCGTTGCCCCGCACCAAACCGGGCAGCCATGTCTCGACGGTGTCATCCAGGCTCAGCCTACCCTCCGCTTCGAGTTGGAGCAGGACGGTCGCGATGAACGTCTTGGTGATACTGGCCCCGCGGAAGTGGTCGCCGGCCGAACGCTTGCGGCCCGTGGCAGTGTCCCCGTAACCAGCCGAGCCGAACCACCTCCCCGTGCCGTCCTGGGTCTTGGCCGCCACACCGGGCAGTCCGCCCTTCTCGACCAGAGCGTGAAGGGCGGTCCGAGTCGCCTCGTGTCCGCGTTCTGTTTGCGCCGCGTGCGCGGACGGGGTGAGCGTGGCCGCTCCCACGGCTGCGGCCAGGGCCAGAGCGAGTGAGGCGGTACGTGCGACCCGCTGCTTCATGGGTATGGCCTCCAGATCACCGAGGGGCTTGTGCCCCTGTGGTGTGAGGGACGCCGAACGCGGGCGCCAGGGTTGCCCGTTGGGCCGATGCGCGAAGCCGGCGCGCTCGACTGGTTGCGATCACCTGGCCCGATGTCATCCCGTCGCACTTCCCCCAATGCCCGTTGATCGGACGGTGCTCCGGCGAGCCCTGGACACTGAGTTCGTGCGGGTAGTACAGATCGTCGCCAGCCGGTAGCACACTGTCGGAAGAACTCGCGCTCTGGAGTTCCTTAAGAGCGCGTAACACGATTTTGATGGAACGCTCTGGTCAGCCGTGACCGGTGTGACGATTCGGCCGTTCGTGATGGTGTAAGTACTCGGCCGTGGATCGTGGACGACGACTTGTGGGCACTGATCGAGCCGCTACTGCCGCCCTGGCCGACGAGGTCACCAGGGCCGCGACCGGTAGCTGACCGGCTGTGCCTGCAGGGCATCTTGTACGTGCTCTGCAACGACATCGCCTGGCAACTCCTCCCCCCTGAGCTGGGTTTCGGCTCCGGGCAGACCTGCTGGCGGCGCCTGGAGCGGTGGCAGCAGGCAGGGGTCTTCGACCAGTTGCACCGCATCCT